>JAJFBJ010000099.1 GCA_020697375.1 Nitrospira sp. | reverse complement strand
TCGCCCATCGGAAAACCTGAGGGGAGTCGCGACGGTACATCGTAAGAGAGAACGCTCTTGCATCATCTGACTCCCGCATCGCGGGTAATCCATGCGCTTGCGCACTCGTCTGTTCGATGGCAGCGGAAGGTCCATCATGACCAGACGCTTTGGGTGAGCTGGCAATAAAAGCGATCACAGTCGGGGCAATACCCTTCAGAAAAGGAGAGATCATGCGGCTTCAAATCGTATTTCTGAATAAAAGCCGGCAGATCGGCCCAAACCGTGGAGGAACGCCGGTCACTCCCGTCGTCCCGAATGCGCCAACAGAATTGACATTGGGTGGCTGTGCAGTCCATCGCCCAGGCCTCCTTGGACGGTACGGGGACAGAACGACCGACATAGGTGATGCGGGATCAGACATAGCGACTTAGAGTAACGACATGACAGGGGATTGACAACTAGGCAACTACCTAGGTTGGTGCGAAAATGTTGCGCGTGCCTATAACAAGCCCATTATCTTAACGAGACTAAGAGTCTGTCCGAGGAATCCTTCGTTGCGAGGCGAAGGAGCTGCTGGTAGATGCGCGGCCGAAGGCTCGAAAAAACCGGAAGCGTATTCGCTGGAATACGAATACGTTGAGGATTTTTTCGAGCGGAGAACGACGCAAACTACTGCAGATCATGTGCCGCAATAGAATGGCATTACTCGGACAGACTCCTAGGTTTCAGGCCGATGTGAGGCCATGTGCCAAGGCGTATTTCGTTAACTCAGCCGTCGTGTGGAGGTCGAGATGGAACATGATCTGCGCCTTGTGAAACTCCACCGTCTTGGGGCTGATATTGAGCAGCGCGGCGATTTCCTTAATGGTGCGTCCTTCCGCCACGAGCTGCAGCACTTCGCGTTGTCGCGGCGTCAAATCTTGCCGTGTGACGAAGGGAGTATGGTGCCCTTCGGATAGAGAGGTGACGAGTTCCTTCGTCAGCAAAGCCGTGACGAAAAATTGTCCTTTCAGGACGGACTCAATGGCCTGATCCAACTCTCGGGCGGCGGACCGCTTGAGCAGATAGGCCGACGCGCCCGCTTTGAATGCCTCGCTTACATAGGCGGGATCGGCATGCATCGTGACGAAAACAAGTTTGACGTGGGGGTGCGTTTTTTTTAGCTGACGCGCCGCATCGATGCCGTTCAGAAGCGGCATCGAGATATCCAAAAGGATCAAATCCGGGCGCAGGCGTGCCGCAGCTTCCAGCAAGGCTCGACCGTCTTCGACCGCTCCCACGACCTCGCAGCGTTGCTCGACGATTCGCCGAAACCCTTCCAGCACCAACGTATGGTCGTCTGCCAATAAGACTCGCGGCATCGTCATACGAGCGCCTCGCGATGGGGAACGGTAATGCACAGCGAAGTGCCTCGCTGCGGGATTGACTCGATGGCCACCGTCCCCTGGACCAGACGCACGCGCTCCGTCATGCTGACCAATCCAAGACCGCGATGGCCGTCGATCACGCTGTGCGAATCGAACCCGATTCCGTCATCGTCCACCCGAAGTGTGACGGTCTCGGCAGTCGACGAGAGAGACACCCGCACGCTGGTGGCGCGCGCATGCTTCACGACATTGGCGAGGCATTCCTGTGCGATCCGATAGAGACAGGTGGAGACGTTCTGCGGAAGCTGTTCGGGAGGGTGGGAGGCATCGAACGTGCCCCTCAGGTTCGAACGGGCGGTACAATCATCGACCAGGCGTTGCAGGGCGACTGTGAGCCCCAGGTCATCGAGAATCGACGGATGGAATTGGTAGGCCAAATGCCGAACATCATCGGACAACTCGGTCAGGCGGTCCTGGATGGAGCGCAATTCCTTGCTGCAGGTGTTCGTCGAAGGTGGGAGGTTGCTGTCCAAGGACTCTACCTGCACCACCAGCATGGCCAGTCGCTGGTTGATGTCATCATGAAGGTCTCGGGAAATACGGCGCCGCTCTTCTTCCTGCGCCGTGAGGAGACGGGCTGCCAAATCCTGCAGCTCCTGGCGGCTGTTCGCGAGCGCCTGCTCGCTCATGCGGAGTGATTGTTCCGTCTCCACATGTTCCGAAATTTCATTCAACAGCGATTGATTCACGTTCGCGAGTTCTTTCGTGCGGACGGCGACTCGGTCTTCCAATTCGTCCTTGGTCTGGCGAAGGTGGATCTCCGCCTGGTGTCGCTGGCGCAATAGTATGGCGGAAATCCAGACGATGACCAAACCGAGCGCGCAATTTGTGAGGCCGACCCACAGAGGAATGCTGCTCAGACGAGGACCCCACGCCGCTCCCACAATGAGCAGTCCACTGGCGCAGCCGGCGGTGAGTAGCGGAAGCCGAGGATTGGACGACGACGAAGCCACCAGGACGATCCCGGCATAGAGCACGCCGATGGCCACTCCGAGCGGCATGAACAGATCCAGCGCAAGGAGTCCCCCGCTCAGTCCGGCGACGACCGGGAGAACCCATCGGGTGTGATGATCAGACATCGGAATCCGAGCCATGAATAATTATCCGCCTCGCCCCGGCACTGCACAAGGTGCATGACATGGAGGGCGGAAAGGTCACTCCTGCTCCATTTGTTTCTTGAGGCGGCGATCCAGGGCGAATCGCGTCAAACCAAGATGTTTGGCTGCCAGCGTCTTATTGTGATCGGAGAGTCGTACCACCTCTTCGATCAAGGCGGTCTCGACATCCGCCAAGGTCTGTTGGCCCAGCACCATCTCGATGCGAAGCGACGGGTGGGCGCCCTGGGCCGTGGCAACCGCGATATGCGGGGCCTGGTCGCGAAGCTCCCGCGGCAGGCAGCCGGCGGTGAGGGTCTTGTCGTGACAGAGGATCATTGCGCGCTCGATGATGTTCTGAAGCTCGCGAATGTTGCCCGGATAGCTGTACCGTTGAAGCAGCTCCTGCGCCTCGGGATCGATATCCACGACGTCTTTTCCAAATTCTTTGCCGAATCGGAGCATGGCTTGCATGCAGAGCGGCAGTATGTCCTCGGTGCGCACGCGGAGCGGCGGGAGTTCGAACGTCACCACGTTCAAGCGGAAATAGAGATCCTCCCGAAACGTGCCGCGCGCCGTGTCCTTCTTGAGGTCGCGATTGGTCGCGGTCATCAAGCGGAAATCGACGGAGAGGTCTTCCATGCCGCCCAGGCGGCGAAACGTGCGTTCCTGCAAAACTCTGAGTAGTTTGGCCTGCATCGCCGGGTCCAGATCGCCGATTTCATCCAGAAACAAGGTGCCGCCTTCGGCCTTTTCCAGCAGCCCCCGTTTGCGCTGGTGCGCCCCCGTGAACGCGCCGCGCTCGAATCCGAACAGCTCGCTCTCGAAGAGTTCCTTCGGTATGGCGGTGCAATTGACGGCGACAAACGGGCCCGTGGCGCGCGGGCTGTTGCAATGGATGACTCGCGCGAGAAATTCTTTGCCGGTGCCGGTTTCACCTTGAAGCAAGACCGTTGATTTGGCGTTCTGGGCCACGTCGCGAACCTGCCCCAACAACAGTTGCATCGCCGGACTGCGCGCGTTGATATTCGAGAGGGCATAGGGGCTGTTCTGGTCTTCGAGCGAAAATTCGAGCCGTTGGCGAAGCGCGAGAAATTCCAGCACGCGATCGACCACGGGATCGACGCCGGACAGGTCCACGGATTTAATCAAGAAATCATAGGCCCCCAGCCGCATGGCTTCTACGGCGTCTTCCACCGTGCCGTAGGCGGTCAACATGATCACCAGCGTCTGGGGGGCGATCGGACGAATCTGCCGCAGCGCCTCCAGCCCTCCCATCCCCGGCATCTTGAGATCCAGCAGAATCAGATCCGGGACGAGCTGCGTAACGGCCCTGACTAAATCCTCTCCCGACTCGAACCCCGTGACGGCATGTTGTCGCCGTGAGAGGCGTTTGAGAATGGCGGTGCGAATGGCTGGTTCGTCATCGGTGACGTAGATCGTGGCCCGCATGCTGCTCCTCTTCCTGGATCCGTAGCGGTTGTTGTCGCAGGGGGCACCAGACCCGAACGGTCGTACCGTTGCCGACTTCGCTTTCGAGTGTCAGGTCCCCGCCGTGCGCATCGAGAATGTTCCGGCAAATGGCCAGCCCCAACCCGGTGCCGCGGGGTTTGCCGCTGGTGAAGAACGGTTCGAATACGTGCGCCAGGTGGGCAGGACTGATGCCGCTGCCCTGGTCCGTCACCGCAATCTCCAGCCCCGGTTCGACACCGTGGGCGAGTTGTGCCAGGGAGACGATGATGGGACTGCCCGGAGAAGTCGCTTCGATCGCATTCTGCATCACATTGAGTAACACCTGTTTGAATTGATCCCGATCAGCTTGGATGGTGTAAGGCGCCGCCGGCGCCAGAAGACGTATGGCCGACTGTTTGTGTGTGAGGGGTTCATCCAACACCTTGGTGACTTCCTGCACGAGTTGTACCATATCGAACGGGAGCGCCACGATCTCGCGAGGGCGGGCATAGTCAATGATCTGATTCACGATCCGGTCGAGACGTTTGGTCTCCTGCAAGATTACTTCAAGGTCGCGGCGTCGCCCGTCGTCCGGGTCGATATCGTCGAGCAAGAGAGACGTGGTGGAGCCGATTCCGACCAGCGGATTTCTGATTTCATGCGCGATGCCCGCGGCGACCTGGCCGAGCGTGGCGAGCCGTTCAGCCCGGCGGAGACGGGTCTGCATCAAATCGAGCGCCGTGATGTCCACGTTGAAACCTTGATACATCAGCACCCGGCCGGAATGGTCGCTGATGGGAATACGGCGGCTCAGGACCCTCCGCACGGTCCCGTCGCCATGGAGAAACCGGAACACTGTTTCATAGGCGCGCCCCTCCGCCACGGCTTCTGAAAATTCAGTGACGACCCGTTCCCGGTCTTCCGGGTGAATGGCGCGCCGGACGGCGTCCGGATCCTTCTCTTCACTGGGATCGAGTCCTGCGAGAACTCTGTTGTAACGATTGCTGAAGACGAGGGTCATGCCGCGGGTGGTGAAGATGCCGAAGGGAGCATGGTCGACGATACTTCGATATTTCGCTTCCGATCCCGCCAAGTCTTGATTGAGTTGCCGCAGATTCGCCTCCGATTGTTCCACCGCGGCGATATGGGAATGGATGGCGGAACTCATGGCATGCATGACACGGGATAGATTTCCAATTTCGTCTGTGCCGGACAAGATGGGAACCTGGGGGACGGGATCGTTGTCGGAGGCGACGACGGCCTTGGCCAGCTGCTCGAGGGGCGCCGTGATGGAATGCGCGATGAGGTGCAACACCCCCACCATGCAGATCAACGCAAAGAGGCCGCCTCCCAGAATAGTCATCAACATGGTGTCACGATCCTGCGCGAGTTTCGCCAGACGGCTATTCAGTGCCGTCTGCGCGAGGTGCTCGAATTGGCCCATCTCTTGCCGGATTTTCAGCATGAGCGTCCGGCCCTTGCCCTCCTCGATATACAGTCGCGCATCGTTTGTATGTTCGGCCTTCACCGCCTCGATCAAGAGCTCCTTTTCTTCGATGAATTGTCTGACCAACTGTTGAATGGAAGCGATGAGCGCCTGTTGGTCTTCATACTGAGAGACCTTGGCTTCCAGCGTGCGGCCCAGGTTCAGTACGTGGTCTTGAGCGGTTCGATAGGGAAACAAATAGTGTTCTTGGCTGGTCAAGACAAAGCCTCGGAATCCGGTTTCAAGGTCGACGATCAGTCGGAGATATTCCGAAGCCAGCCGTTGGGAATAGTAGATGTCGTTCAGCTGGCCTTCATCGTCGGAGAAGGTCTCGACGCTGCGGTAGGTCAAAACGCTGAGGATCAGGACCGTCAGCGCAGGAATAACCGACGCAAGAAAGAGCTTGCGGGCGATCGGCAGGTTGCTCAACAGGTCATTCACGAGGGCTTTTCAATCTCCGGGGACATCGTAGTCTTGACCGCCGTCCATGTGCAACTTCGTCTCCCGTTGGACGTGACAGAGGCGTGCACCCTCCGGGGTGGGCCCTCCGGCAGGACGAGCTCGCCGGTATCGGTTTGACGCACGTAACTTTTCAGCTTGAGCGTTTTCGCACTGTGCGCTTGTGCGATAGCGCGCCAATTTTACTGATCGGATGGAGGCTCTTGAAAGGCGCAACTTCCCACAGGGGAAGCGATGGAGGTCTTCCCTCCCGTTTTGGGTGAGCAAATCTGTTGCCGGCTGTGAGGCACGTGGTTTGCTCACAGTGGGAATAGCTGAATGTCATTCGGCGGAATCGGTGGATCGCCAAGCGTGCCTCGAACGGACCACAAGGAGGATGCGATGGACTATGTGAAGCCATACGGCGTAGTGGATAGCATGTTGGCCGGCGGGGCAGTGAAGCTGAGCTTGCCGCCACATCAGCTCGTACTTCGGGGCATGCTGGCCGGCGCTTACCTGGGAATAGGAACCAGTATGGCGGTCACGGTCGCTGTAGAAACGGGTTATTGGATCATCGGCAGTCTTCTTTTTCCATTCGGATTGGCTCTGGCCATTCTGCTTGGGGCGGAGATCATCACCGGCAGTTTCGCCCTACTGCCCTGCGCAGCGGTCGCAGGTCAGAAAAACGCCGGCCTGCGCCGGGTTTTCGCGAACTGGGGATGGGTATTCCTGGGCAATCTGCTGGGCAGCACGCTCTATGCGGGATTGTTCGCGATCGCCTTGACGACCTCCGGAGATGCCCAGATCAATGCAGTGGGCACCAAGCTGATTGCGATCGCCGAGGCGAAAACCAACTACTATGCGTCGCATGGCCCAGCCGGCCTCCTCGCGGTCTTCACGAAAGGGATGCTCTGTAACTGGATGGTCAGTCTGGCGGTCGTCGCCGCTTTCATGTCGACATCGTTTTCCGGGAAAATCCTCGCGATCTGGGGCCCTACCTTGCTGTTCTTTTCTCAAGGCTTCGAACATGCGGTGGTCAACATGTTCCTGATTCCCGTCGGCATGATCTTGGGCGCGAATGTGAGCCTCTCGACCTGGTGGCTCTGGAATCAAATTCCGGTGACGTTGGGAAATTTGGTCGGGGGCATGCTGTTTACGGGGTTGGCGATTTATGCGGCGCATCGTGGCGCAGCGCCTGCCTCGGCGCAATCGGTGCCCGTTGCGGCGGCGACTCAACCGGGGAATCCCCGATCCGATCAACCCGGTTATTCGCCTTCGTATTGAGTGATGGAGATCGGCGATGGCGACTGTGTATCTCAGGCGGTTGCATGGATGGCGATTCGTGCTCTTCAATGCCGTGCTCGGCTTGTCGCACATCGTCGTGCTGTTCAACGCCGGTTCGTACATCGCCTTGTTGCCGCACGTCTCGGGGGATCTGGGCGGGGTGCTGCCGAGTTTTCTCACCTGGGCCCAAACCGACTTCATGGTCGGATTGGCGTTGGGATTTCCCCTCGCGCGATACCTGTCCGGGCGGATCGGCGACTACCGCCTGCTGATCGGGGCCTTCCTGGTGTACAGCGTCGCGTCCTATCTGTGCGGCGACAGCCAAACGCTTGCGCAATTCGTCCCCGCACGCATCGTGCAAGGCATTGCCGGCGGGATCACCTTGCCGATTGCTCAATCCATGCTGCTCAACGAATATCCCAAACGATTAAAGGCAGTCGCCTTGACCGTCTGGGGGCTCTTCAGCATTACGCCCTTCACGATCGGCATGCCGGTGGGGGGCTACATCGCCTATATGCTCGGGTGGCGGTTCTTATTTTATTTGGACTTCGTGCTGACACTGGTGATCGTCGGCACATTGGGCGCCTTGTTGTACGGCCGCGGATTCCACCGGCGGTATGCGCGATTCGACCTGGTCGGATTCCTGTTGCTGGCCGTGCTGCTCCTAGGACTGCAGACCTTGCTCAACATGGGCAACGATTTCGACTGGCTGGATTCGCCGTTCCTGCAGGCCATCGCCGTGGTACTGCTTATCGCCTTTCCTTGCTTCGTCATTTGGGAATTGGGGGAACGGCATCCGACGCTCGACCTTCGGTTGTTCATGCATCGCAATTTTGTGATCGGCCTCATCAGCCTCATGCTCGGGTTTTTCTCGATCCAAGGGCTCCTGTCGCTTCTGATCGTACAAATTCAGCTTATCCTGGGATATTCGTCCAAACTCGCCGGGTTGGCGTTGCTGCCGCTGGTCTTGCTGGGCGCGCCTGCCATCGCGGTCATGCACGTGCTCTGCAAATACATCGATGCCCGTTGGCTGATCTGCCTGAACAGCCTGGGGTTTGCCTGGACGTTTTACTGGCTGGGTTTGTATGACCATCCCCATTCCTACGAAGAACTGTTCTGGCCGATGCTCGTGGAAGGTATCTTCTTGGGATCCTTTTTTACACCGGTCACGGTACTGACCCTCCATGGCCTCTCCGGTCCCTTGGTCATGCGCGCCGCCGAGGTCGCGAACCTGTTGCGTGTCGCTGCCGGAGCGTTCGGGATTACGTTCCAAGGCATCGTTCTGTTCCGGCGCATCCATTTCCATCAACTGCATTTGGCCGATCACTTTGGAGGGCGCCAGTCAATCTCATTTGATCCGATGGGACAGCTCACGGCCAAATTGAGCGCGGCCGGATTGTCGCCCCCTGAAATTCAGGCCAAGCTCGGACTGTTAATTAAACAAGAAGCGGCGATCCTGGGTCTCAACGACGCCTTTTTCGTCGCGAGTTTCATGTTTGTCGGCTTGGGCGTTCTCGTGTGGTTCGCCCATCCGACGCACTTGCCGTTGACGCCGACTCCCGCCGACGACCTGCGGCAGCGGCGCGCTGAAGCATTGATGGAGGAGGTGCCATGAGATCGCGTTCATCGACGAGCCGGCGATTGCCGATCGGTCTCGGGATCGGCTGCGTACTGCTCTTCAGCAGCTGTGCCTGGGTCCCGAAGGGGGATCCGCCGGCGCAATATCTCGAGCCGCCGGAAATGACGGAGACGCTGTCCGAAGTCACGAGCCGTCTGCAGAAGTGGCCGGAGGATCACTGGTGGGAACAATTCGGCAATCCCGAACTGAATGGCTTGATCGAGCAGGCGCTCAAGGATAACCCCGGATTGAAACATGCGTCCGCCCGGCTGCGGCAGGCCACCTCGCTCGTGAAGGTGGAAGGCGCGCGGCTGCTGCCGTTTCTTGAAGCCGATGCCTCGCTGACTTATGAGCGTATTTCCCAACATGGTGTGTTTGCAGCCCTGAACCCGGAAGTGGCGGGCATCAGAATCATGTACGGGATCATCAACCCGTTGAGCTTCCGATATGAATTCGATTTTTGGGGAAAGAACCGGGCTATGCTGGAAGCCTCCTTGGGGCATGCGGCGGCCGAAGAGGCGGAAACGGCCGAGGTGCGCCTGCGATTGACCACCGGTATTGCCCGCGCCTACTTCCGTGGACAGGCTCTCCAGCAGCAACTCACTATTGTCAAAACCATCGTCGGCATCCGCCGCGATCTCAAGACGCTTGCGGAGACTCGATTCCGCCTTGGGCTTGATAATGACCAGCCGGTCAAAATGGCGGTGGCCGACTATGAAGCGGCGTTCAAGCGCCAAGCCGCGATTCGCGATCAGCTGGACGTGCAGCGCCATTTGCTGGCGCGGTTGGCCGGCAAGGGCCCCGACGAGGCGGCCCATCTGTTTGCCAAACCGAAAGTGATTGTTCCCAGTCAGATTGCGGCGCCCGACCATCTGTCCATGGGATTACTCGTCCATCGGCCCGACTTGGCCTCAGCCCTCTATCGAGCGCACGCCGCATCGCGATTGGTCCGGGTGGCGACCACGCAATTTTATCCCACCATCGATCTGACGGGGTTCGTGGGATTCAATGCGCTGACGTTGGCGAAGGGCACCGACAAGCTGGCCAATTTTCTCTTCAGCGGCCAAA
This sequence comes from Nitrospira sp., assembly GCA_020697375.1. The sequence continues at coordinate 1,955 of JAJFBJ010000099.1, read as the reverse complement.
GCTTTTCCTATGGACTGGCGCCCGGTTTGCGCATGCCCTGGTTCGAAGGCGGCCGGCTGCGCGGCGAATTGGGGGCGCAACGCGCGGAATATGATGCCGCGGTGGAACTGTATAACGACACCTTGCTGGATGCCATGCGGGAAGTGGCCGACAGTTTGAGTGCCTGGCACACCACCAATGAGATCATGGCCTCGCATAAACGGTTAGTGGCCTCCCTGGGTGATGATTGGCGCTTGGCGAAAGTGCGTCTCGTCAATGGTCTGGATGATGATCGAGAGGTGCTCAGGCATCGCTATCCGGTCCTGGAGCAGGAATATGCGCTGAGGGCGTTGGAGAGCGACCAACTGGTGGCGGCAGTCGATCTGATCGAATCATTGGGCGGTGGCTATCACAATCCGGACATTGAAAAACGACCGAAACACAACCCGAGCTAATCCATATGACAACCACGACTGCAGACATGTCCCAAGCTCCGCAATCCCCTGGTGGACCGCCGCCTCCGGCTGGTCCCTATCGTGTCCATCCGAAAGCGATTCGTGCGCGAAGGAATCGACGCCTGCTGGTGGTAGCGGGATTGGTGTTAGTGGCTACGATCGGTTACCTGGTGTACTGGTACACCCACGACCGTTTTTGGGTTCGAACGGATAACGCCTATGTCACGGGCAATCTCGTTCCCGTGGCGGCGCAGGCCTCCGGGATCGTGACCCAGGTCTTGGCCGAAGAGACGCAGTTCGTCAATCGAGGGGACTTGCTGATCAGGCTGGATGAGCATCAGGCCTATGCCGCTTTGGGAAGAGCCCGTGGGCGGTTGGGCGAAGAGGTCCGACGCATTGCGTCGCTCTTTATCAATCGGAAGCAGCTGGCGGAAAAATTGCGGTCGCGCACGGCCCGCCTGGATTTGGCCGAGCATGACATGGAGCGGTATCAACGGGCTTCCCCGAGCGGTGCCATCTCCAAACAAATCTTGCAAAATACGGCGGATAAGATTTCGAGTCTGGAAGCGGAGGTACGGGAGACGCAGGCCGAGCTGGATTCGCTTGATGCGCAGATCGGCGGCACGACCGTCACGGCCCATCCGGCCGTCGATCTCGCCAAGCACCAGCTGATCGAGGCGCATCTGGAGTATGCGCGCCAACAGATCCGGGCTCCCATCTCAGGCTATGTGGCCAAACGAAAGGCGCAGGTGGGGGATCGTGTCCAACCTGGTGCTTCTCTCATGACCATCGTCCCCTTGGATCACTTGTGGGTGGAAGCGAATTTGCGCGAAACGGAACTCCAACATGTGCGTCCCGGGCAGCCGGCTCTGGTGAACGTGAGCCTCTATGGTTCGAAGCAAACCTTTCATGGCACGGTCGAGGGCCTGGTGCCGGGTAGTGGAAGCGCCTTTGCCTTACTGCCTCCGGATAATTCCACGGGAAACTTCATTCACATCGTGGAGCGGGTGCCGGTGCGTATTGCCTTGCCGGCCGACGAACTGCGGGAACATCCCATCAGGCCGGGATACCGAGTCGGGGCAATCCGTGTGGACCTCCTTGGCCACACCCTCCACGGCCGAGTATGAGACCGATGTCTATGCCGATGAACTGCCCACGGCGGAATCCATGGCGAAAGAGGTGATGGCGACCAATTTGGTAGTCAGTGATCAGGGGGAGCCGGTTGATCCCTTGCTGGAAGAAGAGGAAGAACTCGAGAGGTTCGTTCCCCGGAAGGGAGGTGCGAAAACGCCTTCCGAAGGACGAATCTCGCCGAACCTTGACCGAACGCGTGATCGTCGCGATCGAGTGCCCAGCTCATTCGTTCCGCGAAGAAGTCCCGATCTGGGAGCGACGACGTTTCCACTCACTCCCTCGATCGGTCCCGGCTCAAGCTCGCTGGGCCCTGAAGCCGGACGCGGTCCCTCGCGAATGAGATCGGGGCTTGAAATGGAGGAGGGCAGACGTGCATTGGGCGGCGGC
>JAJFBJ010000021.1 GCA_020697375.1 Nitrospira sp. | reverse complement strand
CGGCCGCATCAGGCCCTCGGGTATCGAAGCCCGGTCCAATACCGGGCCCAACAATCAATCCAGGTGGCTTGATTTCGGGGGAGCACTACAGCGTTCCGGATGAAGATCTATCGGACACTGGAGGAGCTGAAGACGGATCTTGACGGGTGGATGGTGACTATAACAACCAGGGGCCCCATCAAGGGTGATGGTGTTATGGGAAGACACCGATGAAAACATTTATCGATAATTGTGCCATTGGCGAAGGAGAAAATCTTGGCGGCGTACCCCGTGAGGACTCGCGTCTGTTAGATGAAGTCTTGAGTTATACACCTGAGATCAAGAGCGAAATACCTGAACAAGGACTCCTGTTCGTGTTGTGGAGTTGGTTTTTCGCATAATGTGTTTGATATGTTCTTTGACTGTTTGTTCGGTTATCTTAAGGGCATTCGCGATTTCCTTATTAGTCCAGCCTTTTGCTAGGTTTTCGACGACAGACTGTTCTCGATTCGTAAGCTGGAACCGCTCCTTAGCTTGATCAGTATTCAGTTGTTGTCGGCGCCCAATTTCCTCTAATGTTACGACGAGCCGTGCGTGTTGGACCCCCCCTCGATCGGGGAGCCCGAAACCGCGAAGCAAAACAGGTTTATTGGGGTTCCCCGTTATCCGTTTAACTTCGAACTGTTCCCAATCTTTTGCTTCAGTACGAATTTGAAGTGCTTTTATCAGTTCAGCGCAGAGTTCTGTGAGGGCGGAAGGCAACACGCCATGCGCCGCCCTCGCTGGTTTTCCACCGTTTTCGGTCATATTGATTAGTTTAGCAAGCTCAGCAGCTTGCCGATTCATGTGCAAGAGCTGCATGGAGGAGGATAGAACGACGATTCCGGCGCCTGCACGTTGGTCTGCCAAGTTATCGACCGGTTCCTGAGAGTCGAATGCGTTTTGAGCCACGGTTGTACTCCGTAAGAACGTTGATCTACCTAGACAATGATTCGATTTCTGATAACCTCAAATGAGCAGCTACTAGTAATGCTACATAATACTTTCGAGGCAGTCAAATCATACTTTGGAGGAAAATATTGTTAGGTGCTCGGTATTGTTCGTTTCTCCTATTACTTCTATACTCTCTTGGATTAGAGGCGTTCTAGGGCACGAAATCCTGTTAAAATCGGTCTTTAATGTGGTTTTAATGCAGGCTGCACCTAAGCATGAACTGTAATATGTTGGAAATGCTAACAATTTACCGGATTGAATTGGTCGGTCTTCCATAATTCAGCTATACTGAGCATGGCAGCCATACTTCCGTCGATTCTCAACGACTTTCACCTTAAACGATTGAAAGGGTGGCATGGACACTTTTCCGCAACGCCTTGCCCCGGAACATTGCTAGCGGCGGAACGGTATTTCTCGTGGATCAGCAGCCTGTACTCTCCCCATGGGTGAAGGGCAATAGGCTTAGCCGAATCATCCACATTAACTGGGCTTTGGGGACGAGGGGCTGTTATTTGTTTGGAGTTCAGCATTTCTGTTGAGGTGGAGTTTCTGTGCTCAGAAGGACATAGGTAGATTCGATGATTGCAAGCGCATCCTTGGAGAATTATTCAGGAGAATGAGTCATGAATAGTAAGGTCATCATTTTTGGAAGTATCTTTTTGGGAAACTTAATCGGTTTGGCATTTGCAGATCAATCGGTTTTAGTAGCCCCAAAAACAATATTGGTGGCAGGCTCGCCACAAGCAGCAAGCCCTGCTGTTGCCCGTCATGGGGCGGAAGGAGCCGAGAAGTCTTCTCTCACAGTAACCCCTGATTATATTATGGGTCCAGAAGATGTGCTCGAAATCACTGTATGGAAAAATGCCGACCTCTCCAAGCAAGTCCAGGTTCGGCCCGACGGGAGAATTTCGCTTCCATTAATAGGTGATGTCTCGGCAGTGGGAAGGACAGCGGCGCAGTTAACGGAGGAGATCTCGGCGCGTTTGAAATCATATATGGAGAATCCCACGGTTTCAATTCTGGTTCGCGAAGTGAACAGTTACCAAATTTATGTTCTTGGGGAGGTAAATGCTCCTGGTAAATATCCACTGAAGAGCAAAACTACTTTATTGCAAGCGATTACGATTGCCCATGGCTTTACACAAGTAGCCGCACGCAATAAGATTGTCGTCTTTAGATTTGGTAAGGATGGTGAGGGCCTTAATAAGATCAAGGCAAGTTATGACGACATTGTACTGAGGGATGGCTCGGACCAAAACATTGAATTGAAGCCTGGAGATCAAATTGTAGTGCCTTCAGAAACCATGGTGGTATTACCATCTAGATAAATGGCAATGAGATAGCGCTGGGCGGAGATCAAGCGAAGCTGAATAAGGAGTCAGGAATTGAAAACTTTCGGTTGCAGAAGCTTACGAGGGGGGGTATGTATTGTTTTTAGTCTGCTCTTGGCGTTGCCGGGGTGTTGGATCGGGAATGAACAGATTGACTTTAATGTTACCTATATACCTCCGAATGAATTCTTACTAGGACCCGAAGACGTTTTGGTTGTGAATGTTTGGCGGAATCAAGAGCTTTCCCGAGAAGTAATCATTCGTCCTGACGGGAAAATTTCCATGCCCTTGATTGGTGACATACAGGCGGCAGGCATGACGTCGAACGTTCTAGCCAAGCGAATCGCGGACGGGCTTGCCGAGTTTATGTCCAATCCCACTGTATCAGTGCAGGTAAAAGAAGTTAACAGTTACTATGTCTACGTGTTGGGTGAGGTGTCCAAGCCAGGCAAGGTCCCGCTAAAATCATACGCGACAGTTTTGCAGGGCATCTCATTGGCGGGAGGCTTTACGACATTTGCTTCGAGAAATAAGATCCACGTGCTGCGGGTGGTGCCTAACGGCCAAGGGCAACCAAAGCAAGTTCAAATACCTGTTCCGTACGAAGATATACTCCAAGGTAAGAATTCGGAGGGCAATTTCTTCCTCAAGGCTGGTGATGTCATTGTTGTGCCGTGAGCAGTTCTTGAAAGGTTGCTCACGTGGTCGCTTGATTTTGGCTCTGGCTCTTACCGCAAGCTGGAGTGCAATCGACTGCGCCGCTCAGCAGGTCCGAGTCGTCCCTTCGCTCTCGGTCATCGAGCAATATGATACCAACGTGTTCTTTACTCCAAAAGCGCAACTTCCGGCGGGGACAAAAGCCGATGATCTCATCTCAATATTCACCCCGCAGTTAAATTTCACGCAGAGCAACACACTTGTAAAGACTAACCTGTCGGTGGGGGCCATTATCCAGAAGTTTGCACGCAATTCAGAACTTGATAATGTCGGATTCAACGCGTCGGCTGGTATCGACCTTACGCAAGCAATCAGTCGTGTATTGCCGAGGAATCGGGCCTTCCGCCTATTAGGAACCTATCAGTACATGCCTTCAGCGCCAGCGTTTGGGGCGGGAAGTATTGGTGGAGGCTTTGGGGGCGGAGGCTTTGGAGGCGGAGGCTTTGGGATCGGAGGGCCATTGGACTCCGGATTACTGACACAGCGCATCAGGACGACTATGTTTAGTGCCGGGTTTGCCGATTCCTATTCACTCTCGCCGACCACAGATTTTCAAACTAACTACACCTACTCTCAACTTAGCTTCAGTAGTTCCTATGCTCCGGCCGTTACCAATGCTAGCCCAGCGTTAAGCAATGTCTTTGATACCACGACCCATGTCATTAGCGCCGGACCTACGTCCAGGATTTCGGCGATTGATTCATTGAGCGTCAAGTATACATTTACTCAAATGTCTCAGGCGCAATTTGGAGACTACTCGACTCATGCCGGAACCCTAGGCTGGGGCAGAAGTTGGACCAAGGAATGGAGTTCTGGGCTTAACGGCGGGTTAACGCTTATCGAGCCGATTCCTGATACTTCTGCAACTGGGGGACAGCGAAGAATCCCGGCCACGATTTTTCCTACCGGAGGCTTTAACATAACTTATGCCTCCGGCTCGTCCTTTCTCAGGAAGCTAGGAAGCGAAATTCAGGATGTTACGTTGTCCGCAATGGGGGGACAAAGCTTCCTCCCGCTCCTCACGGGGATGAACATTCCAGGAAGCATTGCGACCCCAGGGTCCTATAGGTTCACTCTCACATATAATCTTGGCGTGTACCCGAGTTTTGTTCAATCCGCAGGCCCGATCTATACTCATATGGTTTCATTGGGAAGCATGGCCGGAATCACCAACAAACTCACTGCCCAGGCGTTGTTCAATTACGCGCAGAGTAGTTTTACCTCCGATACCGTGGGTACTACATTCAGTACATATGGTACGACGGTGTCGTTGAATTATCTCATCACCCCAACATTCACCGCCATGCTTAGCCATCAATGGCTGAACTTTGATTTGAAGGCGACTTCGGGCAATGCTGCTGATTTTGGATTTGCGAAACACGTGATCCTCTTAGGATTTACATACGCCTATTCGCCGCGTGGTGATTTCTTCCGGTCTGGTGCTTTTTGGGAAGGTCCATCTGCGGGATCGTCCTCCGAGGCAGGCAAATCTGGATCAGGGGGAGTTGAGATTAAGAAATGAACATGCGTACTTTGTCCCCAGAGGATTATTGGCGGGCGGTTGTCAGCAGGAAGTGGTTGGTTATTTCCGCTGTCTTAGTCTCGCTTAGCATCGCAGGTGTCATTTGCGCTCTTATGCCAAAGGTTTATCAGTCGGCTACAAAGATGTGGTTTGAAGGTGCCAAGATAGAGGAGTCTATCGTGAGCGGTCCCAATCCCGGCGCCGCCTATGCGCCTACCCTTGAGGACCGTGTTATGGAAGTACGACAGTTTGTAATGGGTCGAAAGACACTCGGGCAGATTGCCGGAGAATTTGGCCTTTTTGGCTATGACAAAGACCGGCCAGACGCTTCGCAGTCAGAAAATGCGATCCGAGCTATGAGAGGCTCTATAAAAGTTGAACCTACCAAGGATAAGTTGTTTATCACCTTATCATTTTCTAATGAAGACCCCATTATTGCTCGCGATGTAACTTCGAGACTCAGTGACTTATTTATTGAAGAAACACTGAAGGACCGTGAGCGAGGCGTTGAAGCTGCAGAAGATTTTCTGGGGTTGGAACTCAAGCACGCAAAAGCAGAGCTGGAAGTAAAAGAGAAGATTATCTCAGAATTTAAGCAACAACATTTAGGTGAGTTGCCTCAACAGATAGACGCCAACCTCCGAAAATTAGACCGACTTCAAGATGACATGAGGTCCCAAAGTGAGCAGGTGCAGAACCTGGTCAATCGTCTGAGCCAGATTGACAAAAACATAAAAGACTATGAAGAGACAGGAGAAGTTAGTGACTCTCTCACTGGAGGTATCTCCAAGCGAAATAAAGACCCTCGTTTGGGAAGAATCAAGGAGCTGGAGCGACGACTGGTAGAGCTCTCTTCGATGTACAAGGAGACGTATCCTGACCTTGTACAGGTCAAGGAGGAGATTAGAAAGCTCAAGGAGATGACTTCAGCGCAGTATCGCGACTTGTTGCCGGATAGTGACGGGGCCGAAGAACCTTCCGGCATCAGACGGTCCAAAAGAAAGGCTCTTGATCCGTACCATGCTGAACTATTGAAGCAGAGAGAGGATATCCTTCTCGAATTGGACTCAGTGAAGCGCCATCAGGCGCACATTTCACTGGAAATCTCCCAGTATGAGAGACGTGTGGAGCACACTCCTGAACGAGAACAAAAACTGAAGACACTTGAGCGAGACTATGAAAACCTTCAAAAAAACTACCAGTCGCTTTTAGATAAAAAACTGAGCGCGGGCATGCAGAAGAGTCTGGCACAGGGTCGCAAAGGCGCCAAGTTTAGCATTGTTGATCCTGCTTATACACCTGTCGTTCCCGTCGTTCCGAACATCCCGCTCATAATGATGGCGGGACTGGCATTGGGCTGTGCGTTAGGTTTCGGGGGAGCAGTTGGTCTTGAACTTATGGGACGGGGATTCCGGTCTGCTGAAGAGGTGGAGATTACTTTAGGTCTTCCGGTTATAGCTTCCATTCCGCTCTATGAGAGCGCGTTTGGTGGAACCATGCAGACAGTTCGGGCACTTTCGACTAAAAACCGTACTTCAACCATGTTATTGCCGGGACACGGAAGGCAGGGGGAAGACTTGCACGTAACGGGTGGAACTCCAGCCCTAAGGACCGGAAATAGAATCCCAAATGGGCAACTCCATCATCCGACCCCCGGCCTCGAATTAGTGTCCATGTGGCGGCCTCTGTCATTTGTGGCGGAACAGTATCGCGTGGCGGCAACGCGACTCGAATTAATGACCGGAGATCGAAAGAGTACCGCAATAGTTGTGACAAGTGCAGTAATGGGGGAGGGAAAGTCGTCAACCGCCCTCAATCTGGGATATGTATTGGCCAAAGACCTTGATCGAAAAACCCTTGTGATTGATTGTGATCTTAAACGACCGATGCAGCATATTTATTCCGGCGTGTGGCAGCAGCCAGGGTTGGCGGAAGTCCTTCGTGGGACGAAGGTCGTTGAAGATTGTTTGCAACGCCTGGGCGAGGTAGGCCCCTGGATTCTTACTGCTGGAGCGGTAGGAGAGAATCCTTTGGCATTGTCCAAGATGCATCAGTTGGCAGATCTGATCACCGACCTTAAGGAGAAATTCGATTATGTGATCATTGATGCTCCTCCTGTGCTGCCACTCGCAGACATGCAAGTGCTGGCAAGCATGGCGGACCTTCTTGCCTATGTCGTGAAGGCGAGCATGACTGGCCGGGACGTCGTTCAAAAAGCATTGAAAGTTATCGGTGATACCGCCAATGTGGGAATTATCTTAAATGGGTTAGATGCGCACACCACTCCGTACTACATGCAACAGGAATATTATCGCGAAACTCACCATGAACAGCTCAAGTAAGCAAGGAGAAGAACTTGGCTTAGAGACCGTTCCTGGCCAGCAACCTCTGGTTTCAGTATCCGTCAGTTTCCCTAAGCTTACGCGCCGCGTATTGATACTCGGTGTTGGCCCTCTCGCCCGAGACCTTTGTCAAACACTGCTGTCGAAGCGAACTGGATTCACAGAGGTCGTCGGATTCCTCGATAAGGACGCTAGTCGAGTCGGTGAACGCTTGGTAAATCCGAGTATCATCGGTACCTATGATCAGCTGTTTGAGATTGCCGAGCGATATCACATTCATACTGTAGCCGTCTGTTTGGAGGATCGTCGTGCGGTTTTGCCTGTCCAAACACTATTGGACATGAAAGCCATGGGACGAGATGTCGTAGACGGACATTATCTGTACGAAGAAGAGTCTGGGCGTCTTTCGATTGACCATCTCAAACCGAGCGCGCTCATTTTTTCAACCGGCTTCCGTCGTCGATTAGTCACCATGCTGCTAAAGCGGCTTCTAGATATTTTGATTGCAGTCGTTGGGATGCTAGCGCTTCTGCCCTTGGTATTCTGTCTTGCCATTCTCATCAAGGTTGATTCATATGGTCCCGTATTCTATAGACAAATGCGCGTCGGCTTACGTGGCCGCCCCTATATGATATGGAAGTTCAGGTCCATGCGTCAGGATGCCGAGCAAAGCGGCGCGAGGTGGGCCTCAAGTGAAGATCCGCGCGTCAGCAGAGTGGGTCGCTGGATTCGGAAGTGGAGATTGGACGAGCTCCCTCAACTTCTCAACGTCATGAAGGGTGAAATGAGCTTAGTCGGACCCAGGCCAGAACGACCCGTATTTGTGCAGGAATTGAGGAATACCATACCCTATTATGATTTAAGGCATACCGTCCGTCCGGGTATAACCGGATGGGCACAGACGCGTTTTCGATATGGGGCTTCGAAGGAAGACTCTCACGTTAAATTGCAGTACGACCTCTTTTATGTGAAAAATCTCTCATTAGGTCTAGATTTGCGAATTGTAATCCATACCGTCAGGGTTATGCTTATGGGCGAAGGAGCTCGCTAGCGGTACACATGACGGAAAGAATTTCTAGACACTGTCTCTCATTTGACGTTGAAGAGCATTTTCAGGTCTCGGCGTTCGAGTCTCCAATGCGGAGGAGGCATTGGGAACAGTACGAGAGCCGTGTAGAGGCAAATACCGATCGGCTTCTTGGGGTGCTAGAACAAACTGGGATGCGAGCGACATTCTTCGTTCTTGGTTGGCTTGCAGAGAGGTATCCTTCTTTGGTCCGTCGAATTGCATCAGCAGGCCATGAAATTGCCTCTCATGGGTATGCGCATGAACTTATTACAAGTCAAACGCCCACTGCATTCCGTGAGGACATTCGGAGGGCTAAAGGGATTCTCGAGAGCATTGTTTTGGAGCCGGTGCTGGGATATCGGGCTCCGAGTTTTTCTATTACCAAAGACACAATGTGGGCGACACAGATCCTGGTGGAAGAAGGCTATGTATACGATTCCAGCATCTTCCCTGTCTTTCATGATCGTTACGGTGTGCCATCTGCTAACCCGGAGGTACATCAGATTCTGACTTCTTCGGGTTTGTTATGGGAAGTGCCTCCATCCACTGTCAAATACATGGGTGTGCGGCTGCCAGTTGCGGGGGGAGGATATTTTCGCCTATATCCCTATGTCATCCTCCGAGCGTTGCTTCGTAAGTTGGAAGGAGAAGGTTCTCCGTTGGTCATGTATATGCATCCATGGGAGTTTGATCCAGATCAGCCCAGAATGGAAGGCTCGCTGGTATCACGAATGCGACATTACTTAAATCTCGACAAAACTGAGATCCGATTGCGCGCGCTTTTACAGGACTTTTCCTTTGCTCCGATTCGAGAGGTGTTCCCCCCGATTAGCCAGATCCGAGGCTCACGCTTGTGCTCCCCATCTGGTGCGAGATGACTATCTTCAGTTGGAACCTCATATTTTAATTTTGTTGGCTTGATGTGTATGCACGGCTGTTTGAAGAGTGAACAGACCCATTGCGGCGTGAAATAGTAGCGGTTAAGCGATTTAGATGACGTAAACTATCTTAGGCTCTTCATTGGTCAGCGAGCTCAGTTCAACACGAAGGCGCTCCGTCAAGCTCGAGAATGTGCCACCTGCCAAAACTTAATTGTTGCAATCTACGTTAGGACAGGAAAGGGGTTCTTCGTTCAGGACGTGAACCCTTTCTAGCATGCTGTGCTACTCTTGTGGTCTCCTCATATTCAGAAATTCTCCTACACCACCTGGTTGTGAGGGAAGCGTGTGCGACAGATCGTCTCTTTGTTATGAAGTCTCATAGTTAGGAAGCCCTGTGGAATGTGCCGTGGCAAAACATGATTCGCCCTCCATTGTAATTGAGCCCCGCACGGGATACGTCCATGTGGGGTGGCGAGAGCTGTGGGCCGCGCGCGAATTATTCTATTTCTTGGCCTGGCGGGATCTCAAAACGCGATACGCACAGACCGTCATTGGGGCAGGGTGGGCTCTTATGCAGCCCCTGCTGAGCACATTTATTTTTACTCTCGTATTCAGCTATTTGGCGAAGGTGCCCTCGGATGGTCTACCCTATCCCTTGTTTGCATTTGCCGCAATTCTGCCTTGGTCTCTGTTTGCGCGCAGCCTCGAACGTAGCACGCTAAGTGTGGTGACGGAAGGCGGTCTTATAAAGAAGGTGTACTTCCCGAGGCTAATAATTCCGATTGCCGCTACTTTCATCAACTTGGTCGATTTTATGGTCGGGCTGCTCATCCTGATCGGAATGATGCTGTGGTATCAGGTGGTGCCTCCGTGGACAATTCTATTCCTTCCTCTATTCGTAGGAGTCGCGCTCGCAACCGCGTTATCAGTCAGCCTATGGCTGTCCGCTCTTAACGTCAAATACCGCGACATCGCCTCCGTGGTCCCCTTGATGACGCAATTGTGGATGTTTGCTTCTCCCGTCTTGTATCCCGCATCGCTGGTGCCAGAGTCCATGCGTTTTTATTATGGTCTGAACCCCATGGCGGGGGTGATTGAAGGATTTCGTTGGGCCTTGCTCGGCAAGGCGGCACCTGATTGGGGCATGGTCGCTGTGAGCTTGGGAGTGGTCGTGAGTTTGCTGGTGGGCGGCGTAATATTTTTTAGGAGGGTGGAGCGAACCTTCGCCGATCTGATTTAAATGGGTGATGTTGCGGTTCGAGTGGACAGCCTCCATAAACGCTATCGCTTGGGGTCGACTCATGCTCAAGACGGCTCCTTGGCCGGCGCGTTGGCCCGCGGCCTGCGGAAATTGGGAGGGCAGAGGGGAGGCGCTCGTTCCAATGAAGCCATCTGGGCCTTGCGCGACGTCTCCTTCGAGATCAAACAAGGCGAAGTGTTCGGCATCATCGGCACCAATGGTTCGGGGAAAAGTACTCTCCTTAAAATCCTCTCACGCGTGACGGAGCCCACGAAGGGCCGCGCCGTCATCCACGGACGCTTCTGCGGCCTTTTGGAAGTAGGCACCGGCTTCCATCCCGAGCTGACCGGCCGTGACAATGTTTACATGAGCGGGGCGATCCTCGGCATGAAACGCCGGGAAATTGCCCGGAAGTTCGACGAAATCGTGGCCTTCGCCGAAGTAGAGCAGTTTATCGATACCCCGGTGAAACATTATTCCAGTGGCATGTACGTTCGGCTTGGGTTTTCCGTGTTAGCCCATATGGATCCGGACATTCTCATCGTCGATGAGGTGCTGGCCGTGGGGGACGTCCGGTTTCAAAAGAAGTGTATGGGGAAGATGGAAGACGTAGGGCAGAATGGGCGCACGGTGATCTTGGTGTCGCATGATATGCCGGCTATCACTCGGATGTGCAAACGGGCGATGCTTCTGAATAAGGGAGAAGTGGTACAGGAAGGGGCCGCACACGAAGTCGTCGGACAGTATCTCCATGCCGGCCACATCAAGCCCTGTGCCGAGTGGCTCGATCCGGCGCAGGCACCGGGCAATGAAGTAGTGCGACTGCGAGCCGTGCGGGTAAAATCCGAGTCAGGAGAGGTCACGGATCTCGTTGATATCCGAAAACCCTTCCGGGTGGAGATCGAGTATGACGTTCTGAAATCCGGGCATGCTCTGGTCGCGCAGTTCGGCTTTAATACGGAAGAAGATGTAATCGCCTTCGTCGTCAATGATCGAGATCCGGCATGGTACCGACGTATTCGTCCTGTCGGCCGATATATTAGCACAGCCTGGATCCCTGGAAATTTCATGTCGGAAGGTACGATGGTGATAGGGGGGGGGATAATATCAGAAGACCCATGGCAGCTACACTGTGATGTGCCGCGTGCAGTGGGATTCCGAGTAATTGACCCAGGGACGGGCGAAACGGCTCGAGGGGACGTAACGGGACGATGGGAGGGAGTTGTGAGACCTTTGCTCAAATGGACCACCGAGCACTGCCCTCTTTAGCAAGTTAGAACAGATCCCAAATGCACGGTGCTTTCCTAGAAAGATAGAAGAATGAAATTTCGCAGTCAGCTCGCTTCTGCTTGCACATGGCCCTTGAAGACTTTGGCAAAAAAGCTGTTTGGTGAGCAGCTGTATCAGCATGCTCGAGCCACCTTCCTGCACAATCAAAGAGGGCTTGGGCTCGACTGGAAATGGGGTAACTCTTTACGCAGCGTCCGACCCATTAGACGTGACTTTGGATGGCGGGAAGGCCAGCCAATTGATCGGTACTACACCGAGCAGCAGTTTCTTTCAAGGTATAAAGCGGATGTTCATGGACGTGTGCTGGAGATCGGAGATAACCGATACACTCGTCAATTTGGTGGAGAGAACGTCACCGAGTCGGACGTGCTTGGTTACCCGGGTAGCTCCGGCACCACTATTCAGGCCGATCTGACCAAGGCAGATCACATTCCCTCCGCTATCTTCGATTGCGCCATCCTCACCTTTACTCTCCAGTTCATTTTCGATGTGCGTGCGGCCATCAGAACTCTTCACCGTATCCTTAAACCGGGGGGAGTGGCACTCGTCGTTGTGCCCGGCATCACTCAATTGTCTAGATACGATATGGACACCTGGGGCGAGTACTGGAGATTCACCTCCTTGTCGATGAAAATGCTATTTGAAGAGGCGTTTCGCCCGGAAAATGTTATGGTCCAAAGCTACGGCAATGTCCTCTCTGCGACAGCGAGTTTGCATGGCCTAATATCGACTGAGCTCCGGCAGGATGAACTCGATTATTGGGATAGGGACTATGAGTTTGTGATCGGAGTGCGCGCGATGAAGCGGAGCGAGTCTTCTCCCGATCGTTGCGGGTAGTGCGGAGCATGGCGGCAGAAGTCGCTTAGTGGAGCCAGGTGTTCACATTGGCGGAGTTGATGAGAGCAATCGATTGGTTGGAGGTAGGGACATGAAAGCGGTGATTTTGGCGGGAGGATTGGGAACGCGATTGTCCGAGGAAACCGTACTTCGTCCAAAGCCAATGGTCGAGATCGGTGGCAAACCGATCCTTTGGCATATCATGCAGATTCATGCCGTCTATGGAGTCACGGAGTTCATTATTGCTCTTGGATATAAAGGCGAGATGATCAAGGAGTACTTTCTGAATTTTTTCGCGATCAATAATGATTTGTCCGTTGATCTGTCGACGGGGAAAACGATCATTCACGATGGCAACCAGCCGAAATGGACGGTCCATTTAGCCGATACCGGTCTGACGACGCAGACCGGGGGACGTGTGAAACGTTTGAAAAAGTGGTTGGAAGCTGACGAGACATTTATGTTGACGTACGGAGATGGTGTTGCAGACTTACACATCGATAAACTGTTGGAGTTTCATCGTTCTCACGGCAAGCTTGCGACCATGACTTCGGTTCGTTCTCCCGCACGATTCGGCCGAATTGGCTTCGATGGTGACCGGGTGACAGAGTTTTTTGAGAAGCCAGAATCTGGGGAAGGATGGATTAATGGAGGATTTTTTGTGCTGAGTTCAAAAGCTTTGGACTACATTGATGGTGATCATACCATCTGGGAGCGTGATCCCGTGGAGCGATTAGCCCATGCCGGCGAAATGATGGGCTATAAACATTATGGCTTCTGGTCATGCATGGATACTTTAAAGGAGAAAAGTTACTTGGAGGAATTGTGGAATTCCGGTAGGGCTCCCTGGAGAGTTTGGTAACGGGTATCGTTGATAACAAGAGCCCCTGACGGACTGTCGCACCGGTTCTACGGTTCTAATAACGTGGGTGATTACTACGCGCAAGAGGTTGGAGTCAGTCCCTCCAACTATAGTTGGGAAAGAGAGGCAGTAAATGACCGTTGACACATCTCTAGTCGTGCGAGCACAGGTCTGGCTCGATGAAGATTGGGCGCGAATGGTGCAGACCTTGGGCACACGTCTCGAGGCCTTCCGCGGCAAGCGCATTCTTGTGACCGGCGCTGCGGGGTTCTTGGGGTTTGGGTTGCTCCACTTTTTCTCCTACCTCAATCGAAATGTTCTGAAAGATGAAAGGCTTTCTGTCGTCGCCGCCGACAATTATATTCGAGGCCGCCCGCGCTGGTTGGCCGAGCTGGTCGCGGGGAATCCCGATGTGAGGATGATGAGGCATGACATCACCAAGTCTTGGCCAGATGTCGGCGGAGAAAAATTCGATTTCATCATCCATGGCGCATCCATTGCCAGTCCGAAGGTCTATCGACAGTATCCTCTGGAAACTTTGGATACGAATATCTCCGGATTACGGAATATGCTTGAACTGGCCAAACGCCATCAAAGCGAAAGTATTCTTTATTTTAGCTCAAGTGAGATTTATGGGGATCCTCCGGCCCACGAAATTCCCACGAATGAATCCTATCGAGGCAATGTAGGCTGTATTGGGCCTCGTGCATGTTATGACGAATCAAAACGTTTGGGCGAGACATTGTGCTATTTGTACTTTCATCAATACAGTGTGCCCGCCAAAATTGTTAGACCGTTTAACAACTATGGGCCAGGTTTGCGCCTGGCTGATGGTCGGGTTCTGCCTGATTTTTGTCGTGACATTCTTGCGGGTCGCGATATTGTACTTCGGTCTGACGGAACTCCGACGCGCACGTTTTGTTACGTGTCAGATGCACTCACTGGTTACTTGCTGGCATTGTTGTCCTCCCATCATGCCGAACCGTTTAATGTAGGAACTGAATCGCCTGAAATTTCCATGCGTGAACTGGGCCAACTGTTGATCGACATCGCGGGTTGCAAGCGACGAGTGATTCATAAGTCCAGTGATGAAGCAAATTATCTGACGGATAATCCCAACCGACGGTGTCCCAACCTTTCCAAGGCTCATTCATTGTTGGGGTATAAGCCCTTGGTTGATCTCAAGTCCGGCCTCAGCAGAATGCTGCAGTGGTACGAAAGATTTGTCGGATTAGAAGAGTTGGCGACAGACGAACCAGGTGATCGACAGGTCTGATCATGAAGATATCTGTGATTGGAACGGGATATGTGGGGCTGGTGTCAGGCACCTGCTTGGCTGAGCGGGGACATCGCGTGACTTGTGTCGATATTAGATCCGAGGTCGTGCGGGAGATTAACGCCGGGCGTCCACCCATTCACGAAATAGGCTTAGAAGAGTTGCTTCGCGCCGCGCGGGCTAATGGGCTGTTATCTGCCACCACCGACGCGCAGGATGCCATCCGCGACTCTGACGTGACCTTGATTTGCGTCGGCACCCCTACGATTGATGGACAAATGGACATGTCGCAAATCGTGGCTGCCGCCGAGGAAGTGGGAAGGTCCTTGACGGATAAATCCGGGTATCACGTTGTGGCGGTGAAAAGCACGGTATTGCCGGGGACGACAGAGGGCCCTGTGAAAGCGGCGATCGAGTCTCGCTCCGGTAGACCAGTGGGAGACGGCTGGGGCTTATGTATGAACCCTGAATTTTTGCGCGAAGGCCGGGCTGTGGAAGATTTTCGAGTACCGGATCGTATTGTTGTCGGAGTTACAGACCCCAGAACTGCCGAAGTGTTTCTTAAGGTCTATGAGGATTTCCACTGCCCCATATTGGTTACAACACCCCGTACGGCGGAGATGATCAAATACGTATCCAATTCCTTCCTCGCCACCCTGATTTCATTCTCAAATGAAATCGGCAATATGTGTTCAGCTGTTCCAGGCGTGGATGCTCGCTCGGTCTGGAAGGGAGTACACCTGGATAGGCGACTCACGCCTGTTAACGGACAGGCCACTGGAGCGGCAGGAGTAACGGAATATCTCTGGCATGGATTGGGGTTTGGTGGAAGTTGTTTTCCAAAAGATGTGGCGGCTCTGCGTAGCTTTGGCCGCGCGGTGGGAGAGCCAACGCGCATTCTGGATGCAGTTCTGCAAATCAATGCCGATCAGCCTCTTCGCATGGTTGCTCTATTGGAGAGAGAGATGAATCTTTCGGGAAAAGATGTCGCTGTTCTGGGCTTGGCATTCAAGCCTGGAACAGACGACCTCCGTGAATCGCCCGCCCTGCCGTTGGTGGCGGAGCTTCAGAAGAAAGGGGCTCGAGTCACCGTGCATGACCCCATTGCGATGTCGCAAGGGAGGAAGAGATCGGAGTTTATGCGTGTCACCTTTGCTGAAACCTGGTCCAAAGCGCTTGAAAAAAGCGATGCTTGCTGTCTTGTCACGGCATGGCCAGAGTATCGCGCCATACGACCGAGCGACTTCGTCCAACTCATGAAACATCCGCTTCTCATTGATGGGCGAGGAATTTTTGAGCCGGTAGAGATGGCGGAATCCGGAGTGATCTGGCGAGGCGTCGGCTTTACTCCGGAGTCGATGTAGCTGAGAGTGCTGAGATCGCCTGGACGCCGAGATCGCAGATTGCCCTAGCTAAGGAGAACATGATGCCTCGTGACGAATGCCGGTTTTGTGGAACAGTCTTGCAACACGTCTTTCTAGATCTTGGCATGTCTCCGCTCGCCAACTCCTATTTGAAGGCTGATCGATTGAACCAGATGGAGCCCTTTTATCCATTGAGGGCGTTTGTGTGTCATCGCTGTTTACTCGTTCAGCTTCAAGAATTCGAAAGCCCTGACCATATTTTTTCCGAATACGCTTACTTTTCGTCGTACTCTGACCTGTTCCTCCAGCATGCGAAAGATTATGTCGATATGGCGATCAAGCGCTTCGCTCTCGGAACTCATAGTTATGTCATAGAGATTGCCAGCAATGACGGCTACCTGCTGCGGAATTTTGTCGAGCGAGGAGTTCGTGTGCTGGGGATTGAGCCAGCAAAGAATGTGGCTGAAGTGGCCATGAAGCAGGGGATTCCCTCCTGTGTGAAATTTTTTGGCATGCAGACGGCTAGGGAATTGGTTCAAGAAGAACGCCGACCTGACTTAATTATTGGCAACAATGTCTTGGCTCACGTGCCGAATTTGAATGATTTTGTCGGGGGATTGAAGATTCTCCTGTCGGTAGGCGGTGTCATTACAATCGAGTTTCCCCATTTGATGCGCTTAATGGAGTTGAATCAATTCGATACGATTTATCATGAGCATTTTTCCTATTTCTCTTTGGCGACGGTAAAGCAGGTTTTTGCTGGACACGGTCTGACCATTTTTGATGGCGAGGAAATATCGACGCATGGTGGATCTTTAAGGATATACGCTTGTCATGCTGAGGACCATACGAAGTCTGCGACTCAGCGATTGAGCGCCTTGAGTGAGAAGGAGGAATTGCAGGGTCTTACCGCCATCGACCATTATCTATCCTTTTCACGCAGAGCGCAGGAAACAAAACGAGCGCTCCTGGAGTTCCTGATTCGAGCCAAGCGCGAGGGGAAATCGGTCGTCGCCTACGGCGCGGCCGCCAAGGCAAGTACCCTTCTGAATTATTGTGGGGTACGGAGTGATTTTGTCGATTATTTGGTCGACAGGAGTCCGCACAAGCAAGGGCATTGGCTCCCCGGAGTACACCTTGCAATATATGATCCTGAGCATATCAAGAAGACGAAGCCCGATTACGTTCTGATTCTCGCCTGGAATCTCAAGGATGAAATCATAAAACAGATGAGCTTCATCCGTAGTTGGGGCGGTCAATTTATTGTGCCGATTCCCGAAGTTAACGTATGCCCTTGATCGTTCGTGTCGAATATCCTGGTTGTAAGGACATCGGTCAGCATGTATTTGAAAGGTCCATCTCGTGAGTTCTGATCATCCGGCCGTCCTGTCCGACCAGTGCGGCAAAGACATGCATGAGTTCATCGCCGAACTCTATCCAATATGCAGAAGTATCACTGGGGAAGGAATCCGAGAGACGTTTCGCTCCATTCAACGGCATATCCCCTTGCGGATATTCGAAGTGCCCAGTGGCACCCAAGTGTTCGACTGGACTGTTCCGCTTGAATGGAATATTGAGGACGCCTATGTGGCCAATGAGCAGGGAGTGCGGATTCTTGATTTCAAGAAGTCCAATCTACACGTAGTCAGCTACAGTGCTCCGATTAGAGCAAGGATGCCACTCCGTGATCTCAAGGAGCATCTCTTCACCATTCCTGATCAACCTGACTGGATTCCGTATCGGACTTCTTACTACAAAGAATCGTGGGGGTTCTGTCTCCCTCACAGGCAATACCAAGACCTTCAGGATGGGGAATACGATGTAGTCATCGACTCTTCTTTGAAAGAAGGACACTTGACCTATGGCGAATTCTATATACCTGGGGAAACCACTGATGAGGTGCTCATTTCGTGCCACGCATGTCATCCGTCCCTTTGTAATGACAACCTGTCCGGGATCGCAGTATCGACATTTTTGGCCAAAGCCTTAGAACGACGGTCTCGTCGATATTCCTATCGCTTCCTGTTTCTTCCTGTGACTATCGGCGCCATTACCTGGCTCGCGCTGAACCGAGAGCGCGTGGATAGGATCAAGCATGGTTTTGTCATGACTGGTGTGGGAGACGAAGGTGCCTTTACCTACAAAAAGAGCCGAAGGGGGAATGCGGACATTGATGCAGTGTTTGCCCATGTTCTGCAACATTCCGGGGACCCATACGAGCTCACAGATTTTATCCCCTATGGCTATGATGAGCGACAATATGGGTCGCCAGGTTTCAACCTGCCCGTTGGATGCTTCATGCGCCGGGCAAATGGGCGGTATCCGGAATATCATACCTCCGCGGACAACCTCGATTTTGTGAAACCGACATCCTTGGCCCGTTCGCTCGAAATCGTTCATTCCGTCATAGAAGTGCTGGAGGCCAATAGAGCGTATCTGAACACAGTGCCACACTGCGAACCACAATTAGGCAAGCGAGGCCTCTACCGCATGATGGGGGGCACCATAACAAATCGCAGCGCGGAACTGTCCCTTCTCTGGGTTTTAAACCTTTCCGATGGGGCCCACACTCTGCTGCAAATTGCCGAGCAGGCTCGGTTGCCCTTTTCATCTATCAGGTCTGCCGCGGATGCGTTGGCTGCTCAGGGTTTGTTGCGTTCAGTAGATGACATGTGAAGTCAGCATACCTGAAGAGAGAGCCCGCGTGGATTACCAAAGGCGTAACCGATGATGAAGCCAGAGGTCCGTTCGATAAGTGACCGGCTGATGGAACATCGGCGGCTACGTAGCCTTTCCCTTGTGTGATGCCAGAGGAGGTGCCGCATGAACAATACGCTCTACTATGATGCCAAATTAACAGATGATGAAAGAAGGAAGTTGATATTTGAGGGGCAATTGGTTGCGTATTCACCCCGGAAGCACTCGCTCGCATTAGTCGAACACGCTCGTGAACTCATAACAGAGGCCTTTGCGCCCTATGATCCAGAGATGGCGCAGTACCACATGCCGGTTGAGCAATATGCTGAGGTGTTGGGAAAATTGAAGCCACAGTTTATTCATCATCCGGAATCCAAGAAACACCTGAAGGCTTTGCTGGCGGAGATGGGGGCCGATCTCGAGAAAACATATTTCGACGTTCCGAAAATGCGAAGTTCGACGAGTGACAACTATCTCACCACCGGTATCGCCTATGCTTGGCATCCACATAGAGATACTTGGTATTCGGCCCCTCCATGCCAAATTAATTGGTGGATCCCCATCTATGACATTCGGTCAGACAATGCGATGGCCTTTCACCAAATCTATTGGAATCGGGCCGTCAAAAATGATTCTCGCGACCACAATTATTATGAATGGAACAAGCAGCATCGCGGCGGACATGTCTCGCAGTTTCTGAAAGCCGACCCACGACCACTTTCGAAGCCCATAGAAACAATTGAGGTGAATCCTCAGATTCGCATCATTGTCCCGGCGGGCGGTATTATTTTGTTTTCGGCAGCCCAACTTCATTCCAGCGTCCCGAATACATCCGGTAAGACACGATTCAGTATCGATTTCCGCGTGGTGAATGTAGATGATGCCGCCGCACGGCGGGGCGCGCCTCATGTGGATGAGGAATGTACCGGAACCACCATGCGTGACTACCTACGTGGCACAGATTTGTCTCAAATTCCAGCCGAGATCGTTGCCTTGTACGATGATGGGGCGACGATAGACGGTGAGCTACAGTACAAACCGAAGGATGTCTCTGCATCGCCGCACTAATGTGTTGCCTGTATGTCATGTCTTGATAGCTGGCAGGGACACAAAGTCCTTATCACAGGTGGGAGTGGGTTCCTCGGATCACATCTCTGCCGACGACTAATTGGGCTGGGGGCAGAAGTCCATGCGACCTCTCGCTCTCATCGGGCATCTGAACGAGGTGGCCCGATCTGGTGGCAGAGCGATCTGTCATCGATTCACCACGTCAGGAAGCTTCTAACCGAGCTGAGGCCGAAGGTTGTGTACCACTTGGCTGGCGCTGCCGGGGCCAAGCCAGATCTTGAGCTGGTGTTACCGGCGATTGAGGGGCTCTTGATAAGTGCCGTCAATGTCTTGGTGGCGGGAACAGAAGCCGGATGTAGGCGTATTGTAATGACCGGGTCGCTCACTGAGCCAATCCGAGGCGAACATCCACCAACTCCTAGCTCTCCCTATGCCGCTGCCAAGTGGGCGTCCAGCGTCTATGCGCGGATGTTTTACTCACTTTATGAAACCCCCTGTGTGGTGCTCACACCATTTATGACATTTGGGCCCGCCCAGGATCCAAATAAGATCGTACCCTCCGTCGTTCTTTCCTTGCTCAGACAACAGGCCCCTCAGCTTTCCTCGGGCCTGTGGGAAGTCGATTGGATATTCGTGGAAGATGTCATTGATGCGTTCATTACTGCCGCTATGACTCCTGAGATCGAAGGAGAATGTCTCGATTTGGGGACGGGGACTAAACGGACGGTACGGTCGGTTGTAGAACAGATTGCTCTGCTCATGAAAACGGCGACGCAGCCGTTGTTTGGAAATTTGCCGGACCGACCGATGGAACCGGTTCGAAGTGCCGATACGGAGCTGACCTACCAGCGATTGAAGTGGCGGGCGCAGACATCCTTGGATGACGGACTGCGGCAGACGATTGCGTGGTATGCCAGTCATTCTCGTGCAGGTCGTGAATGACAGTGGCGGAGTCACGGCAGATTTGGAAATGGTATGTTAAGCGAAAAATTCGTGAGTTGTGTGCTGAAGGCATTGCGGATCGCCTGCTTGGCAAGCAGGGATCTATTCACCAATTGTGGTCAATAGGAATAGTCACCGGGACCTCACCGTTGCGCCTGAGGCATGCCAGTGGGAAGGCCAATCCAGTCTTGACTCGGGAAGACGTGTCGGACGTGCGTGCCTTGTTCGTTGCGGATCCGTTCCTGCTTCGAGCGGGCCAACTGTGGCACATGTTTTTTGAAGTCTACAATTTCGATACTGATAGGGGAGAGATCGCCTGGGCGACGAGCAAAGACGGATTTGCCTGGGCCTATCAGAGGATTGTGTTACGGGAATCTTTCCATCTGTCCTATCCCTATGTCTTTGAATGGCAAGGCAGTTATTACATGATTCCTGAAAGCCATCAGGCGGAAAGTGTGCGTTTGTACGAAGCTAAGTCCTTTCCGACGGAGTGGGTCTGCACCGACATCTTGCTCCGGGGCCATCGTTTCAATGATAGCTCCATCTTTTTCTATGACGATCGGTGGTGGTTATTCAGTGAAACCAATCCCACTCTGGCTCACGACACCCTTCGCCTCTATCATGCGCCTGACCTTCGAGGGCCCTGGCAAGAACATCCGCAATCCCCGATCATTCAGGAGGATCCGCATACAGCCAGGCCGGCAGGACGGGTCGTAGTATGGGCCGATCGCATGGTCAGGTTCGCGCAAGATTGTTCTCCAGTTTACGGAACGAAAGTACGGGCGTTTGAAATTATGGAACTGACCGTCGCCACCTACCGTGAACGGCTCGCCACGCAGCGTCCTCTGTTCGGACCAAGTTGGAGGCTTTGGGCGCAGGGAGGAATGCACCATATCGATCCTCACCTCGTGGATTCCCAACGTTGGATTGCCGCAGTTGATGGGTGGAGACAAGTCGGTTGGCCGATTCCTGAAGGATGGCAGAGGGAAAAGTGCTGAAACGAATACGACGCTATCTCCAGCGGTTCCAGTTGGTGCTCTGGTGCCGCGAAGTGATACGAGCGATTCGCGATGTCGCTCGGCAATTTCGTGGCGGCGTCGTCTCGCTGCGTGCTGCAGGGGTATCAAAAGGAAACGTGCTCATTTCCTATGACAATCAAGGGTTGATATGCCAAGGGAGAGGACAGGTCATTCCTAGTAGCCACCCGCAGTTCTATAAAACGATTGTGATGGCTCAGACATTTTTGCATATGGGATACGACGTGGACGTGATCCATACGGAAAATCAGAAATTTATCCCGTGGAAATCCTATGATGTGATGGTGGATGTCAGGTTCAATTTACAGCGGCTGCAGCCCTATTTGCCTTCCAATTGCCTCAAGATATTTCATTGCGATACGGCCCAAATTGTCTACCAGAACATGGCTGAAATGGGCCGAATATTGGCATTGCAAAAGCGCAGGGGTGTGACTGTTCCGGCGAACCGATTGGAAACTCCTCATTTGGGAGTGGACCACGCCGACTATCTCACGACTTGCGGAAATGAATTTACTATCAGTACATATGCCTACTCCGGTAAGCCAATTTTTCGTCTGCCAATGCTCGTTCAAAAGATGTGGCCGTGGCCAGAGGCCAAAGACTTTGAAGCATCCCGGAACCGGTTCCTCTGGTTTGGGAGCCGAGGCATGGTTCACAAGGGACTAGATCTCGTGCTGGAGGCGTTCGCGCAAATGCCGGAATGCCAACTCACCGTTGTGGGGCCTGTGCTCGAGGAGCCGGAGTTTGTGAATATTTACCGGAAGGAATTGTTTCACACGCCGAACATCAAGTTGGTGGGATGGCTCGACAATTACAGTGATGAGTTTCAAATATTACTGAATCAATCCGTGGCTCATGTGTTTCCGTCTTGTTCGGAGGCTGGAGCTGCGGCCGTGGTTGAGACGATGGCCGCCGGGCTGATTCCATTGGTCACCTATGAGGCGTCGGTTGATGTCGAGAACTTCGGTGTTCTCCTGGAGGACGCCTCAATCGAGACGATCATGCGTCACGTACGAGAGATCGCCTCGATGTCCGGGGAGGTATTGCGCTGCAAGGCAAAAAAATCGTGGGAAACGGCTCATCGTAACAATACGACAGAGAAATTTGAACGAGCTTACCGGTCGACGATAGAGATGATTTTGGCAAAGCACAATAAAGGATAATCAACGTACCGTATCTCCCCGGGTGGGAGAAGATTACTAAGGGCGGAAGTCAACTCTATGCGAGGCGATTTGTTTGACCCTGGGGCAATCGAAAAGGAATAGCGTGCAACGGTTGGGTAAATTTGCAAACCTCGTTCTCTTGTCAGGTGCTGGAATCTCAGGATTGGTATTCGGATTGTTGGTCTGGCGCCATGGCTTTTCCGTGATTTACTTAGTGTTCGTGGGGCTTGCAGTGGCAATGGTGCTTGGGCTTAGGCTACCCACGCCAATTAGAATCAACAGCATACTGTGCCTATTTTCCATGTTGGTGGCACTGTACGCTGGAGAATTGCTGCTGGCGTATTCAGGTTCCTCCATTGCTGTTTTGAGCGCTCAAGCATGGTTGAGCTTTCCGCAGGACGCGAACGTACAGGTTGCGACTGAACGGATGAAGACCGTGCAACAGACTCATCAGGGGTTCGACGTCCGGACACGGTTGGAGGTCGTCCATGATATGCGGAAACAGGGAGTCAACGCGTATCCCGATATATTCCCCATAGTTCTGTTTAAACCATCATCCGGGAAGGCCATTGAGTCCGTTCTGACCAGCAACGGCGAAGAATTCTTGCCTGTAGGTGGCATGTCCATGACCACGACGGTCTTTTGCAATGAAAGCGGCGAGTATGTCGTATATGAAAGCGATGAGCACGGTTTTCACAATCCACGCGGAATGTGGGATGAAAAATCGATCGAGATTCTTGCGCTTGGTGATTCCTACACTCATGGCGTGTGTGTACCCTCGGACAAGGGATTCGTCGCGGTCGTACGGTCGGAGCACCCGCATACAATGAATTTGGGGGTCAACAGTCATGGACCTTTGACCAGCTTAGCCACGCTCAAAGAGTATGGGCCAATTCTCAAACCAAAGTTGATTTTGTGGTTCTATTATGAAGGCAATGACTTGAGGGATCTTGACGGATGGGAGAAGAATTCCCCGCTCTTGATGAAGTATCTGACACCATGGTTTTCGCAGCGGTTGTTTGAGCGTCAAGAGGAAATCGATCGTCTGTTGAGGGAATATCTTGACTCCGCCATGATTAAGGCTGCGGTTCCCGCCTCATTGGAACAGATCCTCAAATTGCACCATATCCGTCATGCGATTCTATCAATTCATGAACGGCGTCCAACTGAGCAAGGCTTTCCTGCCGAGTTGCTCGACTATCTACGTCACACCGGTGCTTCTGCCGATCCGAGCGACCTTCTGTTGTTCGAACGGATTCTGACGGAGGCACAGGAGACGGCAAAAACGTGGGACGGACGTCTCGTGTTCGTCTACCTCCCAACCTGGGAGGCCTATCGTATGCCGGAATTAGCCAGCAAAGACCGTGACAAGGTGCTTGGCATCGCAAGCCGACTGAAGCTCTCTGTAGTAGATATGCACAAGGTTTTTTCCACACATCCGGATCCTCTGTCATTGTTTCCATTTCGACGGTATGCCCACTACAATGAAGCGGGACACAGGTTGGTCGGCGAGGAAATGCTGAAGCAGCTGCGACATCTATAGCGGCTGGAAGAGCCGATGAGGATCGGGTGAAAATTCGCGAATAGCAGGACGTCTCGACCATGTTCCATCTTTCTTGAAGGCTATTGGGGCGAACTCCTTCTCAAGGTACGAGGCGCACGGTGAATGAGTTTCAACAACGAGTCGCAGTAGTCGTGCCCATGCATAATCGAACCGAACTCACACGGGATGAGCAGATTTCGTTCGCGCATCTGACGCATTACTTAAAGCCCTACGACAAATATCTCGTCGTGCCGGAATCGCTCAATATCACTTTGCCAGGATGTGACTTGAAACGGTTTGGAAATGAATATTTTGGGAGTGTCGCGGCGAATACCCGGCTATTATTGTCTGAGAAGTTTTATGCTGCCTTCAGTGCGTATCAATATATTCTGATCTATCATCTGGACGCACTGGTGTTCTCTGATCAACTTTCTACTTGGTGTGACACGGACCTTGACTATATCGGACCCCCTTGGATCCCCTGCTCGGACAGTCCATGGGTCAAGGAATCTCGCGTGGGGAATGGTGGGCTGTCATTGCGAAGGATCGACAGCTTCCTCAAGGTGTTCCGTTCGGATGTGTATTGGATGGAGCCTGACGAGTTTTGGCAGAAACAGTCCGCTGGGATGCCGACGTATCTTCGCATGGTCAATCTGCCTCGAAAGTACGCCAAGCGGCTCTCTTACTTGAACAACGCTCGTCGAGAGATGGCGCAATGGCATCTTCGCCCAGACGGAACCAAGAACGAAGACCATTTTTGGTCGGACCGGGCCAAACACTACGTTCCTGAATTTAAGGTCGCTTCGGTAGAAGTCGGCCTACGCTTCGCTTTTGAGGTGGCGCCACGACTATGCTACGACATGAACCACGGTCAACTGCCGTTCGGATGTCATGCTTGGCCGCGGTATGATCGGGCATTCTGGGAACCGTATTTGCTGACCCCTCAAGCAGCCTAACAGGAAGGGTTGTTAGCGGATTCGGCAATGTTCAAGAAATTTATGATGGTCGCGGCAACGCTGGGGATGACCCTGGTCGCTGCTGGATTCATTCTTGGTATCGGCGAAATCGCAATCCGTTCGGTTCATCTACTGAGAGACGGCATACCTTTCTTTGAAAGCTCGACAGGAGGAAGAATTGGTCCCATTACATTGGACCAAGAGCTAGGCTGGAGAGCCACCGAGCACTATGAGGAAACGTTGGTGGAGAAAACCAAAGAGGGCCGGCCGTATCCCGTTCGGCGTTCGCAAAAACAATACGGATTTCGTCAATTCGGTGATCTGGATTCGGGCAAACGCAAGTTATTGGTAATCGGCGATTCTTTCACGCATGCCACGGCGGTATCAGATGATCGCACTTACCACGCCCTGCTCGGCAAGTTACTTAATGTCGAAGTGTTCGCGTATGGTGTGGGCGGTTACGGAACATTGCAGGAGCTCCTTGTCTTTGATCGGTACGTAGAAGCCATTCGCCCGGATATTATTCTCTGGCAGTATTGCTCGAATGATTTTATCAATAATGATAATGAGCTTGAGCGACTCAGCCGTGTGAATAACAATGGGCTGATGAGGCCATATTGGAAGAATGGGAAAATCCAGCTCTTATCACCTAAGGAGTCGTCCGTTCAGATACGAGAGTGGATCAATCGTCGTAGCCGGTTTCTCTATTTCGTCGTCACTCGCATTGACCGGCTCAGGGCTGCCGGTACTCGTGAGACCATCGAAGTGGATATCGAGTCGAAGGGAATGCAACATGCTGGATTTCTTCGCACTATAGGAATTACGGACGAATTGATGGGCCGGGTTCGTGCAAAAGCGGGAAGCCGACCCATCATAGCGTTTAATTGCGCGCCCGGGGAGCCATATGACCAGGCTTTTAGAGATATTTCCGCACATCATGATATTGCATATTGGGATGACATAGCCTCGATGGTGCTCGAGGCCGTCCGTCGCGGGGAGGATGTCTACGCGGTCGATGGTGGTCACTGGAATGAAAGAGGGCATGAGCTGGTTGCGAATGCGATAGCGAAACATGTGCGGAATGAAGGAATAAGTGGTTTGCGTCCTTGATGAGTCGACTGGATATTCGATAGGGCAGGAAGGAGTTGCCACATAATGAAACAAATGGTTGTCACGGGGTCCTCTGGCCTTATCGGGTCAGAGGTATGCGCATACTTCCACGCACAGGGTTGGCTGATTCATGGAGTTGACAATAATAACCGCGCGGCATTTTTTGGTCCGAATGGTGACACGCGTTGGAACCAACGACGATTACAGAGTGACCTGAAGGATTTTCGGCATCACGAGTTGGACATTCGAAATCGAAAGGGAGTCTTGGATCTCATCCAGGAATTGAAACCGGACGTCATCGTACACACGGCCGCACAACCCTCTCATGACCTTGCTGCGAAGATTCCATTCGATGATTTTGACACGAATGCCGTGGGAACGCTGAATCTGCTCGAAGCCACCAGGTTGCATACGCCGGACACTGTTTTTGTGCATATGTCCACGAATAAGGTCTATGGTGATGCACCGAACGAGCTGTCTCTCGTTGAACAGGACAAACGGTGGGACTATGCCTCGCCGCATGACTTTGACGGAATCGATGAGCACATGCGCATCGATCAATCGAAACATTCACTTTTTGGCGCCTCAAAGGTCGCTGCCGATGTGATGGTTCAAGAGTATGGGCGCTACTTTGGAATGAAGACGTGTTGTTTGCGAGGAGGTTGTCTCACGGGGCCCAATCATTCCGGCGTTGAACTGCATGGTTTTCTGAGTTATCTCATCAAATGTAATCTGGAAGGAAAAAGGTACAATATTTTTGGATATAAGGGAAAACAAGTACGGGATAATATTCACTCGCTTGACGTCGCTCGCTTCATTCACGAGTTCATAATGAGTCCCCGATGCGGCGAAGTTTATAATTTAGGTGGTGGTCGTGGGAACAGCTGTTCGATTTTTGAGGCCTTTGAGATGATCGAGGCTATTTCCGGCAAGAAAATGATCTTTGAGTATGCGGATAAGAATCGTGAAGGAGATCATATTTGCTATATCAGCAACTTAAACAAAATGACGACCCATTATCCAAACTGGAGAATTACGAAAAGCTTGAAGAATATTTTTGAAGAGATTCACGAGTCCTGGCTTCGACGAACCGCTGAGGTCAAGGTAACGGCGTAACAGGAGATTGCCTGCTGCGAAACCTATCACGAGTGCGGATGCGATGCGAGTATTGATCATTTCAGCGGCTTATCCCCCCATGCATGCGGGTGAAGCGACCAATACCTACCATCTGTGCCGGCAATTAGCAGGGCGCGACATCGAAGTTCACGTCCTGACGGCAACGGGAAACGCCGGACCAGATGAAGATGGGATTCGTGTCCATCCAATCATGCAGAATTGGGACTGGCGTGAATTACCTAGGGTTAGGGCATTTCTCAAAGATTGTGCCCCAGACGCGGTGCTCCTTATGTACATCGGACTCATGTACCACTTTCATCCGATGGTGACATTCCTGCCAACGCTGTGTAAGCGACTCTTTCCACAGGTTCCATTTATTACGCGTTATGAGAGCGCGTTCGTTGGGGCCGACCCGTCAAAAACGGGCCTCGTCTCGCGCGCGATTCGTAAATTATTGGTTCGATGGGTTGGCAAAAAGGACGTGGCGTACAGCTCAGGAACGTTGTTGCGTGATAGTGATTTCATCATCGCGTTATGCGAGCGCCATCGTACTATCCTCGTAAAAGAGTGGGCGCCGGTCAGCGAGAAAGTGAAGCTCATTCCTCCCCCCCCAAATTTGTACATAGTCTCTAATGCAACAGGCATGGCCCGTGCGCGGGGCCGAACGCAACTGGGTGTGAGGCCGGATGAATTCGTGATCACATTCTTCGGCTACCTTTATCCCATCAAGGGTATCGATACGCTGTTGCGAGCATTTGCGGTCGTGTATGCTCAGCGCCCCGAAGCGAGGCTGTTGTTCATTGGAGGAAAAGTGGACCTCGCGGTTGAGGGTGGTGGTTCCTATTTTGACGAGATGCAGGCGCTCGCGAAGCAGCTCCATATAGATGGACAAACGATTTGGACGGGGGCATTCAAGTCCGAGGAAGAGGAAGCGTCGCTTTACCTTCATGCCTCCGATGTCTGTGTGTTACCCTTTCTCGAAGGAGTACAGCTGAATAATAGCTCGTTTGCTTCTATCGTCGCGCACGGCCTTCCAATCATCGTAACCCGCGGGCCGATGATGGATAGGGCCTTTGTCCATGGAGAAAATGTTCTCACCTGTGAACCGAAAGATCCGCAAGCTATCGCGAATCTGTTGTTAGAAGTCATGAATCGCGCCGACCTGCGCGAGCGCCTGCGAGCCGGAGCCCTGAAACTTGCGGATGAATGGTTTTCATGGGATTCGGCAATGGAAAGAACTCTGGCAGCTTTGCGGCCCCAGCTGTCAGAAAAAGTTGTGTAGGCTGCTGTCTAATGAGTGCGCCTTCCTATGCCTCGCGTATCCGTGGTGATTCCAACGTATAACTGTGCGCAGTTTCTCGGCCGGACGGTCGATTCTGCGCTAGGGCAAACATACCGAGATTTCGAGGTAATCGTTGTTGATGATGGATCGACGGACGAGACGCAAACCCTCATGCAGACATACGGTGAATCCATACGCTATCTCTACCAAAAGAATCAGGGCGCTTCAGCCGCGCGTAATGTTGCCGTCTCGCGAGCGACGGGGGAGTTTATCGCGTATCTTGATGCCGATGATATGTGGAGCCCTGAAAAGTTGGCTCGGCAGGTCGAATACCTCGATGCGCATCCCGCCTGCGGCTTTGTCCATACAGACGTGTCCGTCATTGATGAACGTGACCAGGTCTTGCACACGCGATTTAATGAAGAAACCAAACGGGCAGTACCTCAAGGAAGATGCGTTCGAGATGTTCTTTTGCGCTCCCATATCCAAACTTTAACCGTGCTGGAAAGACGTAGTGCGTTCGATAGCGCTCAAGGCTTCGATTTGCGATTGCCCGTCGCCCAGGATTATTTACATTGGATACTCGTTGTCTTGCATGGGTTCCAGGTGGGATATCTTCATGAGCCATTGGGGCAATATCGATGGAGAGCAGGCAGTCTCATGTCCAGTCAACGGAGATTGTTGAATGATGTCGTTAAAATTTACCAGATCATTTTGAGAGAAGAGCAGTTAGAAAAGACTTATGGGGCCGAAATGTGCCGCCTAGTCAACGAACGGCTCTACGACACGCAGCGTCAGTTGGCGTATATAGAACGTCAAGACCGTCTGACGGCAGCGGCCCGGCAACGAATCCTCAGTCTTATTCGGCATCGGCCGTTCCAGTTTGAGTTGTATCTAGACCTACTCAAAACGTATTTCGCGAGTCACCAACCTGACCAGCCCCTGAGACCGTCATGATCCCTCATAAGAATCACTTTGGTTACCCTACGCAACTGACCATGTTCCATTCATGAATATTATGCTTGTGACACCATGGCGGCCTTCTTTGACCGGCGGCGTCAGCACGGTTGTCGCTCGATTGGCCGGAGAGTTTAAAAAGAAAGGCCACGAGGTGACGATTTTCGTGGCGGATCGAGCTAATCGCCTTGAACAAATCGAATCTTTAGATAACACTGCTGTATACGGGATGTATCTCCGATCCCCAACCTCGCCCGAATATCCCGTTCGCGCGGTCCTTATGTGTTGTATGTGGTTTCCCGTCACTATGTTGCAGCTCATCATTCTTGCCCGGCGCAAGCGTCTGGACGCCGTCATTATCCAGTATCCACTGCCGTCCATGTTCTATTTTGGGGTGTTGAAGAGCATGGGCGGTTGCAAGCTCGCGATTACCTACCAAGGGAATGATGCACACGATTTATCTCTCTGGACCTCGAGGGACCGACAGCTGGTGAAGTTCTTGCTGGAGAAAGCAGATATTGTTCTGGCTGTATCACGATCGCTTTTAGAAAAGGTTAAAAAGGTGTTGCCTGATTTGCGCCTGCTGCGCAGTGGACTACTTCCGAATGGCGCACCGTTGGATGCCATCGTTGCAGTTGAAGGAATTCGGCCGCCTGCCAGTCTTCCTCCAGATTATATTTTGACCGCCGGCCATTTGATCCATCGAAAAGGGATAGACATTATAATCGCTGCTTTGGGGATGGCGAAGAACCAAGGCATGAACCTTCATCTTGTGGTGGCGGGAGATGGTCCGGAGCGTGAGAGCTTGATTCGATTAGCATGCAAGCACGGTGTGTCTGATCAGATTGTATTTCTGGGCAACCAGTCTCATCAAGAGGTGTTGGTGCTTATGAAATCCTGCCTGCTGTTCGTGCTTGCCTCAAGAGCGGAAGGAATGCCTCTGGTCATTGCCGAAGCGATGGCCTGCGGAAAGGCGGTTATCGGCACCAATGTGGATGGCGTGCCGGAGATCGTTCAAGACGGTAAGACGGGGATTTTGGTGCCGCCTGAGGATCCTCAATCTCTGACAGCTGCCCTGATCCGTGTATATTCGAATCGGCCCTATCGTGACAGTTTGTCCAAACAGGGGCAGGAGTGGGCGCTTCGAGAGTACAACTGGGCGGCAATTGCTATGCGTTATTTGAGCCTCATTGAAGAGTGCAAGGTCAGGTAAACACAAGAGGGCTTTGCTGGCGTGCGTTGCCCCTTCCAAGGGGCGTGTAATGCAAAGCTTCTCCAATCGTGCCAAATTGGTTTGAGACGGGTCATTCCTTTAATCGTCTGGAGTCACTATGAATATCCTGGGTATTTCCGCTTTCTACCACGACAGTGCTGCCTGTTTAGTGCGCGATGGTGAAATCATCGCGGCGGCTCAGGAGGAGCGATTTACAAGAAAGAAGCATGATCCGGGCTTTCCCCACAAAGCCCTTGAATACTGTCTTCGCGAAGGAAAAATTGAGCTCAAGGATGTGCGGCATCTAGTCTTTTATGATAAACCGCTGGTCAAATTTGAGCGCTTGCTGGAAACCTACCTCGCCTTCGCACCTCGCGGCGTGCAATCCTTCGTTGCGGCTATGCCTGTGTGGTTGAAAGAGAAGCTTTTACTGAAAAGTCTTCTCCAAAAGGAGTTCTTGATTCATGCTCCGGAAATGACGGCTGCTGCACTCCCGCAAATTTTATTCTCCGAGCATCACGAGTCGCACGCAGCTTCGGCATTTTTCCCTTCTCCCTATGAGAAAGCGGTAGTTCTTTGCATGGATGGGGTGGGGGAGTGGGCTACGACATCGGCCTGGCTTGGTGATGGGAATGCACTGACTCCTCTCTGGGAGATCCCCTTTCCTCATTCCATTGGACTCCTCTATTCTGCCTTTACGTACTATACAGGGTTCAAAGTGAATTCAGGGGAGTATAAGGTGATGGGTCTTGCTCCCTACGGTGAGCCAAAGTACGTGAAGGCGATTTACGAACACCTGCTCGACCTGAAGCCGGACGGGACCTTCCGTTTGAATATGGATTATTTCAACTATTGTACCGGCCTCACTATGACTGGGAGGAAGTTTGACGAAGTGTTTGGAGGGCCGCCTCGGAAGGCCGAGTCTAAGTTAACGCAGCGCGAAATGGACCTGGCCCGCTCAGTTCAAGAAGTGACCGAGGAAGTGATGCTTCGTTTGTCGAGAACTCTTCATCGTGAAACCGGTGTCGACTATCTCTGCATGGCCGGCGGTGTCGCGCTAAATTGCGTCGGTAACGGGCGGATTCTGCGCGAAGGGCCATTCAAGGGACTCTGGATCCAACCAGCGGCAGGAGATGCGGGAGGCGCGTTGGGTGCGGCATTGACCGCCTGGCATCAGTTTGAGCAACAACCACGCAAGGTGAATCCAGGAAAGGATAGTCTCAAAGGCTCGTATCTGGGCCCGGCTCACACAAATGATGAAATTGAAGCATACCTTCAGAAGGCCGAGGCTCCATATAGGCGGCTCGATGAGGACCAATTGTATGCCCGTGTGGCAGAAGAACTTGCCGCAGGGAAAGTTGTGGGGTGGCTTCAGGGACGTATGGAGTTTGGCCCTCGTGCGTTGGGTGGTCGAAGCATTTTGGGTGACGCCAGAAATCGGGATATGCAGTCCGTGATGAACCTCAAGATCAAGTATCGAGAGTCATTTCGCCCATTTGCGCCGTCTGTTTTGCGAGAGCGGGCCTCCGACTATTTTGTCCTGGACGCTGACAGCCCGTACATGCTGCTGGTGTCTCCTGTTGTTGAAAAGCGGCGGCTGCCTGTCAGCGGGATGCAGGAGGGATTATGGGGCATCGAGTTGCTGAATGTTCCTCGTTCCGACATTCCCGCCGTCACTCACCTCGACTATTCGGCACGAGTTCAAACGGTTCACCAAGAGACCAACCCGCGGTATTACGCTCTCCTGAAAGCCTTTGAAGCAAAGACGGGTCACGCGGTATTGGTGAATACCTCTTTTAACGTTCGAGGGGAACCGATTGTCAGTACGCCGGAGGATGCCTATCGGTGCTTTATGCGAACCGAGATGGACGTACTTGTTCTTGAGAATTGCGTCTTGCTCAAGACAGAGCAGAAGCCGCTTGAAGGGGATTCCGATTGGAAAAAGGAGTTTGAACTCGATTAGCGACAGGCACTGAACGCGAAGGAGGAAGAGATTCATGAGGATTCTTATCACGGGCGGCGCAGGGTTTCTGGGGAGTCACTTGTCAGACTCATTGACCGGACAGGGACATGATGTGATCGCGTTGGACAATTTAATCACCGGACGCGCGGAAAACATCGCTCACTTAATAGGGAATCCGAAGTTCAGCTTTGTGAAATATAACGTGTGTGACTATCTGCACGTTGACGGTCAGTTGGACGCCGTTATGCATTTTGCCTCGCCGGCCAGTCCACAGGACTATCTTGAAATGCCCATCGCCACATTGAAGGTGGGCGCGCTTGGAACACATAAAGCACTGGGACTGGCGAAAGCCAAAGGCGCCCGCTTTCTGTTGGCGAGCACATCTGAAGTCTATGGAGATCCCCTGCTCAACCCTCAACCAGAAACCTACTGGGGTAACGTCAATCCCATCGGCGCCCGCGGAGTGTATGATGAGGCAAAGCGATTTGCCGAAGCCATGACGATGGCCTATCATCGATATCATGGAGTCGATACGCGAATCGTACGGATATTTAATACGTATGGCCCCCGTATGAGGCCAAAAGACGGCCGAGTTGTATCTAATTTTATCGTGCAGGCACTACAAGGAAAACCTCTGACGGTGTTTGGGGACGGCTCTCAGACCCGCAGCTTTTGCTATGTCGATGATTTGGTTCGTGGTATCGTGGCATTGTTAATGATCAAATCCGATAAGTCTGTGGCACAGCGGACTGACCGCACGAAGTTTCTCACACAGAAACCCGATGCCATCCTCGATAGCATTCATGACCCAGTGAATATCGGCAACCCGCGTGAACTCACGGTTCGGGGGATTGCAGACATCATTCTGAAATTGACCGGGTCGAAGAGCGTGATTGAAGAGCGTCCCCTTCCTGCCGATGATCCGAAGGTGCGACGGCCTGATATCACGAGAGCCAAAGCTTTGCTGGGGTGGGAGCCGAAGGTGGAACTGGAGGATGGTATCAGGAAAGCTACCGAATATTTTCGCCAGGTTGTGCCGAAGTAATGCAAAATCACTGAAGGCTGTGACGAGGAGCGCCGATTGTTCTTATGTGTGGG
The DNA here is from genome assembly GCA_020697375.1 of Nitrospira sp. The sequence continues at coordinate 13,953 of JAJFBJ010000021.1, read as the reverse complement.
ATTGCAGTTGCCATAGGGTTGAACGGAAGACCGATAGAGCGAGTGGCGATCGAAAAAATGGCCACGAGCTTGTTGCATCGAGGTCCTGACGATAGCGGCATCTATATGGATAGTTCCGTCGGAATGGGCTTCCGTCGGCTCTCGATCCTGGACCTGTCTGAGGCGGGCCATCAGCCGATGGTCAGCGAAGACGGGCAATATGTGCTCGTGTTCAACGGCGAGATATTCAACTACGTCGAGTTGCGTGCAGAACTTCGCCAATTGGGATATCAGTTCCGCTCCAGCGGGGACAGTGAAGTGCTGCTGGCAGCCTATCGTCAGTGGGGCCGTGAGTGTTTGTCCAAGCTCAATGGGATGTGGGCGTTTGTGATCTATGATCGACCCCATCGACGGATTTTCGGCTCGCGCGATCGCTTTGGCGTCAAGCCTCTCTATTACAGCTGCAGTACGGAGGTCATACAGTTCGCTTCCGAGATCAAGGCACTACGAGCTTCAGGATATGTCCAGAGTCAACTCGATTGGAGGACTGCCTCTAAATTTCTGCTTGAGGGACGTCTCGATAATCAGGTGGAGACTTTCTATGAGGGCATCCAACAAATTTCTGCCGGCAGCGGCTTTGAGGTGACCCTTGATGGTACCTGGAATCAATGGTCATTTTGGTCCCTCGATGCCCTATCTCCAGTGGTGTCGAACAACCCCGCCGAGACGTTTGCGGACCTTTTTGAAGACTCGGTCCGGATCAGGATGCGCAGCGATGTGCCAGTCGGAGTGTGTTTATCTGGCGGGTTGGATTCGACAGCGATTATTTGTGCCGCTGCTCGGCAGCGAGACAACGGCGCTGAAAGACAGACCGAATCTCTTCAAGCCTTTTGTTATATGGCCAAGGAGTTCGATGAGTCGAAGTACATTGCTGACACGTTGACCCAAACCGGCGCTCAATTAAGGCAGCTTGAGACCAGCCCGGCGGAATTATGGAACGATTTGCGCAAGGTGCTGTGGTTTCAAGACGAGCCTGTCCATACCATGACCGCCGTGGTCGGATACCAATTGATGCGTCTGGCTGCTTCGCAAGGAATTCGAGTCGTGCTGAACGGCCAAGGAGCGGATGAAACGATCGGTGGGTATTCGAGCTATTTCCAAGATCAGTGGGTTGCCCTCATTCGGCAGGGAAGAATGAGAGAGGCATGGCAGGCCGTATCACTCTACACGGCAGCGCATGGGGGAAACTCCCGCATGCGGTTCACCGACGTCGTGACTCGTTCTCTCTCTTGGGAGATGTATAGAATTCGCGCATATCGGCGTTGGGCACAGGTCAGACGTCAGGCGCGTCTTCGTAAAAACCCATGGTTTTCAAACGATTTAGCGCAGTATTTGGTCAACGATAACACGCCTCCAACCTCTGGAACATTATCGGATTCATTGAAACAGTCAGTGGTGTCGAGTCCATTACCGTTATATCTCCGGATCGAAGACCGCAACTCCATGGGGAATTCAGTCGAGGCGCGCCTGCCATTTCTCGACTACCGCCTGGTGTCATTTGTCGCCGGTCTTTCCGATGATTGGAAGATACGAGGGCCCTGGAATAAATATGTGCTTCGGGAAGGCATGAGGGGTCGGATTCCTGAATCCGTTCGCGGCCGCGTGGATAAAATGGGTTTTCCCACCGCGAGTAAGAAGTGGTTCGCACATGATCTCTATGAGCCGCTTCGTGACATGTTAGCCAGTCGAGCTGTTCGCGAGCGAGGCATATACAATGCGGGGGCTCTGCTCACGGATTTAGACCGCCACCGTCGAGGGGAAGTTGATCTCGCCAACAATCTGTTTCATGTTGCCGAATTTGAAATTCTTTCAGATCTGGTTCGACAAGACCCCCTGTCGGCTGCCTAACATTTGTGCCTGACGAGTATGCCTGCCGAACCTCACGCTGCCAATTCAACGCTGTAGAATATTCGGGACGCGATACTTATGAGAAGAGGGCATGTTCAATGAAAGTACTCAATATTGTCGGGGCCAGGCCAAACTTCATGAAAATCGCGCCATTGATGCGAGAAATGCGCAAGCATCCAGACATCACCCCGCTGCTGGTTCATACAGGCCAACATTATGATGTCAAGATGGCTGGGCAGTTCTTCGAAGATTTACAGATTCCGTTGCCGAATGTCTCCCTGGATGTGGGCTCCGGTACCCATGCCGTCCAGACTGCCGAGGTCATGAGGCGTTTGGAACCAATTGTGGAACAGGAACGCCCCGATGTGGTGCTGGTGGTTGGCGATGTGAACTCCACCATGGCGGCTGCGTTGACCTCCGTGAAGTTACATGTGCCGGTTGCTCATGTGGAGGCGGGGCTGCGGAGTGGAGACAGAGCTATGCCGGAAGAAATCAATCGGATTGTCACCGACGCGGTGTCAGACTTTCTTTTCGTGACTGAAGAAAGCGGAAAGCGAAATCTTCTCGCTGAAGGAGTCTCGGAGAAGAAAATATTCCTCGTCGGGAATGTGATGATCGATTCGCTCGAGGCGTCCCGTCGAATGTGGGCTCATTCGACGATCCTTGAACGACTACAACTGAAGAATGCGCCCTACGCGGTGGCGACACTCCATCGTCCGTCGAATGTGGACGACATCAAGGTGTTGAAGGGGTTGATCGATACCCTGCTGGAGATATCCCGACGTCTGCCGGTCATTTTCCCCATCCATCCGCGAACGAAAAAGGCACTTGAGGGGATCGGTGGTTTTGGCCCGGGGTTGTACTTTGGCTCTGCGCCGACTCCGTCGCAGGGTGTCCACTGTATGGACCCAATCGGCTATCTCGATTTTATGTCCCTGATCGCGAGTGCCCGGTTGGTTCTGACCGATTCTGGTGGAATTCAGGAGGAAACGACCGTGCTAGGAGTTCCTTGCTTAACGCTTCGAGACAATACGGAGCGCCCGATTACGGTGACGCATGGAACGAATCGAGTGATTGGAGCGGCGCCGGCACGAATTCTCATTGAGGCCACAAAAGCGCTGGACAGTCCCCGTACTCCACTTGCGCCTCCACCGCTGTGGGATGGACATGCCTCTGAACGGATTGTCCAGGTGCTTCGTGACCAACTTCATGTCAGGCAGGTTGCCTAAAGAGTAGCCACGGCACTCAGCCTTTGGAGTAGGGGGCGGTGAGTCTGTGAAGCGAGTATTGATAGTGGCCTACTATTTTCCCCCAGTCGCGGCAAGCGGCGCGATGCGGCCGCTGGGCTTCTGTCGAAACTTGCCTGCGTGCGGTTGGCAGCCTCAGGTGCTGACCACAACGCCGGCATGCGCCTATCCGACGCACCAGGTTGATGAGAAGCTGGGTGAGCGAGTGCCCTCCATTGTCGATGTTGTGCGTGTACCCTATACGGATCGGCTTCAACAGATTCTGCAGGGTCGCGAGCGGCTTCGAGACCTATTGAGAAACACGGTTGGTCCGGATCGGAAACCGCAACTGAAGGACCACGCAGCTCCCATAGCAGTGCCGCCAGTAGTACTGGGTGGAGGCATGAAAGATTTCTTGCTGGATTGGGCATTCGCATTTCCCGACCGTCAATGTGGATGGTATGCGCCCGCCGTACGACAGATTCTGAAACGTGGTGATAAAAATGTTCCGGACGTTATATTGGCAACTGGTGGGCCTTGGACGAGCTTCGTAGTGGGTTGCTCTCTCGCTAAGCAGCTCCAACGGCCGTTGGTGCTGGATTATCGCGATCCATGGAACTGCAATCCCTATTATTCGTTCAGCACCCAGTGGCTGACTAAGAAGTCACGCATGATTGAAGCGCAGGTCTGCCGGGCTGCCGGTCATGTCATCGCCAACACGGAAGAGCTACGTGATCGACTCGTTGCGGAGTATCCCGAACTCCGCGATCGTTGTAGCTGGATCCCCAATGGGTTTGACCGGGATGTGTTCCCGTCTGACCAAGTTATCGCCGGTATATCCGATGTTGCCTCGATCTCCGGAGGTTATGAGCTTTGTCACTTCGGAACAGTGTATGGAAAGCGGACACCGCATATTTTGTTGCGCGCTATGTGGGAAATGTTTCGAGATGGTGACCTGAAGCCTGAAGCAATCCGCTTACGTTTTGTAGGCGGGTGGGATACGACCGACCGGGAATGTGAACAATACGCAGTCAACCTTGAGCAACAGGGTTTTCTCCGAAGAGAGCCGGCCATTTCGCACAGTCAGTGCTTGAGCGAGATGAAACGATCGAGTGTCTTGTTAGTGCTTCAACCGGACTCACCTCTGCAAGTGCCGGGGAAAATGTATGAATATGTCGCCACTGGACGCCCTCTCCTGCTGATTGGTGGCGAAGGGGCGACCGCTAATTTGGTCAATCGTCATGCATTGGGTATAAGTAGTCCGAACCGACTAGCAAATATCAAGGGGCTCCTGAGCGAGCTCGCGACAGGAAAGCAAAAGCTCGTTCCTCCCGATGCCACACGCGTAAATCGGTTTGAGTATCGATCGCTCACAGGAGAGTTAGCCAAGATTCTCAATGCTGTGAGCGGTAGAGGTGAACACTATTAGTGCTGGTATCATGAGCGCTTTGCAGCCTTCAATATTGGGCCGAACAGATGCTGATGTCCTGGCATGGGATACCTATGTGCTGGGGACGCCTTTGTCTTCGGGGTATCATCTTGCAGGCTGGCGCCGCATCATTGAGCAAGCATTTGGCCATCAGACATACTACCTTAGCGTCAAAGGGCCTGAAGGAACTGTTCAAGGTGTGGTTCCCCTGGTTCTCCTGGCGAGCCGAGGATTCGGCCGATTTCTGGTGTCCTTACCGTTCGTGAACTATGGCGGCCTGCTGGCAAATTCGCAGGAAGTGCGGTCGTTGCTCGAAGCATTTACAATTGAGCAGGCCAAGGCTCTGAGTGCGGACCACATCGAGCTTCGGCACGAAGAGGCGATGAACACGTCATGGGTTTCCAGCGAGCGAAAAGTATCCATGCGTTTGCCATTGCCGTCCTCGTATGATGAGCTTGTGAAGGGGTTTCCTTCCAAACTACGCAGTCAGGTTCGACGGGCCCAAAAGGAAGGCATGCTGGCGAAGGTGGGGGGACGCGAGTTTCTCGATCCATTTTACAGGGTATTCTCGCGCTGTATGCGGGACCTGGGAACGCCGGTATATGGGAAAGGATTCTTCTCCAAGATTCTGGAGAGTTTTCCGAAAGAGGCTCGCATCTGTGTCGTCTCTCTCGATGGTACGCCGGTTGCCGCCGGTTTTCTTTATGGATTCCGCTCCTCACTGGAGATTCCGTGGGCGGCTTCAGACAAACGGTTTAACAAACTTGCCCCGAATATGCTGCTTTACGGCACTGTACTGGAATATGCCTGCCAGCAGGGTTTTCAGGTTTTTGACTTCGGACGTTCCACTCCAGACAGCGGAACCTATCGCTTCAAAGCGCAATGGGGAGCCAAGCCGAAACAACTTCATTGGTATTATTGGATGAATGGCGGCCGCCCGGTACCTCAGCTCAACCCGCAGAATCCGAAATATGCTCTCGCGATTCGCCTATGGCAGAAATTGCCTCTCATGGTCGCAAATGTGCTTGGACCACACATTGTGAAACACCTTCCATGAAGGCCCAACGAACGCTTCCCCCATCCGCTGCACCGATCGACTGGCGCGACCTCACGTTAAGCTTGGGGGGACTGCTGCGCCCAGGGGCGACGATCAGGCAACGAGAAGCTGAGTTTCGAAATTATTTCGGTGTGAAGTATGTGTGGTTTGTGTCCTCTGGAAAAGCTGCGCTCATGTTGATACTCCAGGCCCTCCATGGTCTGTCGACTAGACGCAAGGTCATCGTTCCAGGATATACATGTTTTTCCGTTCCCTCGGCGGTGCTTCGGGCTCAGCTCGAGGTCATGCTGTGTGACGTGGACTCGCGTTCTTTCGACTTCGATTTTGATCAATTGACACGAATAGCTGATTCCGAGGTCTTGTGCGTGCTGGCGACGCATTTGTTAGGTTTTGGAGTTGATGTACCGCGGATCGTCGAGCTATGTCGCCAACGGGGTATTTTTGTGGTGGAAGATGTGGCCCAGGCCTTGGGCGGCGACCGTGAAGGAAAGCCGTTTGGAACCATGGGCGATGTCGCATTCCTGAGTTTCGGTCGGGGAAAAAATATTTCCTGCGGGTCAGGGGGAGCAATTCTTTCGAATGATGATCGAATTGGAGAGGCCATCACGCGGTACCATACTCAGCTTCCTGAGGAATCGATTCTCGGTATGCTCAAAAATTGGCTCGAAGTGGTAGCCACGCAACTACTGATCAATCCGTCATGCTATTGGATACCCACTGGGCTTCCATTTTTGAAATTAGGCGAAACAAAATTCTATAAGGATTTCCCGGTGGCTCGAATGGATTCCGTGCGTGCAGGATTGTTACGTGGGTGGAAGGACCGGCTTGCTCATGCGACCGCGATTCGCACGGCACATGCTCAAGTGACACTGGAATCTGTGGGGGCAAGTTCTGCTCAGGCGATCAAACCGTACCCACGAGGGCGGTCCGTCTATCTGCGATTACCGCTCCTCATGCGTTCTAAACAAGAGAAGGAAGCCTTGTGTCGCGTGTCATCGGAAGAGGGGCTAGGAGTGAGCTCCATGTACCCATCGTCTATTCAACATATTGCCGAACTCCGCGAAAGACTTTCCTCTCAACACGTGCCCCAATCGACCATGCTGGCTGAGCGTCTCGTGACCCTTCCGACTCACGAGTTTTTGGCTCCCCGAGATCTCCAAAGAATTTGTCGGGCCATCGAAGATGTTCAACAGGGCGACGGGCTGAAACCAGCCTGCTCGTCCTGCGCTCCAGAGGAGCAGCATCGTATTTCGGAACTACCCCGGGTCAATTGAACGAGTCTAAGGGCGATGCGTGGCTCTCCTCACGGCGAGTCGTAACTGCGGAATTCTGAAACATGTGGCTGGCTGAATGGATTTTCTGGGGTTCCTTGGCATTTATACTGTACGCCTATGTCGGGTACTTGCTGGTGTTGATGGTTGTTTCTCGTATCAGAAATCGACCTGTGCTGGCCCGAGATATTCAGCCCACCGTGTCGCTGGTGATTACGGCTTATAATGAGGAAATGCGTATCGAGGAGAAGATTCTCAACTCATTGCAACAACAGTATCCAAGAGAACGTCTCGAAATAGTAGTGGCGTCTGATTGCTCATCGGATCGAACGGATGAAATCGTGCGAGGGTATGCATCAGCAGGGGTTCGGCTCATTCGCGCACCGGAACGAAAAGGGAAGGAAGCTGCTCAAAAGGTAGCGGTCAGCCAAACGAGTGGCGAAGTGTTGGTGTTTTCGGATGTGGCCACGACGCTTCCGCCGCTGGGGGTTGCCAACATCGTAAAATCCTTTCATGATCCAAGCGTCGGTTGCGTGAGCAGTGTGGATAAGTTCGTGGACGCGGAGGGAAACCTAAGCGGAGAGGGCGCATATGTGAAGTATGAGATGCTGCTTCGCCGGTTTGAGACCCAGGTGAATACCTTGGTGGGTCTCAGTGGCTCATTTTTTGCCGCGAGGAGAACAGTCTGTACCCCATGGGCGGAGGATCTCCAGAGTGATTTCAATACCCTCCTGAATTCCATGAAGGCTGGCCTTCGCGGAGTCTCGGATTCGCAAAGCATCGGATATTATAGGAATTTGACGGATGAGAAGAAGGAATACCAGCGGAAGGTTCGGACGGTGTTAAGAGGGATCGCCGTACTCATGCGAAGTCTGCCTATGTTGAATCCGTTTCGATACGGGATGTTCGCCTGGCAGTTGTTTAGCCATAAACTGTGCCGATGGCTCGTGCCATTTGCCATGATTGCGGCATTCATCTCGAACGTCGTGTTGGCCACCCACTCTGCGTTCTACAGGGTTTTATTGGTGGGTCAGGCTATTTTTTATGTCTTAGCGGCTGCCTATGCAGGGTGTGACTGGATGCCCAAGAGTAATCTATTACGGCTACCGTCTTTTTTTGTCTTGGTAAATCTATCCATTCTCGACGCGTGGATGCGGTTTCTGAGAGGAGATCGAGTGTTTCGCTGGGAGCCGTCCAAGCGCTAGGCGGCCAAGGAGTCTGGTTGTCGCTGCGCATGGCGGCTATTTATGAGTGCGGCAGTTACTTGTGGTAGTCGACGGAAGGGGTGATGAATGCACGAAGCGAATGAAAAAAAAGAGCTCCGTAATTTTGGGTTAATTGTCGGTGGGGTATTCTGCTTGATCGCTGTTTGGCCTGCCTTCCGGCACGGCGAAGCGATCCGCTTCTGGGCCCTCGTGCCCGGAAGTCTCCTGATTGCATTAGGACTACTGATGCCGATGACACTTGGTCCTATTTTCAGAGTCTGGATGAAGATTGGACATGTCATGGGGTGGATCAACACCCGCATTATCCTAGGGATTCTCTATTTTGGACTCATCACTCCAATGGGAATGGTCATGCGGCTCTTCGGCTGGGACTCAATGCGGAGAACGTTGAGTCGAGATGTCGAGACCTATCGGGTCGTGCGAGGAGCGAGGCCGCGAAATCACATGACGAGGCAATTTTAAGTCAGGAGGGCAGCATGGGCGAGTTTTTGAAAGAGTTGTGGGCGTTTATGAAAGAGCGGAAGAAGTTTTGGCTATTGCCTATTATTGTCATGCTCGTGCTTCTAGGGAGCTTGATAGTCCTCACCCAGGGATCGGCGGTCGCGCCATTCATCTATACACTCTTTTAGGAATACGGTAACCACGAAATAGGAATTAATCATCAAGAAAGCGTCCGCTTGGCCAACTTGCAAGTGCAGGTTCGGATTGATTTTAATTGTAAGAGACTCAATTTTGCCTATCGAAAGAGCTGGCGCGAGACAGGTCAGTAAGTTAAGACAATGCAATGCAATGCACCATGTTCGCATATAGTACCTCGCCTCATGTGTCTCAGTTGTATACGGGGTTTTCTCTTCTTTCGGCTGAAGGAGTAATTCGGCTTAAGCAGAAATTCTCGAATTATTCCCACCCAGGTGTGGAAACGATGAGGAACTTGCGCCATCGAGACTTGAATGGATTATTCGTCATCTTGGATGAGGCCAAAACAATTTACTACGATACTAGCGATTCCTCCCATCTTCGAATGGATGCCCTCGAGATTTGCGATGCCTACTTCAAGCGAAGTTATGTGCCATCAATGGTTCCAGACGGTTATCAATCCCGGGTCCATCCTTTAGGGCTTAATTATGAAGTCTATGCAGGAAACCTGAACTTCCATGAGATTTCAAGATTCCTGCTGCGTAAAGCCGCGTTCGACAATTTCCCTAAGGAACTTGTGAAGCGTTGTGCCGAGCTTGCCTCCTTGAGCTTTCTTCCCACAATTGCACATATGTGCGCTCCGCCAGTCTTGACACAGGAGCCTCGTGTACTCTTTATGGCGCGTGCATGGGATCCGGAGGGTGAAGGTGCAGCTCTGTCCGCAGAAGAAAGGGCAGAACGGATTCAGATCAACAGGACCAGAGCGCGCTGTATAGAACTGCTTCGTAAAGAACTAGGGCCTCGCTTCTATGGCGGGTTTGCGCGAAATAAATATGCAGTACAAACCTACAAAGAACTGGTTTTGGAAAGCCCTATGAGCTCAGGAAAAAAGAATTACCTGTCGCTTCTTCAGGATTATCCGATTTGCATAGCCACTACGGGTCTGCATGGCTCGATAGGATGGAAACTGGCAGAGTATGTGGCCTTTTCAAAGTGCGTTGTATCGGAACGATTGAAGCCAGTCGTTCCTTGCGGGTTCGAGTCCAAAACAAATTATTTCGAATTCGACACGCCCGAGGAGTGCGTTCGCCAAACCGTCCACCTAATCGAGGATAAACCATCAAGGCAATTGGTTATGGAAAACAACTGGGCGTATTACAACACTCACCTATCGCCCGACAAACTTGTGTCTCGAACACTCGATATTGCTGGTGGGATGAGGGATACATCAGGAGCTTTAGCAGGTAATTGACTAATGCCCTCGTACCGCTCAGGGCCTACTACATCTATGCTGACCTTTCTTTCTAAACTAACGAATCCGAGCAAGAAATATCGCCGGCGATTCGGACAAATCGCGGGCTTCCTGCTTTGGTTTCATCTTCGCCAACACCTCCATCACATCCGAGGAACGTGGCACAACGTGCGGGTTCCAGGCCTCAATCACCCCGTCACCTTACGGGCCGGAACTTCGGATGTACTGGCATTTATTCAATTATTGATCGACGGTGAGTTGGACTTTCAGATGTCGCAAGAGCCGGCTACTATAGTTGACGCCGGTGCCAACATAGGCTTGGCTTCACTTTATTTTGCTCACCGCTTTCCAAAAGCAAAGATTTTGGCGCTGGAAGTCGACCAATCAAATTTTGAATTGCTCGTAAGAAACACGAAGCCGTATGCCAATATCACTTGCCTGAAAAAGGCTTTATGGTCGAAGCAGGCACAGCTGAACATTCTGAACCCGACAGACGAGCCCTGGGCATTCAGAGTCGGAGAGGTCGCGAGTGCCGATGGCACATCGATTCCCGCTCTTGGAGTACATGATTTATTGACTGAGTTCGAATCAGGTCGAATCGATCTTTTGAAGGTGGATATAGAAGGGGCAGAAAAAGAAGTCTTTCAAAACGGGACGGACAAGTGGATCCATCGCATTGGTGTCATTGCCGTCGAGCTACATGACAATATTGCTCCCGGCGCGAGCCAGTCGCTTAACGAAGCATTGCAAGGGCGTAACCACCAGGCAAGTACCTCGGGCGAATACACCATAATCCGATTATCAGGCCCAGTTGCAGAGCGCCATGTCGGCAGCAATGTCTGCGCGACGTAAGCGGTGACGAGGAAGCCCCGTGGCGCCGGCCACTCAGCGCAGTATCATCTCACTAGCAGGATATATCAGTGCAAGCGGCAATATCAGGAGATAGGCTTAAATCATTGCTCAGATCAGGCCTCGGCGCCGCGCTATCCATGTCATCACTTCACCGCTGGCGGCATCGGGGTAAGGTTCTCGTGCTTATGTATCATCGTGTGTTGTCCGGCGAAGAAGTGTCTCGTCAGTCCGTACAGCCCGGTATGTATGTACTCGACACTGTTTTTTTGGAGCATATGAGGTTCTTGAAGGACAATTTCACAGTCCTATCTCTGCAAGAACTTCTACGCCTCTGGCAGACCGGGACCTTGAATGAGCAGTCCCGGTATTGTGTGGTGACCTTTGATGACGGCTGGTTGGACAATTACTCGCATGCGTATCCTATTTTGAAACGGTTGGGTCTTCCCGCTACGATCTTCCTGCCCACTGACTATGTAGGAAGCGATGAGTGGTTCTGGCCGGATCAGTTGTCCCTCCTGTTAAGAGAAGCGGCCGGCAGGCATTTTGAAGTTGAAGCTATGAAAAAACTGAAACTCTCGATCTCGCCTTTCCTGAGCGCAGACGGCCAGCTATCCGTGGAGGCATTACTCCGCGGGGAACGGGTGACGGATCAGATTATTGATCATTGCAAACCTATGCCCATCGAGCGAATACGAAATCTGATTGAATCGCTGGCGTCAGAGCTTAAGGTGGTCTTACCGAAGGGTCGGGTCATCATGAATTGGGACGAGGTGCGAGAGATGTCCCGGAACGGCATATCGTTCGGATCTCATTCCTGTTCACATCGGATCTTAACCACCATCGCGCGTGAAGATGTGTTGGACGAGCTGATGAGATCCAGGCAAGTTCTTTTGTTGCAGGGCGTGAACTATGTGCCGGTGTTTTGTTATCCAAATGGAAATAACGACTCCTCCATTCAAAGCCAGGTTCAGGCCTGTGGCTATGAAGCGGCCGTTACAGTACAGATGGGGGTCGAAGGCAGCAGACCGGAGAATCAGTTTGCCATCAAGAGAGTGGGAATTCACAACGACGTGACGAACACGCTTCCATTGTTTTCGTTGCGCCTGTTCGGTCCGATGCCAAGAACGGCGTAATGTAAACCGGTGGCAAACGTGGCGAGGGATGTTCCCGTGGAGCGAGCGAATCCGTGAGAGTTCTGGTTACCGATGGCAATGAGCGAGCCGCATTGGCAATTACGCGGGCGCTTGGGCGTCAACGGGTGGAGGTAGTGATTGGGGCGGAATCCACCGGCTGTCTCGCGGGATCGTCACGTTATTGTCAGCAGCAGATCAGCTATCCGTCCCCATACCAAGAGCCTGAAAAATTTGTCACCCGCCTGCTCGAAATGACGCATAAATATCGGGTCGACGCCTTGTTTCCAGTTTCCGATATCGCCATGCATGTACTCGGACCTGAAAAATGGCGGTTTGAACCCCAGACACACATCCCCACTCCGGCGGCGGCAGTGTTTCAGGAAATTTCGGATAAGTATCGATTGATGCGTCAGGCAACAGAACAAGGAGTTCCGATTCCCGACACCATCTTTGTGCCTGATGGTCGACTCGAAGGGATAGAGGATCGAGTGACCGTGTTTCCGGTGGTGGTAAAGCCAGGCTGTTCATTGGTAAAGGAAAGCGGCCGGTGGACAAAAACCGCGGTTTGTTATGCGAATTCTCGCGAGGAACTCCAGCGTCTCTACCGTGAGAGTCCCTATCTCCGCCGGCCCTCGTTGATCCAGCGCCGGGTGGTGGGAGAAGGTCAGGGACTGTTCGTTTTGATGCAGGAAGGCGCGCCGCTCGCCATGTTCGCTCATCGGCGCCTACGTGAACGCCCTCCTTCGGGAGGTGTGAGTGTGTTGCGCGAGAGTATTGCCTTGCCCAAAGACATGGTTGAGGCTACCCTTAAACTCCTGCAGCGCGTGAAGTGGCATGGAGTGGCTATGGTGGAATTCAAAGTGGATGCCGCCAGTCACCAGTCCTTGCTCATGGAGATCAACGGACGCTTTTGGGGGTCGCTTCAATTGGCCATGGATGCCGGCATAAACTTCCCATATCATCTTCTGAATATGGCGATGGGGAAGACGGAGATCGTGCCTGAAAACGCATACCGGGTCGGAGTGAGATCCAGATGGTTGCTGGGCGATTTGGATCAGTTATTGATGCGACTCACCAGGAAGAAGAGTTCACTGAATCTTCCTCCCGGCGCTCCGTCGACATTCCAATCCCTGTTGTCATTCTGCCGGTTGTTTGAGACAGATCTGTTCTATGAAATCGAACAGTGGGACGATCTCGGCCCCAGCAGATTTGAAATCCTGCACTATCTCAAGTTGGTATAGAGGGAGTTTTGATGTCGCAAACTCAATCTTCGTCGGAGATCAGCGTCGGCAACAGTCATGTTTTTGGGCTGGCTCGTTCGGCCAGGAGATCGCTGATGGCAGGAGTGAACCTCTGGCGATACCGCAGGCTTGTCAATCGGCAGATCTTTCCGAAGCCGGCCCGTTCGATCCTAGTAATCTGTAAAGGTAACATTTGCCGAAGTCCGCTTGCTGAGGCCTATCTGAAGTGTCTTGTCGAAAAGCACGGTCTCCCTACGGTGGTTCAGTCGGCAGGTCTCGATACCTCGTTTGGGAAGCCGGCACATCATTTTGCCCAGACTGTCGGCACGCAGGGCGGCCTTCTACTTGGCCAGCATGCCACACAACCCCTCCATAAGGAACAGGTAGAACGAGCAGATATGATTCTCGTCATGGAGTGGCAGCAGCGCAGCCGGGTGATCAAACTGTATCCCCAGGCTCGGCAAAAGGTGTTCCTGCTCCGACAGTTTTACGATCAATCCGTGAGCGAAGTAGCCGATCCTTACAGCGGCACCTTGGAAGACTTCCAAACCTGTTTTGCGATGATCCGGCAGGCCTGTGATGTCTTGGTATCCAAGATGCTGCCGGCAAGCAAGTAGCCATATAAAAAACCACTGGGACTGGGGAGAAGGATGGTCATGATCAAGGGAGGCCCGGCATCGATATGAGCGTACGGTCACGACTGTTCAATATCTATTGGACGCTACGAGGCGCCATTGCGCCGA
>JAJFBJ010000098.1 GCA_020697375.1 Nitrospira sp. | reverse complement strand
AAAGAACCCGAATGCCGCCGGTTCCATGGGAGAAGATAGTGTGGGCGGAGGCGGCCCGAGCGGGACCAGCGCATTGCCTCCAGGGCAGGCGCCTCAGCTCGAGGGCGGTAACCCGAGCAGCAAACGGTAGGCGCTACTCACTTAGCGCATTACAGAAGGGCAGGCGCTCGAGAGAGTGCCTGCCCTTTGTCTTTGTACTTGAAGCTAAGAGGGACTGGACATGGTAATCGGGGATGTCTCGTTATCCTGGACAGGAGGCGGAGCGGAAGACATCCCGGCCATCTGTTCGTACAGGGCGACATAGTCCCGCACCATGCGTTGAACGGTAAATCGCGCGTCAAACGCGCGGCGGCACTCGGCTCGATTCAGGAGCGAGATGTGGCTGACCGACTGGACCATCTCCTCCATCGTTTCGCATACGAATCCGGTCACGCCATGGTCGATGATTTCGGGGATCGATCCGCGGCGGTAGGCGATGACCGGCGTGCCGCATGCCAGAGATTCGATGAAGACCAGGCCGAACGGTTCCGGCCAATCATAAGGAGCGAGCATGGCATAGGCCTCTCCGAAAAAGTCGTCCTTTTCCAGGTCGGTCACTTCACCGACAAACTCGATGAGCGGGTGGTCGAGGAGCGGTTCGATGACGGCGCGATAATATTCCATATTCGTCGGATCGATTTTCGCTCCTATCCGGAGCGGCATCTCGACCCGCTTGGCGATTTCGATGGCCTGATCCAACCCCTTCTCCGGAGCGATGCGCCCGATGAAGACCAGATACTTGCCCTGGTTCGGATGGGAACTGTAGAGATCCTGGGGCAAGCCGTGATGGATCGTCGCTCGCCAGTTGGCCCAGGGAACCGGAGCGCGTTGCGCATCCGAGATCGACACGACAGGGTGATCAGCGAACTTCTTGAAGACGGGCAGAAGTTCGGGGAGATCCAGGCGCGAATGCAGCGTGGTGACGACCGGAACCGGGCAGCGTTTCGCGAGCGGAAAGAGTAAAAATTCAAGGTGCGAATGGAGCAGATCGAACTCGCGGGCGGAACTGAAGGCGGATTCCATCAACGACACGATCGGCGCATCATAGTTGGTGATGACTTTGGACAGCCGCAACGCTTCAGGACAGATGGGGACCAGGCGGGCTTTAGTCGTAGAATCCCCGCTGGCAAATAGAGTCACCTCGTGACCCTGGCGTACCAATTCTTCAGTGATGAACGACACCACACGTTCGGTGCCGCCGTATAATACCGGGGGAACACTTTCCCAAAGGGGTGCGATTTGGGCGATCCTCATGCTGATGCTCCTTTGCGACGAGGCCCGTGAGATGGACCGAGTTGATGTTTGCCGGCCGGCAGTTCAGAACCAAAAGACACCCCGATCATAGGGTCGAGTTCAAGCCGGCCGTACTAGGCGGCTCCCTAGTACTTGCTGTTGCCGGTGAAAGAGTTGATGGTGGAAGCAAGGAGCGATTTGAATGACTGATCAAGTAGACCGGAACCCCAGGAAACAGGTCGTGATCGTGGGCGGCGGCTTCGGCGGCTTGGCGGTTGCCCGCGCCTTGGGGAAAGTGAATGTCGATGTGACTCTGATAGACCGGACGAATCACCACCTCTTCCAGCCGTTGCTCTATCAAGTCGCGACGGCCGCGCTTTCACCCGGCGACATCGCCTGGCCTCTCCGCACCCTCTTTCGATTCCAGGAGAACATTCGGGTCGTCTTGGGCGAGGTCCGAACGATCGATCGCGCCGCCCGCCGCGTCGAATTGCTGGACGGCGCGCCGATCCTCTACGATCGGCTGGTTCTGGCGCCTGGTGCGCGGCACTCCTACTTCAGTCATCCCGAATGGGAAACCGATGCGCCCGGCTTGAAGACTCTGCCGGATGCGCTGGAACTTCGCGAACGGATGCTCATGGCGTTTGAGAAGGCGGAACGTTTGAGCGGAGCGCAGGAAGTTCGCGAACATCTGACCTTCGTCATCGTGGGAGGAGGGCCGACCGGCGTGGAATTGGCCGGCGCACTGGCGGAAATAGGAAAGAAGGCGATGGCGCCTGATTTCCCGGTGCTGCGTAAAGCGGAATTCACAATTTTGCTCGTCGAGGGAGGCGGGCGAATTCTTGAAGCCTTTCCACCGGACCTTTCCAGCAAGGCGCAGTCAGCTCTCGAAGCGATGGGCGTCACGGTGCTGCTGAACAGCCGGGTGGAAAAGGTCACTTCGGACGGTGTCCTGGCCGGCAGGGAGTTCATTTCCAGCGCCAATATCCTCTGGGCTGCCGGCAATGTCGTGTCTCCGATCGTGAAATCACTGGGAGCCCCGCTCGATGCGGCAGGCCGCGTATTGGTCCGGCCGGACCTGAGCCTGGCCGGCGACCCCTGGCTATTCGTGATCGGTGACGCGGCGCGCTGTCTCAACGAGCAGGGGAATCTGTTACCGGGATTGGCGCCGGTCGCGATGCAGGAAGGTCGTTATGTGGCTGACCTCATCGGCAGGCAGATTCCGGAGGAGCAACGCCTTCCGTTCAGATATAGAGACCGCGGGATAGTCGCCACGATCGGCCGTGCGAAGGCCGTGGCGCAGTTCGGGCCGTTTGCCCTCTCAGGCCTCATCGCATGGCTCGCCTGGTGTGTCATCCATGTATTTTTCTTGATCGGATTCCGAAACCGATTTCGGGTGATGTTCGAATGGATGTGGTACTACCTGACGTTTAAGCCCGGCGCAAGATTGATTTACTGGAAAGCACGCCGGGCGAGATAAAGTTAGTCTCGCGTTAATTCTTGGAAGACGATGGCTTACCTGCCCGGCGGGGGCTGGTTCGGTGGAAGTGGGGGACTGTTGGTACCCTTGCGGGGCGCGGTTTCAGGATCGATCGCCATTTTGGGGTCCACGACCGGCGGAGGTACGACTGCCTCCGGATCGGGAGGCGGAAGGTTGTCAGGCTGTTTCACAATTCCCGGATCAATGGCGGGAGGCGGAGCCGGCGGCGCCAATCCAGGGCTCTGAGGGGAGCCAGGGGGCCGCTCCGGCCGCACCGACTCCGATCCCATTTCGGCCCCCTGTACCGCGGCGGGGATCGAAGCGAGCAGGATTGCCGCAACTACATATGAAAACGATCGTGCCATCATACTTCTCCTCGTCTCACTGTACCTGTCGAGTATAACGGGGATCTCCATGGTTCTTAACTAGGCGACCCCCTAGCGACGGCTTCGTTTTCTGATGCCCTGATCCGGTCAATCCGTCGTCTTGGCGACCTTCATGACCCGGGCGACGGCCTGCTCGACCGTACCGATCGCTTTTCCCAACAATCCGCCGACAGCCTTGCCTACCTTCTTGGCCTTGCGCCTAGTGGCGGCCGGTATCTTCGAAGCCGCTTTCCCTTTACGTCTGACTTTCCCGCCCCGGTTCGAAGGCGAGCCGGAGGAGCTCTTTTTCTTTCGTTTAATGACGGGTGATTTCGCTCCCACCTTGCGTCGCTTCGAAGATGGCGCCAGGGAGGATTTTCTGTCTCCAGCCATCCCTTTTCTTGGAACCGTTTGTTTCAAGGTATGCCTCCTTTTTATCAAAGGTTGCGCAATCGGAATGACCTGATCAGTGAGCGGTGGATGGGCAAACCATTTAAGGGAAGTGCCCAGTTGTTTTGACCTTTAACGTTCACAATAGTGAAAAGCAAGAATAATGTGCGCTGGCCGAGAGGCTCCAGGCAGGAGCCGAGTCCTGCCTGATGAAAACCGCGGCTCCACCTTCACCGTGCCGTTGCGTTTGGACTTCCGGGCTTCCTGCGGATGTACCATGAGGAAGTTCGGCGGTCTTTCCACATCGGCGGCCACATGAGGGTGTAGGGAAACGGCACGGAAAACGAGTACGGTCGATCGATCGAGGCTGTCGCGATCAGCAGGGGAGAGAGTCCGCCTGTCCCGCTGGACGCCTCCCTGCGTAGTCTGCCATAACACATGCTTACGAGCCTCCGGCCAAGCCCCTGGATCTGTTCATACTCATTGGATAGTCAGGAGTGGCCGGAATAGATGTCTAGGGGTTTGCCTAGAGGTGTCACGCAGAGCGGCTGTCTTATAAGGAGACACTATGCGGGAATTCTGTATATCCGAATATGGCATATGATTAATAGTCGGCGGGGATGGTCTACCAGGCCTGTTCCGGACATCTTCTCATGGTCGCTCGCCATTCTCCTGCTGATCTATGCGGGACAGAATGGAATGGCGCTGGCGGAGGATCCCACTCCTCTGGCTGGAGAGCCCTATCATACGACGCTGTTCGGCGAAAAGGTGGACGTGCCTTCCCGCGACCGCCGCAACGTGACGGCCGCCAGTTTCGGCATTCAGGCCATTCCCAATGGACCAACCCAGTTGGAAGTACTCCCATTCGGAGCGCTGTACGTATGGCGGAATTGGGATGACGACAACCGTCGCCTTCGCGGTACCTTCTCCGGTGTAGTCAACGACATCGATTACACGATCGGTCTGCGTGATTATCCCAATTGGTCGCTTCTATTCACCTGGGACAATTTCATTCTTCCCTTCGGCCGTTCGGAATACGTGGAAGGCCAGCGCATCAGGCAGACGGAATTGGAATGGAGTTATGCCTTTGCCGGCGCCGGGGTGGGCTACCGGCTGCCGGTCCATCCGTTCAGCCAGGACAGCGCGGTGCACATTTCCTTGACCTATGAAGCAGGCTATCGCTGGTTCAAAGGGACAGGCCATACGGCCCAGCAGTATGGTGTTCCCAAAGATACCTACGAGGGGCGCATCCACTTCCGCATTCGGGCGGATTCGTTGAAACGGAACCTGATGGAACTGCCCCATGAAGGGTTCACGCTTGGAGGAGACTTCGTACACGGGCGCCGGGCTAAGTGGGATCAGTGGGGAGGCGCTCCCTTCGACCAGCCTGATTTCAAGAATGAACGGACCTATCTCCAAGCCACGGCCTATGCCTTGGTCGCCAGCGGGATTCCGTTCATCGAGAGTGACAAACACCGTCTGATCAGCAGCATCCATGGCGGAATCGGCAAAGATCTGGACCGATTCTCCGCCTTTCGGCTCCCCGGACGTCCGGTCGGTTACGAATGGGAGGCCGTCTCCCTTCCCATGATCCACGGCGTGGCATTCAATGAATTGTTTCCCTCGCGTTATGCCGTGGCCAATCTGCAATATCGGTACGAAGCGCTGTTTTTCATGTATCCCTATCTCGAGGCCACATGGGGCCTGGTTGAGCGCCCTCGCTTCACGGCGGAAGGGGGAATCAAGAATGTCACGGACTCACTGCCGGCCCTGGGGGGTGGCCTCATTACCGGCGCCCCATGGAAATCACAAATCGAACTCAATTACACGTACAACTTCGGCATTTTTCGCGATCCCGGCGGTGCCCCGCCGACCAAGGGCGGGCATGGGTTGATTCTGTTCTGGTCGAAAGAGCTCTAAGCAGGCTGCTGAAAAATGCCGCCGGCGGCGTTCTCGTGTCGCGCAAGGCTCACCGTACGGCCATGGGAAAGAGCCTGGACCCGTTTGAGCGGCCTGCGGGATATTGATTCCTGGGGTTTACGGTATGGATCAAATGTGCCGGCCGGGCATATCCTTGATAGAAGCGAAGAGGCCCCCCTCGCTATCGACGAGTAGAGAATGGTAGGATTCGCCAGCCGTTCTCTCATCCACTCTCTCTTAGCCTGGGAGCCGAAGCATGAAACCGAGAGTTCTCATCGCTGATGACCATACGCTGGTTGCGGAAGGTGTCGAAAAACTCCTGGAGCAGGATTTTCAATTGTGCGGCAGGGTTGCGGATGGGCGGGCTCTTGTCCGGGCAGTCGAGAAGGATCGGCCGGACATCGCCCTCGTCGACATTGCCCTTCCCTTACTCAACGGTCTCGACGCATGCCGCCAGATCAAGAAGGCGACGCCCGAGGTCAAGCTGCTGGTGCTGACGATGCATGGCGAGCAGTATTTCGTGACCGAAGCCTTTCGTGCCGGGGTGTCAGGCTATGTGTTGAAACAATCTGTTGCGGAGGAGTTGGTGTTTGCCATCAAGGAGGTCTTGAAAGGACGTCTGTATGTTTCTCCGAGCGTGGCGGAGAACCTGGTGGAGCAGGCGCTGAACCCCGCCGAGATCACTCCCTCGCGCCCAACTGCCACGTCCGACAAACTGAGTTCCCGTCAGCGTGAAGTTCTGCAATTGATCGCTGAAGGGCAATCTACCAAGGAAATCGCCTCGACCTTGAACGTGTCGATCAAAACCATCGAGTTTCACAAGACCCGTATCATGAAGCAACTGGGCGTCCATAGCACCGCCGAACTCACCAAGCATGCCATCGCCCTCGGTCTCATTGCGATGCCGCAGCAGCCCACCATGCCGACTCCCCAACCGTAGTGCGCGCGCCGTTTTCCGCATATCGCTCCCTGTGCGCTGAGCTTCTGAACGCCGCCGGAACAAAGCCTGTGAGTATGTCCGCCATCCTGCCGCTAGGGATGGTGCTCGTCGAGCGTCGTCAACCCTTGTGACAGGGCGAATCGGGTCAATTCGGCTGTAGTCCGGATGCCGAGTCGTCTTGTAATGTTGCCCTTGTGAAATTCCACCGCCTTGGTCGAGACCCGCATCGTGGTGGCGATTTCTTTCGTTGAAAAGCCCTTCGTCAGGAGCTGGAGCACTTCCTGTTGCCGCGGCGTCAGCTTTGATGAAAAACCTTCCGGTTTGACCCAGGGAGTTTCGATCGCATCCTGAACTTCGAGTGAAAGTTGCGGCGAAATGTATCGCTGGTTCTTCAGCGCGGCCGACAAGGCGGACAACAACTCGGTGGAGGCGGACTGCTTCAAGACGTACGCGGATGCGCCCATTTCAAATGCCTGGGAAATATAAAACGGTTCGCTCATCATCGTGACGAAGATCAGTTTCGCGTGGGGGATCGCCGCTCTGAGCTGCCTGGTTACATCCAAGCCGTTCAGCATCGGCATGGAGATATCCAGCAGAATCACATCCGGAGCGAGCGCCGGGGCCATGTCTAAAAGTTTCTGACCGTCCGAAGCTGTTCCGACGACTTCGTATTCCGGCTCAAGGAGTTGCCGATAGGCCTCCAGCACGATGCTGTGGTCATCGGCGATGAAAAGTCTGGCTTTGGACACGATGCTCCTGTTCTCTGTGCCGCCGGTTGCGGTAGCTGGATACGCTAACTTGAATCACTATAGTTAGTTCTACCCTACCTCAATACATGTATCTATCACAATTCATGTCTGGTCCCGCCTAGGAATGTCCCCGGCTATTGAATCGACAGCCAGGGCAACTCCTAGTGGGCATCAATGTGCCGTCCATGGTAGAGCTCCAGTACGAAAATAGAAGATGGCAACCGAGAGGACCCCAAAATGAAATCTTCAGAGATATATCACGTGAAATCCTATGACCTCTTCGGTTTGTCCGGCATCTCGGACCAGACGCTGCAGCTGCATTTTGGCCTGTATGAGGGCTATGTCAAGGCAGCGAACGGTCTGCGGGCTCAACTTGATGAATACATGCGCGACGGGAAACTGGATCAGGAAGAAATGCCGGCCTATTCCGAACTGACCAGGCGCCTCGGCTTCGAATATAACGGCATGGTGCTACATGAGTATTATTTCGGCAACCTCCGGCCGGGAGGCGCGGATCATCCCAACGACAGATCGGCATTCGGGCAGGCAGTCCAGCAAGGCTTCGGCAGCTTTGAACGCTGGAAAACGGACTTTTGCGGTGTGGGAATGTTGCGCGGCGTGGGCTGGGCGATATGCAATGTCGATCCGTCGAGCGGACGGGTTTCCAACCATTGGATTTCGCTGCACGAACATGGAAATGTGGCCGGTTTCATGCCGCTTCTCGTCATGGATGTATGGGAACATGCCTTTCTGCTGGACTATAAACCGAGCGAGCGCAAGCAATATATCGAGGCATTTTTCTCCAATATCGATTGGAATATTGTCGAGGGACGTCTCCAGGCCGGAGTGTCGGCAGGAACGGTTCGTCGCTGAAGGGAACCATGCCATGAATTCGACTATCCCGGGAGGGCCGGACCCGGATCCCATGCCTCCGAATCCTGATCCCTTGCCGGGGCCCGATCCGGGGCCGACTCCGCCTCAGCCGTTTCCTCCTCCCGTGCCGCCTATACCGACCAGGCCACCGATTCCTCAACTTTAGGATCTCGCAAGCGAGCTGCTTTCTCCCCTCCGATATAGGTCGACGAGAGGACTCGAGACGAAGATCCGGATGTTTCAACATCCGCCTGGCTAGAGAGTTGACTAGTAGACGGGACGCCGCCGCCGTGTGATCATTTTTCAATAGTCGAGGTAAGATCCGAGAAAATTCCTGTACCAGCGACTGCGGGAGAAATCAGATGGAATCTATGGAGAAAACTAACATCATCCGTCAATGGATAAATCCTGAAGAGCGAGTGACCGTGGACTTCGAGGATCAACGAGACCTCAATGCGGAAGTGGTCGAATGCGACGGGCAAACCGTCACCCTATTGCTGGAAACGGCCTTTCCGCATTACAAGCAAAATCTCACGCTACCGCTCAGCATGGTCTCGATCGGTGAAGACAAGAGCCGGTATACGAGAGATCCCGACGAACCCCTTCGTTACGGCCGCCTGCGGCTGATGGTACAGGAAAATCGTCCGCAAACGGTCTAAGCCATTCTTCCTTTCGAACTATTCATGTGCATGTTATCCACGGTTCAGAGCGTGCCGGGAAGCGGCCCGCTAGGATAGAGAGAGCCTTGGACTAGGGATCTGCCCAGTTCGTCCAGCCCTTTGCATTCACTACTCTGTGACCAGACAAAAATGGAGAATAAAAAGTGAACAGGCAATGGTATGCGACGGCGAGACGGTTCGGATTGTTTCTGTCGATTGCCGTCTGTCGCTGATGGTGAGCACTCACTGAAACGGGCCGTGAGCGGCGACGAGGATGATGCCTTGAACGAAGACCCGCCTTCCGAATTGGGGTGGAGTCTGCCTGGCTTCACCTCCGAACTAAATTTATCCCATACCGCTGAGTACAGCTCGCTCAATGATTCACAAGACGGATTACCCTCTACCGGAGATGAAAGGAGTTTCTATGAAAAGCGATAAGCCTTCCGGGCCAATGAAGGATGTACAGGGCATCAGGGAGCGCGCCAGGCGCAATATCGAGGAGGGCGCCCTGACCGAAGACTATAAGTGCGATCCTAAAATGGTCGTGAAACTGCTGAACGAAGCATTGGCGACCGAAATCGTATGCGTGTTGCGGTACAAGCGGCATTATTTCATGGCGCAAGGCATGAACGCAGAAAGCGTGAAGTCCGAATTTTTGACGCATGCGGCAGAAGAACAGGCGCATGCCGATGAACTGGCGGAGCGGATCGTCCAATTGGGCGGAGAGCCGGATTTGTCTCCCGATGGATTGTCGGCCAGAAGCCATTCCGAATATGTGGCAGGCGACAGCCTGCAAAATATGATCAAAGAGGATCTCGTGGCCGAACGCATCGCGATCGAGAGTTACCGGGACATGATCGCCTTCGTGGGCAAAGAGGATCCGACAACCAGGCGGATCCTGGAGCGTATCTTGATGAAGGAAGAAGAGCATGCGGAGGATATGGTCAGCCTGTTGAAGTCATGAGCGGTTCCTCCCAATCGAGTCCTCGAAAGGAAACTACATGAAGGTATGGCCGGGCCGACCCTATCCGCTGGGAGCGACATGGGATGGAGAAGGCGTGAATTTTGCGCTCTTCTCTGAAAATGCCACGTCGGTGGATTTGTGCCTGTTTGACGGTCCGGATGCCCCAAAGGAATCCCAACGGATTCGCATGGAGGAGCGGACCAACCAAACGTGGCACGTCTACCTGCCGGAAGGTCGCCCCGGCCTCCATTATGGCTTTCGTGTCGACGGACCTTATGAACCGGCCGCCGGCCATCGGTTCAATCCGGCCAAACTCCTGCTCGATCCCTATGCCAAATCCATTTCCGATACGATTCAGTTGTCCGATCGGATGTTCGGTTATCGCATCGGCGATGCGGAGGAAGACCTGGCTCGCGATGAGCGTGACAATGCCGGGGACACTCCGAAATGCGTGGTGGTCGATCAGGCCTTCAGCTGGGGAGGGGATCGGCTGCTGCAGACTCCCTGGTCGAAAACGATCATTTACGAGGTGCATGTCAAGGGATTTACGGCCCGCCATCCGGACGTGCCAGACCATATGCGGGGAACCTATGCCGGCCTTGCGACCCCTGCCATCATCGAATACCTGCAGGGGTTGGGCGTCACGGCGGTCGAGTTGTTGCCTGTTCACCATGCCGTGCAGGACAAACATCTGACCGATCAGGGACTCGCCAACTATTGGGGCTACAACACCATCGGATTTTTTGCGCCGGAAATGCGCTATGCCTTGTCACAGGTCCGAGGGCGGCATGTGCGTGAATTCAAAACCATGGTCAAGACATTGCACAGCGCTGGTATCGAGGTCATTCTGGACGTGGTGTACAACCATACAGCCGAGGGCAACCATCTGGGGCCGACGCTCTCGTTCCGGGGCATCGACAACGCCACCTACTACAGGCTCGTGGCGGACGATCCGCGATACTATATGGATTACACGGGCTGCGGGAATAGCCTGAACGTCAGGCATCCGAGAACTCTTCAGCTGATTATGGACAGCCTGCGGTACTGGGTTCTGGATATGCACGTGGACGGGTTCCGGTTCGACCTGGCCTCCACGCTTGCTCGAGAACTGCACGACGTGGATCGTCTCAGCGCCTTTTTTGACATCATTCATCAAGACCCGGTGTTGTCGCAGGTCAAGTTGATTGCGGAACCCTGGGATCTCGGGGAAGGCGGCTATCAAGTCGGCAATTTCCCGGTCGGATGGGGCGAGTGGAACGGCAAATATCGTGACACTATCCGCCGTTATTGGAAAGGTGACGATGGCCAGATCGCCGACCTGGCCTATCGTCTCTCCGGCAGCAGTGACCTGTATGCCTTGAGCGGCCGCCGCCCCTTCGCGAGCATCAATTTCATCACCGCGCATGACGGATTCAGCCTGCACGATCTGGTGTCCTACAATGAAAAGCATAATGAAGCCAACGGAGAGAACAACCAGGACGGCAGCAATGACAATATGAGCTGGAATTGCGGCGCTGAAGGGCCGACGGACGACCAAGCCATCAATGATTTACGCATGCGGCAGAAACGCAACATGCTGGCCACTCTGCTGCTCTCCCAGGGCGTACCGATGTTGTGCGGAGGCGATGAGCTCAACAGGACGCAATTCGGCAACAACAATGCCTATTGCCAGGATAATGAGATCAGCTGGCACAATTGGGGGTTCAACAAAAATGACCGGGAGCTGCTTGCGTTCGTGCGGCAGCTCATTGCTCTGAGACAGGCCCATCCCGTTTTCCGGAGGCGCCGATTCTTCCATGGCCGGGAGATCCATGGCACCGGAATCAAAGACATCGCCTGGCTGCGTTCAGACGGCCAGGAGATGGATGAGGCTGATTGGAGTCAGGGACACATACGCGCGGTGGGTCTCGTGCTCGCCGGCGACGCCATCGAAGAAAAGGACACACGTGGTAACCCGATCGTGGACGACACGTTTGTGGTGCTGTTCAACGCGCACCATGAGGCGATTCCATATATAAGATGGAGGCTCGATCCCTCGCCATCTTGCGTCGCGAATCCATCACGAATCTCTACCTTCAATAAACCCCGTTTCCGTTCCGCATGTCCCCTCCCTGTCGGACCTTCACTTAATTCGCTTTCCGTGAATGCAACCATTTTGAGGTTCGTATCCTCTTTAGCTCTACAGGCAGACATTCAGCCTATCTACTTAGTTAGACGAAATGCCTCGGCAAGGCCGGGGCTGGTTCAAAAACGAACTAGGGGTATGTCCAGTCCTGGTATGCCTGCTTCGGAGTTATAACCAGCATATAGCATGAACCACGGAGGAGACGTTGATGAAACCGGAGAAAGCCAAGGGGATCAAAGGCCGGGTGGTCGTCACGGTAGAAAGCGATCAGGACAAGGAAAACGTCACTCTCTATCGGGGCGGAAAAATGGGGCTCGCCTTTCGATCGCCGGCTCACCGTGTACTGAAGAAATCAGCGCAGCAGCTCCGGGGCGCCGATGCGGCGAGGGACCGGACGCTGGCCTCCGCAGCCGTATCACATTCACAAGGGGGATCGCAATGAACGCGGATCAATTCA
>JAJFBJ010000222.1 GCA_020697375.1 Nitrospira sp. | reverse complement strand
CATATTAGACTGTTGTACACGTTGTTCTTGATGTTGATGTTGGCGGGTTTCTGCTTTTCCTTCTTCTGGGCACACAGCATGACAAGCCTTTCACCCTCGGGCATCGCAGATCACTATCGTGGCTCGGATACGACGTTCGGCGAGCCGATGTCCTTCCGTGAGCTGGCTGAGGTCACCCATTTTCATTTATTTACAATGCCGGTCGTCTTCATGATTCTTGTGCACGTCACCTATTTGACCAATGCGACTAGCGGGCTCAAGGCTTTGGTGACGTGGGGCGGCTTCGGCGGCGTGATGCTGGACCTGATTTCGCCCTGGCTCATCACGTACGTCTCGCCAATCTTCGTGCTGACAATGTTGACCGGCGACATGCTGATGATGCTGAGCTTTCTCGTGATGATGGCAATTCCCATGTATGAAATGTGGATCCTGCAGCAACCGTTAATGGCGGGGAAACGACCGGACGACACCGTGTCGTCGCGCTAACATTCGCACAATGTAGTTCGGCCAGAGGTTATTCGCCCAGAGCCAGGAATCACGAACCGTGATTTCTGGCTTTTTATTTTGCTTTTCACACCTCAACGATCAGCGAGATACATGTAGCGTTTACCGACAGACCAGAGGCCACAGCGCCCCGAGTCGAGCACTCATCCACCATCTTGGTTTTGGAGGGTTATATGAGGATGCGATTCTTGATCGTGGCGATGAGCCTGTCTGCCATGTTGCCATTTTCAGCCTGGGCAGAAGATCCTGTAATGGAACAACGAATGAAGAAACTGGAAGAAGACGTGCGCCAGTATAAAGATGAATTACGAACGTATCAGGAACGCGAGCGCCGTGAAAGCCCCGCTGAACGGAGGATGGAGCCAATTGAAGGTCCAGCTGGGAGTCAGTACCCCATGGCTACCGGGCCAATGACCGATGTCCGAGTCGAGCGGAAGGGAGAAGAAAAGGTTCCTTTGGGCTTTGGCTCAACCGGATCAGGCCGTTTGGTCTATGCTAAGCCGTTTGTCGCGGCGCCCAAAGCTATTGTGGGCGGCTACATGGACATTCAATATCGAAGTCACCGCAATGGTGTCCTCGAAACAGGAGACTATAACAGTATACGGGGTGGACAGGGTACGACAAATGGATTCGACCAACAGCGATTCGTGCCGTTCATTTATGCCGATATCACCGAGCATGTAAAGTTCGCCTCAGAACTTGAGATCGAACATGGAATTAGAGGGGCCGGCGAAATAGAAATAAGCTTGGAGTTCGCTCACCTTGACTACCTGGTGAGTGAACCCTTCAATATTCGTGCAGGAATTTTGCTCATTCCAATCGGCAAGTTCAACCTGCTTCACGACTCGCCCTTGAACGATTTAACCGATCGGCCACTTGTCAGCCAGTTCGTCATCCCATCAACCATGTCAGAAACCGGCGCAGGAGTTTACGGAACCTTCTATCCTGGCCGAACAAGTAAATTGGACTATGAGCTTTATGTTTCTACCGGGCCCTGTGGGTATAACAGTGATGGCTCTCCACGAATCAATGAGGAAAACGGGACAAAAGATTCTCGCCAACGTAAATGTGAACAGAGCGCTGACGGTCTTGACATTAACAACGGAAAGGCTGTCTCAGGTCGTCTGGCCTTCAGCCCGATGCTCGGCGTGGAAGTTGCCGGCTCGGGGTATTTTGGCAATTCATCACCATCGAGCTATAACCCCTTAAGTATCACCGCGATCGACTGGACACTTCAAAGAGGGCCGTTTGAACTGATAGGTGAAGCAGCTTGGGCCTATGCTCGGGGTAACTCCCGTGCGATTCCTGGAAATGGTTTCGGTTCCAGTCCTGGCTCCTTACTCACGGGTGTCAATACGTTTAATCCGTTGGCCGCTCCACCACAGCGAATGGAGGGATACTACATCCAAGCAAACTATCATTTCATGCCTGCGTTCCTGGCCAACTGGTCACCGAAACGATTCGGAGAGGGCTCTACCTTCACGGCCGTCATTCGGTACGACCGGGTAAATCTCAACATGGATAATAAAGCGGAAAACCAAGGCGACCTCGAGCAAGTGTCGTTCGGCTTGAACTATCGACCGGTGGAAGATGCCGTGTTTAAGATCAGTTATCAGTATCTGCCGAAGTCTTTTAATCCAAACTCAGGTCAGCGTATTCATGACAGCGCATTTGTGATCTCAGCCGCGACCTATTTCTAGATATACGGCTTGTAAAGCCTCCTCGACGGAAGCTTCACGCCGAAACCGTGAGAGCGCGGGATCACTTACGGGCCACTTATTTGTGCGGGACGCGAGGCAGTCATGATACATCCTACGGCTCTGGAAATTTTCAGGATATTAGCAGAGTGTGACAGGGTTCCCCCTTCCGCCTCACAGCACAACCTTGAAGTGACGTTCGCGAGACGGGCGGCGTGCCTCCTGGATGAAGCTCTGTCCTGGCAACGAGGACATGGTCAGCGAACTGCACACCTTGCACAGAGACTCGGCTTAGCGGCTGGATTCTGCACGGATGCCATACACCATTTAACGCTGGCCGCACTGCTCCATGACATCGGTCTCTTGGCCTTGCCCAGCAGCCTGGCGTCGCCTACCGGATACCTAGATCTTCACGCCTATGCGGCCCGCCAATCGCATCCGCGATTGGGCGCTCAATGGCTTGAGCCCTACCGCTTTCTCCGGAAGGCCTCGGTCATCATTGCGCATCATCACGAACGATGGGATGGATCCGGATATCCCTATGGAATGCGGGGAACCACCATTCCGATTGAAGCCAGAGTCCTTGCCATTGCGGATGCATTCGACGCGATTGATGTGCTCGGCGTAGACGATCCCAAGATGCGGGATGAAGCGAGCTATCGCATCATTCGATCCGCTTCGGGCACGCAATTCGATGCCCACCTGGTCGAATTATGCCCGCTCGCCTGTAGCCACCAGATCGGGCCATCTGAACACCCACATCAGTGTGTAGCCTGACCGTCAAAGGGAGTCATCATGAACCGCTTGAGCTTGCGATTCTTACTGCTCACTTCTCCGATAGGGCTCTTTATCCTCACTCTCGTTGTAGCCTGCTCAGGTAGCGGGTCTTCAACACCGCCTACGGCTCAACTAACTGGAACCCCGGGGGCAGAGCAGGCTGTCGGAGAGCGGTTGTTTATGGAAACGCGCTTTGCGCAAGCGTTTCAAGCATTTTTGGCCGCCGGCGGTGACGTCAATGATCCCAACGCTGGTGATCCCGTTGTCGATTCAGTGGAAACCTTAGGAGTTCCGATTACTGCTGAAGCACCGTTCAAAGGGATGTCGATGAACTGCCGCTCCTGCCACTTT
>JAJFBJ010000097.1 GCA_020697375.1 Nitrospira sp. | reverse complement strand
GCGGCTCCAGTCGTGAAAGAACAGACGAGCGATTCGATCTGTCATGGATGGGTATGCAGCATAGAGGGGCGTCGGGGAAGTCTACCGTTCCGGGCGATCCGGCGCAATCAAAACGTAAGGAGAGGCTGCGGAAATTGCCATGGGAGGACGGAGGGCGGTTGACCGACGTGAAGCGACACCGTGGGGAATCAGCGGGCCGGCAGACAGGACGACCGGCGCCATGCCTGCCAAGGCGTTGAGAGTCGGGCCCTATGTCGGGTCACTTTTCACAAGGGGCTTTCGGTGCAGCGTTTCACGGAAGAGCAGGTTCAAGTCCTGGGTCATCAAGTTGACGTGCGTTTTGAGCAATCCCAGCATTTCACCCCGATGCCGCAACTCGCTGATCCGGTACACTCCTCCTTCGCCGAAAAAAAGGTCTGCGCGGCGGCGCTCTTCGTTTGTGCCGGGTTTTCCCAGACGCGCGCGCCAGCTTCCGACGATATTCTCGCGCCGGCTCCGCTTGCTGGTTTCGCGCACCGGCCAATTCAGATAACGCCAGACCGGAGCGGGAAACTGGTTGCTGGATTGGCCTCCATGCCAAATTTCAGTCATGAGGTTACGTCCATGGCTTAATTCGTATGACTGATCACCGCCCAGGGCCGCCACGCCGAATCCCAGTGCCGCAGCGCTTCCTGTAAGATCGATTATCCCGGAAATAATTTCTGCCCCGACCAGCAGAAAGGTTCCGGCGAACACACCTGAAATAGAGTCGGCCAGAATGGCCAAAATCGTTCGACCTTGCTGAACGTCATTCCTGATATCCTCCAGCCGGGAAGCGATGTCCTCGGTTCGCGCCTTCTCGCATTCGAGCTCCGCGGCAATGCTGTTCGCTTCGAACAGGGCTAACAGCAGCCGGTCGGACAGTTCTTGGCGGACCGTCAGGAAGCGCAGCGATGCGCCTTCCAATCCATGCGCCATCTCTTTTTCAAGCGCGTTGAACTCGGCAAGCAGGCCATCCACGCCGATAATGGCCGCAACCTGCTGCGCCCGGGGTGAAAATGGCAAAGGGGCGATGGAAGCCGCCACTGAATACCGTGACGTCGTTTGGATCGGGTTGGCTTCGGTACCGGCCGACACGGTGACAATTTCAGCGGTAGGAACGGTGGCTGGTTCGCAATAACTCTGGGCGATGCTCTCATCCTCGTCGTCATCGCTTACGTCCTTGATGTTGAGCCCGCTGACGCAGCCCGGCAGCCAGGCGACGAGTAGACAATAGGCGATAAAGGTTGGAAACCTGTGGTATCGCCTAAGCCTGTTCCCTGGCGTCGCAGCACTGTTGCTTGATGAAATCTGGACCTTCACTGTGGCATCAATTCACAATAGCGGTTGAATACCTGACATTGCCGCGCCTTCATGGTGAAGCCTCACGGCCTATGCGCCCGCCCCTGTTCTCCCGTCCTGCAGAAGAAAAACGGACCAATGCCGAAAGCCTACAACCAGAAAATGAAGTGCCGATGAAGCGCCGATGAATTTTTCTTCATGGAGATACGATGCGTCCCGGCAGGAGTCCGCCGCGCGGGCCCAGCGCGCTATGCCGGTGAGCTGCGTTTCAAAAATTCAGGACGGTCGCGGATCGACACCATCTTGACCAGATCCCGGATCGACAGCACGCCGAGCACCTTCTCATGTTCGGTGACGGCCAGGTGGCGGACTCGTTTGGCCGCCATGAGGTCGCTGGCATCGCGGATGGTCCGATTGATGTCGATGTCGATCAACGGCGAGTTCATCAGGGCGTTGATTCTCACCGTCTCCGGATCGCGCTGGTCGGCAAGCAGCTTCCGCACCAGGTCTGCTTCGGTCACGATGCCCACCAGTTCGTCGGCTTCCATCACGAACAGCGCCCCGATGTGTTTCGCGGCCATGCGTTGCGCGGCGGACCGGGCGGTTGCATCGCTGGTGATGGTTTCGATGGTGCGGTTCATGAGCACGCTCAAGGGGCGGTAGACATCCGTGAGGGCCTGCACCGGTCCGCCCTCCGCCTCGACGAAGTGTCTGACCAGATCGCGCACCGAAATGATTCCGAGGACATCGTGGCCCTCGGCGACCGCCAGATGCCGCACCCTCTTGGCTTCCATCAGATGGCTGGCATCGAGCATCGGGCGGTTCGGCTCGATGGTGATGAGGGGACGGCTCATGATGTCGGTCGCCATGGTGGCTGAGGGCACGAGACATTGTGCCAGCACCTTGCCGACCAGGTCGGTCTCCGTGACGATCCCGGCGATCCGGCAGTCATTCTGAGGGCGGTCGAATGTTTCAATCAGCACCGAGCCGATGCGCCGCTCCCGCATTCTGGCGGCAAGGGCCGATACCGCGGAATCCTGCGGGATGACCTCCAGTTCGCGGTGCATATAGGCGCTGACCTGGCAGCCTGCTCCCGTCGCCATAGGCATCCCTATCCTTTCATTCATTGCGCTGCAATGGGCACTGCATTGGATATGCCTGAGCTTGGTCGAAGGGCTGCTTCACTATCCATCCGCTATGATCACGAATCAGCCGAGCTAGGTTGCGGTTCATCCCGATGGAGCCGGTTGCGGCGTTTTGCAGCAGCCTCCGTCGCCTCTTTGGGGTAATTGGCGTCAGTCGTCCGATAACTGGAACGATCATAAGATAGGCCGGCAATCAATAATGCGCCGGGTGAAGAGGATAGAGACATGCCTGATATCGGGGCATTATGATTGCGTGACAGCGTTTCAGGATGCCATGAAAGGACGTGGGTCATGGAGGCTCGTCTGCCATTGGTGATCGGTCTGCTGGGGGTGATTCTGTGGCTCACGGGAGTCACCGTTGTCGCAGCCGCCGTGGTGGCGCGTGAGCTTCCGGGCGGGGATGCGATCGAGTTGGAAATTCCGACCGACATAGGCCCGCAGAAAGATCTCATCCCGCTCTACCACAGTGGATCGATCCGGTATTTCAGCGCGGGAATAGGCCAGGCAGAACGCGAGGCCACCTATCCTCCATTTTCGTTGAAGCTGGTCTTTACGGCGGGCGGGAAGCCATTCGTGGCGGGAGCAACGGTCGCGATTCATGATGAAATGGGCAATAGAATTCTCAGCATTCCAACAGAGCGGAACAACGGGCCCTGGCTCTTCATCGATTTGCCGGAGGGCATTTATGAGATCGAGGCGACGCTGGGCGGTCAAACGGAGCGGGCCAAGGGGATGAGGATCAGGCAAGGCCATGTGACCGTTCAGCACATGCGCTGGGCGGAGGATCACAGTCCATCACGGGCCGCTTCGAAGGAATAATTGTGAAGAAAGGATGGACGTATGCGTCAAATCGACTCGCTCACCCGAGCCTGTGATCCGAAAACTCTCACCGTCGGCCAGCTGATGCAGGATGCCCTGTTCACCTGCACGGCCGGCACGGATGCGCTCACGATCGCCAGGCTGATGACGAAACAAAATTTCGGAGGGTTGCCCGTAGTGGAAGAAGGCAACCGGCTCGTCGGCCTCGTGACGGAATACGATCTCCTGCAAGCCATGATCGATGGGCGGGATTTGCGCAAGGTCCTGGCTTCTGAAATCATGACGCCCCATCCCCTCACGGCCCGGGAAGGCATGACCATGGAGGAGGTTGCGAACCTGTTTCAAGACCGGTACGTGACGCGTCTGCCCGTAGTGCGGGACAATGAGCTGGTCGGCATCGTGGCGAGACGCGACTTACTGCAGGGATATATGAAGGCCTCCGAATACTGGTCGTAACAGCCGCCGACCACAGGAAGACCAGCCTATTGCTGTCCGCATTCTGTCCTCGTATGCTCTCGCGTCTAGGGGTACCCCTAGTACAGCATTGATGTGTATCCAGCTTAGAGTGCCCTGCCTCACTTCTCACCTTTGAAGACAGGGCAGGGAAGGCTACGTCCATGATTCCACACAGGTGAGAAAGGAGCAAAGGTCTATGACGAGTCAACGCACATTCGCACAATATCTACGCGAGCATCTAGAGGCGGTCCTGAAAGAATGGGTGGCCTACCAACTCTCTTCGCCAACGCTTCGCCGAGACCTGATGAATGAGACCGAGTTGCGTGAACAGTCCCGGGACTTTCTCAATCTGTTCAACCAAGCCCTGCCAAGCGGATCGGATCTCAATGCTCCTTCCTGGAAGCCGATGAAGGACCTCCTGGCCCAGACGGTTCGCCGCAGGGCGCTGCAGGGCTTCAGTCCGGCCGAAACGGCGACCTTCATCTTTTCCTTGAAACAACCACTGTTCAATCTGGTCCGCGCAGGATTTGCCGATGCCAAAGAACAGGCCGGCGAGCTGTGGAATTTGACATTGCTTCTGGACAACCTCGGATTGCATACCATCGATCTGCATCAGCACAGCCGCGAAGAAGTCATCCAACGGCAGCAACATGAGTTGCTGGAATTGTCCACGCCGGTCGTACAGTTGTATGACGACATTCTCGCCTTGCCGTTGATCGGGACGCTCGACAGCGCGCGAACCCAGATCGTGATGGAAAACCTTCTGGAACGCATCGTCGAAACCGGCGCCATGATCGCCATCATCGATATCACCGGGGTGCCGACGGTCGATACCCTGGTGGCGCAACATCTCCTGAAAACCGTTGCGGCGGCAAGGCTGATGGGAGCCGACTGCATCATCAGCGGTATCCGGCCGCAAATAGCCCAGACCATCGTCCATCTCGGCGTCAATTTGAGCGATGTCATGACTAAAGCCACGCTCGCCGATGCGTTCATGATCGCGCTTCAGCGCACCGGAGCCGTGATCGGAAAGCGCGCGGCCGCCACGGCGAATGACTGATCGATGGAACGGATTCCGATCCTTAAAATGGGTAAGTTTTTATTGGTGACCGTACAGGTAGACATGCACGACCGCCTCGCCATGACCCTGCAGGACGATTTGACCGGACGTATCGTCACAGACCGGGCGCACGGTGTCCTCATCGACATTTCGTCGCTGGAAATCGTGGATTCCTTCATCGGCCGCATGATCGGAAACATCGCCAGCATGGCAAAGGTGTTGGACGCGGAGACGGTGTTGGTCGGCATGCGGCCGGCGGTAGCCATTACACTGGTGGAATTGGGGTTGGCGTTGCCCGGCGTGCGCACGGCTCTCAATGTCGACAAGGGAGTGCAGATGCTCGAGGAGTCCATCGGGCAGAGGTCAAGGGGCAATGGCCACGTTGCGGGATGAGACATTTGCGATTCGATCTTCCGACGACATCGTGAGGACCAGACAAATAACGAGGGAATGGGCGCTGATGCAGGGGTTCTCTCTCGTGGATCAAACCAAGATCGTGACGGCGTCCAGCGAACTGGCCCGAAATACGCTCCAACATGGCGGGGGAGGAGAGGTCCGCTTCGAAGCGTTACAGGAGGGTATCCGACGCGGGCTGAGGCTGACATTCGTGGATAAGGGGCCGGGCATTGCCGATCTCAGCTTGGCGTTGAAGGACGGGTTTACGACCGCGAGCGGGATGGGTCTGGGGTTGAGCGGATCGAAGCGACTGGTGAATGAATTCGATATCCAATCGGAAGCCGGCAAAGGAACCAGCGTGATGATTGCCCGGTGGAGGTAAGGTTCCCATTGGATATCAACGAAGCGGTACGTGAGCAACGGATCATTTCCGTCGTGGAATCCAGTCAGGTGTCGGAGGCCCGCCAAAGGGCTACGGCGTTGGCCGAACTCGCGGGATTGGGTGAAACCCAAACCGGAGTCTGCGCGCTGATCGCCTCTGAGATGGGCAGCAATTTGGTCAAACATGCGAAGGAAGGTCAAATATTGTTACGGGCATTGATGCATGGCCCGATTCCTGGGATTGAAATGCTCTCGATCGATAGGGGGCCTGGAATGGGCAATGTGAACCGTGCCCTTCAAGATGGCCATTCCACGGCTGGCAGCAGCGGCACGGGCCTCGGAGCGCTGTCGAGGGTTGCCTCGACATTCGACATACATTCCAAGCCGGGACAGGGAACCGTTTTGGTCGCGCGGGTCTGGAAAGACCATTCTCCGCGCCGAGATACCTTCCTGGGAACTGTCCCCGGTGTGGTCCGCATGCCCATACCTGGCGAAACGGTCTCGGGCGATGCGTGGCTGTTCGAATCGTCCGGCAAGCGAACCCTCTGTGCCGTGGCCGACGGTTTAGGCCATGGACCGCTGGCGGCCGAGGCCTCCTCAGCGGCGATGGCGAGTCTCTTGGAACATCGCGATGCGCCGCTAGTCGAGCAGATCGAGCTGGCCCATGAGACGCTTAAATCAACGAGAGGGGCCGCGCTCGGAATCGCGGAGATCTTACATGATCGAGGGATCATTAACTTTTCCGGTATCGGCAATATCATGGCCACAGTCCTTCAAGACGGTGTCGCTCGTCACATGGTGTCCCAGAATGGAATCCTAGGCCATCAGATGCGACAGGCGAAGGAGTTTCAATATCCTTGGTCCGAATCGGCGACGCTCGTCCTGTGCTCGGATGGAATCAGCACCCGCTGGGATCTCACATCGTACGTCGGGCTGATGATGCGCGACGCGAGTCTCATTGCCGCCACTCTGTACCGGGATTATGGGCGCCGGACCGACGACGCCACGGTCCTCGTGTTCGGAGGCCCGAGAGGAACCGATGTCCGCGATCGATAACCATAGCGCCGGTCATTCGGCCTGCGGCCTGTGCCCCCCGGACGTGGATGAGACGACAGCCATCATGAACCAAGCGGGACTCCACACATGACGTATCCGATCGCGACGGTCGCATTGAAATACGAGGATGACGTGGTGGCCGCAAGGCAGCGGGCGAGGCACATCGCGCAGCTGTTGGGATTCGACTCTCAAGACCAGACCCGAATCGCGACGGCCGTCTCCGAAATCGCGCGCAATGCATTCCGATATGCCGAACATGGCTTGGTGGAGTTCCTGCTGGAGGGCCAGACCTCGCCTCAAGTGCTGGTGATCCGCGTGACGGACAAGGGCCCCGGCATTCGAGATCTCCCGCGTATTCTGGAGGGCCGGTATCAATCGGCAACCGGCATGGGTCTGGGAATCCTCGGCGCCAAGCGTCTGATGGACCAGTGCGACGTGCAGAGCCAAGAAAGCTTCGGCACGACGGTGCGATTGAAAAAGCTGGTACCGACGCGCGCGCCGCTGGTGGGCGCAAAGGAATTACAGCAGCTGGTCGACCAGCTGATCACAACCCCCGCGCAAAGCGCGCAAGAGGAATTGAGGCAGCAAAACCATGAGCTGATGCGGATCCTGGATGAACTGCGTGTTCGACAGGACGAGCTGGTCCGCATGAACCATGAATTGGAGGATACCAATCGTGGAGTCGTCGCGCTCTATGCCGAGTTGGATGAAAAGGCCGACCATCTCCGGCGCGCGGACCAGATGAAAAGCCGGTTTCTGTCCAACATGAGCCATGAGTTCCGTACGCCGCTGAGTTCGATCCTCGCGCTGTCGGCGCTCCTGCTGGATCGCACCGACGGTGAACTGACCATCGAGCAGGACAAACAAGCCCGTTTCATTCGAAAGGCGGCTGAAACTCTGCTCGAACTCGTCAACGATCTGCTCGACCTTGCCAAAATCGAAGCCGGTAAAGTGGATGTGCGTCCGGTGGAGTTCGAAATCAAAACGATGTTCAGCGCGCTCCGAGGCATGTTGAAGCCCCTGCTGGCCGGCTCGTCGGTGAATCTTGTATTCGATGACCCGGACGGGTTACCGCTGTTGTATACCGACGAAGGAAAAGTGTCGCAAGTCGTCAGGAATTTTATTTCCAATGCCCTGAAATTTACCGAGAAAGGCGAAATTCGGGTCACGGCATCGATCGATGCGCTTGAGGAGAACATCACCCTGTCGGTCGCCGATACCGGCATCGGGATCAGACCGGAAGACCAGGTTCTGATCTTTGAAGAGTTCAGCCAGGTGGACCATCCCATCCAGCGCCGGGTGAAAGGCACGGGGCTTGGCCTTCCCCTGTGCAAAAAGCTGGCAGGCCTGCTTGGCGGTCACGTCACGGTCGAGAGCCAGGTGGGAATCGGCTCTACGTTCCGACTTACATTTCCTGTCCACCACTCTTCCAGAGACAGGCTCCTTGATACGGGAGGGGGCGAAGTGGCTCCGCTGGATACCGCGCGGTTTCCTATTCTGATTATCGAAGACCAAGCGGAGACCCGCTTCATTTATGAAACCTATCTCCGGGGCACCACATATCAGCCGATATGCGCCGCGGGGCTTCATCAGGCTCGGCGCCTCTTGCAAGGGCTGCGACCGGCTGCCATCATTCTCGATATCCTGCTGGGCGGAGAAGAAAGCTGGCGCTGGCTTGCGCATATGAAAGCGGACGAGGCGACCAAGGATATCCCGATCATCGTCGTGACGACGGTGGAAGATCACGGCAAGGGCCTTGTGTTGGGCGCAGATGCGTACCATGTGAAGCCGATCGAACGTGCCGCGCTCGTCTCGGAGTTGGACCGTCTGGTGGAGCGGCGAGGGATCGTAGGTCGTTCGGCCGGGAATGAAGCGTTCCCGCGCCTCTTGATCATTGACGATGACGAGTCCTTTCGCTATATCCTTAAAAAGTGCTTGTTGGATCTTCCTTGTACCGTCTCGGAAGCCGAAGACGCCATGGCGGGAATCCGGCTCTGCCGGGAACTGCAGCCGGATCTGATTTTTCTCGATCTCACGATGCCCGGCCGCTCCGGGTGGCAGTTTCTTCAAGACCTGGCGGCGTACGAAAAAGTGGCCGGAACCCCTGTCGTTATCGTCACCTCTCAGGCCCTCTCAGCAGAGGCCCGAGCGGTACTCGAGCGATCTGCGCGGGCAATTGTCATGAAAAGCGATCTCTCCGAAGAACGCGTCCGTCGCGTCATCACCGAGGTGATTCCCGAACGGTTCGGTCAAGCTGCCGACCGGGTGCAACAAGAGTGATACAACCATGACAGATACGTTCCGACATACCGTGCTGATCGTCGATGACGATGAAGGCGCGCGCTATGCCAAGAGCAGAATATTCGGGCGCGCGGGATACAGCGTGTTGGAGGCCGCGAATGGCCGGGACGCGTTGGAGCTGATACAGCAGGGTCGTCCACAACTGGTGCTCTTGGATGTGGGGCTGCCGGATATCAACGGCATCGAAATTTGCCGGCGCATCAAGACGGACGCGGCGACGGAACAAACCATGGTCTTGCAAGTCTCCGCCTCCAGCGTGAAACCGGAGGACAAGGCCCTTGGACTGGCAGGCGGCGCGGACGTGTACTTGACTGAACCACTGGAAGCCACGGAATTGTTGGGTGCGGCCAAGGCCCTGCTGCGGCTGTACGATCGAGAGGAAGAAAAACGGGTCCTCCTCAGCGAACTGACCCAGCGCGAACGGTTCATCAAAAAGTTGGTGGATGCGGCGCCCTCCACGGTCTATCTCTACGATCTGTCTGAAAATAGAAACATCTATGCCAATGCAAAATTGGAAGCCGCGCTCGGCTATGCCGCGGAAGGGCTGCAGCTGGTTGGACAAGAAGCGTTGCAGGCGCTGGTGCATGAGGAGGACTTGCCACAGGTGCGGGAGTGCCTGAAGGGCCTGCCTTCTTTGGCTGATGGAGAGGTCATAGAATTTGAATGCCGGATTCGGCATCGTAGCGGGGAGTGGCGTTGGTTTCATTCCCGCAACGTCATTTTCGCGCGGGATCGGGAAGAACGACCGGTGCAGATCCTAGGCACGGCTCAAGACATTACCGACCGAAAGCGACAAGAAGGCATACTGAACAGCCAGAAAGAGCAACAACAACTACTCCTCGAAATCAGCCGGATGATTCTGGAAGTGCCCTCCGATCCCGCGAGCTGGACAAAGACGATTTACGAAAAAGTCTCGTTTCAATTCGATGTGAATCTCTGTCTCAATTATGTGGTGGACGAGAAAAGCAAAGACCTCCATCTCCTCACCGGTGTCGGCGTGCCGGAATATGTAGCGCAAGCAGCGCAGCGGCTCCATTGGGGGCAAAGTTTCTGCGGGCATGTGGCCGCCTGTGGGACGTCGATGATGGCAGACAGCGACCAGATTGCCTCGGATCCCAAGGGCGACCTCATGCGAACCATAGGCATCAGGGCCTATGCCTGCCATGCCTTGAAGACCGGCGACGGGCAAGTGCTGGGCACGCTGTCATTCGGGACAACCAGGAGGGATCGTTTTACCGAAGCGGAGATCGGGTTTTTCCAAACGCTGTGTCATCTCATCGCCATCGCCTGGGAACGGCATCGGGCAGCATCGGCGCTGGCCGAACGCGAGTCCAGACTCAAGGCCATGGTGGAGGGCGCCGTAGACGGAATCATCATCATCGATGAGCAGGGAATCATCCATAGCGCCAATCCGGCCGTCGAACGCCTGTTCGATTACCGGCTCGACGATTTGCTCGGCCGCCATATTATGATGCTGATGCCCTACCCATACAGTAGCGAGCACGAAACCTCGCCGGCCAGCGATTTCGATATCAGCGGCCTGGCCTTCAAAGTAATCGGCGCAGAGATGACAGGAGTTCGGAAGGATGGATCACGCTTCCCGGTGGAACTGTCGATCAGTAAGAACCAACGGGGCGGTGATGTGACGTACACCGGATTATTGCGCGATATTACCGAGCGAAAGAAGGCTCAAGAGCAAACCCGGCGCTGGACGATCGAACTCGAACAACGGGTGGCCGAGCGCACCCAGGCGTTGATGCAGTCCCGTACGCGTTTACGAGCCTTGGCTTCTGAACTGACTTTGACCGAGCAGCGCGAGCGACAGCGACTGGCGTCGGAACTCCACGACTATCTGGCGCAATTATTGGTGTTCGGCCGTATGAAGGTGGGTCAAGCCAAACGTGGCGATCTCGGCCCGGCCCTGGGGCTGGTGCAGGAGCTGGACGACATGTTGAACGAGGCGCTCACCTACACCAGATCGTTGGTGGCCCAATTGAGCCCTCCCGTGCTCCGAGAGTTCGGCTTGGTGATGGCGATCCGATGGCTCGCCGAACAGATGCGGCGACAGGAAATGACGGTAGTCGTGCATTGCGACCTGGAGCAGGTGCAGTTGCGGGAAGATCAGGCGGTGTTGCTCTTTCAATCCGCTC
Organism: Nitrospira sp.; assembly: GCA_020697375.1. The sequence goes on along the minus strand of JAJFBJ010000097.1, from coordinate 2,483 downwards.
GCGAACTGTTGATCAACGTCTCGAAGCATGCCGGAACGTTGCATGCGTCGGTTTCAGTGTGGACCGAGGGAGATGTGCTACATGTCCGGGTCGCGGATGAGGGGACCGGGTTCGACCCGGCCGGCGCCGCGGCGAACCTCACCACACCGATGTTCGGCCTGTTCAGTATCCGAGAACGGATGGATGCCTTGGGCGGGCACATGACGGTCGAGTCATCTCCGGGAGGCGGAACGAAGGTCACTTTGGCCGTTCCCTATGAAGATGCGCCGGCTGAAGATGATCCCGGGGGAACGGATCTCGAAAAAAGCCAGACGGCAGCGGGCGCCGATCCGGTCGAACGAAGCGGACCCAAGACCGCAAGGACGGCGGATAGGCCGGCAACGGTCCCTTCTCGCGCCCTCGACCATTCGGCGAGAACCAGAGTGCTTCTGGTGGACGACCATGCCATGCTTCGCCAGGGGCTCCGCACAGTGCTGGATGGATACCCCGATATTGAAGTGGTGGGAGAAGCGGTGGACGGCGCGCAAGCGATCACCCTGGCTAAAGCCCTGTCGCCGCATGTCGTGATTATGGATGTGAATATGCCAGGCATAGACGGTATTGAAGCGACGCACATATTGAAGGCCGAGCAACCAGCCATCCTGGTCATCGGGCTCTCCGTGCACAACAATCGGCAGGTTGAGCAGGTCATGCGGGAAGCAGGCGCCGTCTCATTCCATGCGGGAAGCAGGCGCCGTCTCATTCCTGGCCAAGGATGCCGCCATCGAGCAGCTCCACGAAACGATTCAACAGGCGCTTCGAGCAGCCGGTTCCACCCTGTAATTGTCATTGTCTCTCGGCGCTTTTCGCTGCCGCACGACGTGAAAATGAACGGCCGTGACGCAGGGTGAGAGGCCGTGCAACGAGCGCTACTCACCATATTCACCAAGTCTTCAATGCGATCAGTTCCTCTCCCTGTTTCCAATCATAGCGAACCGCTTCAGCGAGATGGCCCTCTCCGCCGCGGTCCACCCCTCTCCGCCGCGGTCCACCCATATTTCCCACCGTCCGTCCTGATGGGGATCGTACCAGTAGAATATCGGGTAGGGCGCGACATCCAATGCCTCGGCCGCCGGATCGTCGTAGGATATTCCCAGGATGTGGCGGGCCGTGCGGTAATCCACATGACCGTTCTCTCGTAGCGAGTACTCGCGAAAGAAGAGCCCTATGATCGTATCGTAGGATTGGCCGACGAGCTGTTCCTCACCTGGTTCCTCGGGAATCGGCTGGCCGGCTTGAGAAAACACCGGCCAAGCCAGACAGAGCGCGAGTACAGACGTGATGAACGAAGTCTGTAGTGATGTTCCCATGAGATGCCTCCCTTCTCCCGATTTCATAGGTTCATCCTCGCGCCTCCACCGCGAGCCAACCGCTAGATATGTACCTAGTTACTTACCTCTTGAGCCCTAAGCTTGGCGACGGATCGACAGGTGCGACGCAAGCCGGTATGTGCGGTAAGTAGAGGATAGTAAAGAGAGAGCGCAGGCTAGGGATGTGGTTGAGAAGGCATGGATTGGGCAGGTGGCACGAAATTGTGCAAGGATGCCGGCCGCCCTTACATCGTTGAGCGAGGGACGTACATGATCACGGCCATGCCGATCAGGCAGATGGCGGCTCCGATGAGATCGAACCGGTCCGGCCTGGTCCCGTCCGCTCCCCATCCCCACAGCAACGAGAGGATGATGAACATGCCGCCATAGGCCGCGTATACCCGCCCGAAATGGGCAGTCTGCAAGGTTGGAATGATTCCGTAGAGGATCAACAACAACGCTCCCGCCGCGGCATACGTGATAGGTTTCCCTTCACGAAACCACAACCAGACCAGATAGCCGCCGCCGATCTCGCAGAGTCCGGCGGCGATGAATAGACTGATCGACAGGGGCAATGACATCGCGCCTCCTCACGGTGAACATGGGCGCTTCTCGGCGGCTCACATCCTCCTAGATACAGGGGTTGCGAGAGAACAGCACGACGGGGGTCTCCTTGTTATGAACGTGGATAATCAAGCCGCCGAATAGTCGCGGCAGGAATGCCAGCTCGCGTTCTTGTCGCTCGGAGAGCATTTCCCGGATCTTCACCCCCCAAGCTTCCGACTCCTCGCGATTCTCAAAGGTCCCGTTGCCCAGATGCAACAGCCGTCCCTGGTGCCAAGCCTTGACCTGACCGGCTTGAAGGCTGTTCCCCTGCGCACCATTAGACTCGCTGACGCCCAAGATCAGCCGGCCCTTTTCCAAAGCGGCCACGACATCGTCGCGCAGAGCTGAACAATCAACGCGGACTGCTCGAACCGAGTGGTGGATCTTAAAAGCCGATTCGTCCGCCAGAAACTCTCGATATTCGTCCAGCGACGAAATCGTATAGGTCTGTATATTCAACGCCCGGCAGACGTCCGGCGGACACCAGAGGAAAAACAGCAACAGGATCAGCGCGGCCAGTCCGATAAA
>JAJFBJ010000221.1 GCA_020697375.1 Nitrospira sp. | reverse complement strand
GACTTCATTGAGTTGTCACTCAGGAAGGGACGCAACGCCAAAGCGATCTGGCAGGACCTGGTCGACGACCACGGCTTCACCGGCCGGTACGCCAGCGTCAAGCGGTTTGTCCGTAAACTGCGCGGCGGTGTTGCCACCGAGCCCCGCGCCGTCATCGTCACTCCGCCTGGCGAGGAAGCCCAGGTCGATTACGGCGCCGGGCCGATGGTGCGCGACAAGAACGCCGGCCGCTATCGCCGCACGCGCCTGTTTGTGCTCACGCTGGGGCACAGCCGTAAAGCCGTCCGCCTGCTCGTCTGGCAATCGAACACGCGCGTCTGGGCCGAACTCCACGAACTCGCTTTCCGCCGTCTCGGCGGCGCGCCGCGCCTGATTAAGGCTTACGTTTCATACTGCACCTCATCCCGCCTGTGCAACGGTGAAAGTCGGCTGTTTGGGGCGTCGGCCGCCCCGGCCCTTTAGAATAGCTCCGCTACTCAGCGGTTCATACAAACAGCGCCGGACGTTGTCATACCGATGCTTTTGCAGTCGGCCCTCCCTCGCCCAGAGATGGATTGTTGTGGTCGTCACGCCGTGCCGAACGCTCATCTCTTTGGCGGTGAGGAGACCCTGGGCTCGCAGTCGGCTGTACCGGCACTTCAGATTGAATGCCTGCCGGATATGTGCGATCTTCTTCAGATTAAACGGCTCGTTCTGCCAGGTCCGCCGTCCGCGCTGATTCAGAATGTCCGCGACCTCGCGGTCGCAGTAGTGATCCAAGAGAGCGTCGATCTCGACAACCACGTCTGGTTTCGTCTTCCGGATCTGGGCAATCGGCAGCGGCTTGGCCAGGGTGAAACTGCGCGTGGCGCCGCCGCGGAGGCGCACGTGTACCTGAATCCTCTCACCATGAATCAACGTCACATCTTCCACGAGCAGGCGGAGAATCCGTTTCCGCTCCCGCGGTTCGACTGCCGGATCACTCCAGAGCCGCGGAAAATCCGTGGCCAGGGAGAGCAACTGCTCCCGCGTCTGCGAATCTATCAGCAACCGCTGCTTCTGGGTCTGACGCTCATACTGCTCCTGCGCTTCGGCCAAGCAACGGAGCTTGTTATTCCATTCCGCTTCCAGACTGTCGGCCACCAGCCGATTGTCGGGGTCGACCTTCATGTAACGACGTCGGGCCAGTTCGGCGTCGTACCGCGCCCGATCCACGTGCTTCTGGCGCAAGGCATCGGTTTCGGTAATCCGCGACTCGACTTCCTGTTGCACTGCGAGGGCGACCTCGAGGGTCATCGGCTGCATCAGTTCCAACAGCAGGTCGCTGACCGCCCGATCAACGACAGTCCCAGGGACGTGCTGGCAGACCTTTTCTCCGCGGCGGACGGATGCTTCTTGGCAGATGTAGGTGGGCGCCAACTGCCGGTAGGCGATGCTATACCGAACTCCCATCCGTTCTCCGCAGATGCCGCAGATGACACGACCTTGCAAAAGCGCCGGCCCTTCGCGCGCCGGACCGGCCTTCCGAGTCTCTCCGAAGCCTAGCGCATTATCGGCGAGTCGTTTTTGATTGGTTTCAAACTGTTCCCAGCTGATGTAGCCGTCGTGAATGCCGGGGATCACAAACTGCCAGTCGGACCGCGGGACCTTCGTGGTGCTGTGTGTGCCATCGGGCAAGCGGCGGGTGCGGACGCGTCCATAGACGAAGGCGCCAGCGTAGCGCGGGTTGTGTAGGATCTGGATGATCCGCGAATGCCCCGCCTTCACCCAATGTAAATCTCCCTTGTCCACCCCCTGGCGAATGCGACGCGGAAACCGCAGCCCTTGCTCGTGAAATACCTTCACCGTTTGCATGGCCGATCCGGTCCTGCTGAAGGTTTCAAAGACCAAACGAATCGCAGCTTGCACCTCGGTATCCGGATCGAGAACCAATGCGCCGTCGTCCCGGTAGACCAAGCCGACTGGCGGCCGCATTTCCAACTCACCGCGTCGCGCCTTGTTGATGGCGCCACCTCTCATTCGCGCCTTCAGAAAATGCAGCTCTGCTTCCGACATGGTCCCTTTCAAGCCGAGCAGGAGTCGATCGTTGAAATTGGCCGGATCGTAGATCCCGTCTTCATCGAGAATGAGCGCCCCGGCGAGAGAGCATAGCTCAATCAGCCGATGCCAATCGGCGGAGTTCCGGGCCAACCGCGACACTTCAAGCCCCATCACCATGCCCGCCTTGCCGAGAGCAACCTCGCTGACAAGCCGCTGAAATCCATCCCGGCCAGCCGACTGGGAACCGGACTTGCCCAGGTCGCTATCGAGAACGTGGATACGGTCCAGTGGCCATCCCAGCGCGACGGCGCGATCGCGCAGCGCGTACTGCCGTTGCGTGCTCTCGGTGTTCTCCACTACCTGGCGCGGCGTGGACTGGCGGATGTAAAGGTAAGCATCCCGTTGCAGATGCTGGCTGGTTATCTTCAGATCAGGCATGCCTGACCTCCTGTCGAATACTGAGAATCAAAGCAGCGACGAGTTTGACGAGTTCGGTCTCCACGCCTGGGGGAATGGCTGGTTCGGGTTGGCCGCGCAACTGAGGAGGACCGGGCGGCAGCGGAGCCGCGAACATGGGGTGCGACTGTGCCCATTTTGCGAAGCCGCAGCGAATGAGGACGCCTCTGCCTTCGGAATGCACGACCTGCCCGTTGGGCCGAAGCACTTCGCGCCGCAACGCCTCGTATGCGTCGGTGGCCGTGGTCGGCAAGGCCAATCTCAACTCGGCTTGCGCGGTTTTTTTTTGCCCGCCATCGCCCGTTCCAGGCTGCGGCGATGAACCGTGACCCCGAATCTCTCCTGCACGGCCCGGATGCATTCGACGGTGGTCAGCCCGGGAGAAGAAGCCTTCAGGGTTCGCACGTGTTCGATCACCTGAGCGGACAACTTGTGGCCCTCCTTGGGGCCGCGCTGCTTGGGGACCAAACCCGTCAAGCCGCTCCGTTCGAATGCTGCCTCCGCCTGATAGAAAGTTGGGCGGGAGACGCCGAACAGCGAGGAGACATCGACGACAGAGCCCCCATCTACCCGGTGCCGGCGGAGCATCTCGTAGCGCACCTGCAGAAGGTCTTTGGAGTCGAAGAAGGGACTCTCGCGGAACAAGATGTCGGAGACGGCGGCCGGGTGAGGGTTGAGAGTGCCGGTGCGTTTGAGCTCGAGGAGCTTTTGATCTGGCTTCTTGAGTTTTGGCATGCAATTTCTCAACAGGGAAGATGTAAATATTATTATGCCCATAGCGAGTTCTTGTCAAGACAAATGATCTCCTCTCGGTTTGGCGGGATATGCCGCTAATTATGCATGATATATCTGCATTCTGAAGCAACATCCCCCGACCTTGTGCGGCGTATTTTCTCTTTCCATATGCGGCAAGATTTCCATTACGCATCTTCAGCTTCGCGAGCACGCCGCCCGTGACGGTCGATGGAACGGCGGAGTTCCAGAAGATCGTCCACGCGAAAAGCGGATCGTCCAGCCGCAAGATGCTCAAAGGCGTCCTCAGGCAGCAAGTCCGTCACGTTCGTCAGAAAGGACTTCAATCCACCGGCAGCGTCGTAATAGAAGACCCGATCCTCACCCCAGGTGAGCTTCCGTGTCACCAGTTCGTACTCCGTGCCCCGGAGCGGGTGAAAGGGGTGGGTTATGCGAAACCGGCTAGAGGCGGCGCCCACACAACCGGCACTCGATGACTCATGACAA
>JAJFBJ010000096.1 GCA_020697375.1 Nitrospira sp. | reverse complement strand
TCGGCCCATCGCTCGGCGGCATTCTGATCTCCGAACTCAGCTGGCGGGCAATCTTCTTGGTCAACCTGCCGCTGGGTTTCCTGATTTTTCTTCTCGTGCGCCGATACCTGCCCGTCGATAGTCACCCGTTGAAGACTGATCCGGCCGGGTTCGACCATGCGGGTACGCTGCTGCTTGCTCTGACGCTCGCAGCCTATACGCTCGCCATGACGATCGGACGTGGCAGTTTCGGACCGCGCAACATGGCGCTGCTGGTGGCCGCCGTACTGGGAGCCGGCCTCTTCGCGTTCGCCGAGACCAGGGCTGAATCACCGTTGATCCGGCTAGCGATGTTCCGGAATCCTCTGCTGAGTGCGAGCCTGGCCATGAGCGCCCTCGTCTCGACGGTAATGATGGCGACGCTGGTGGTCGGACCGTTCTATCTCTCGCGTACCCTCGGGCTCAACGCGGCTCTTATAGGGCTTGTGTTGTCCGTCGGCCCTTTCTTCGCCGCGCTGACTGGTGTGCCGGCCGGTCGCCTTGCGGACCGCCTTGGCGCCCAACGCATGACCATCGTTGGGCTCATCGGAATAGCGGCCGGAGCCTTCATGCTCTCCATGGTGCCGGCGACGCTCGGGATCTATGGCTACATCGCCCCCCTCATCCTCATCACAGTCGGCTATGCGCTGTTTCAGACGGCCAACAATACCGCCGCCATGACGGATATCCGCCCGGACCAGCGGGGCGTCATGTCCGGCCTGCTCAACCTGTCCCGCAATCTCGGGCTGATCACCGGCGCATCCGTCATGGGCGCTGTATTCGCGGCCGCCTCGTCGACGGTCGACATCGCAACGGCGAGTCCTGATGCCGTTGCCACCGGTATGCGGGTCACGTTCGCGGTCGCGGCGATTCTGATCCTCATCGCGCTCACCATCGCACTTGGAACGTACCGACGCACGGTGCGCAGCTGGACGATTGTTTCGGCAACAAAGTTATAAGCGAGCAAAACGATTCGAGTGAAGAAGGCGCCTTGGTGGATCGAATGCGTCACGCGTCGATTATGGCTCGTCTTTTGCGAGCGGCGATCGCCCAGGATCGCGAACCACGCTTCACGAGACAGGGGTCGCGGCCGCCCCTTGCGCCACGATAGACGAGGCTTACGATAATCAGTAGAATGGCCCCGGTTCTTCCCGTACCCCTCGCGAATTCGTCATCAGGTCTGTCGATTACACCTCAATTCGCGGGGATCGGTCACTGCCCAGGGATCTACATGCAAAAGACCCGCATCATCTGCACGATCGGCCCGGCCACTGACTCTTACGAGATGCTGCAGAAGCTGTACGAGGCCGGCATGAGCATCGCCCGTCTGAACATGTCCCACGGCGACCACGAGTCTCACGCCAAGGTCGTCCAACACATCAAGACACTCAACCGGAAAGTGAAGTTTCCCATCCCTATCCTTCTGGACACACAAGGCCCTGAAATCCGCACCGGGGACCTCTCCAACGAGCTTAATCTGCGGCAGGGCGACATCGTGTCCGTCACGACGCGCGGACCCATGGACGTGGAAGAAAGTTCCATCCAGATCAACTATGCGGATTTGCTTGAGGCGGTCGACGTGGGGGACAGGATCACCGTGGACAACGGGCTGATCAATTTCGAGGTGCTGGAGAAGCAAGAGCGCAGCATGCGTTGCCGTGTCTTGGACGGTGGGCTCTTGAAGAGCAAGCGCCACGTGAATCTCCCGGGCGTCCGTGTCAATCTCCCGGCGATCACGCCAAAGGACAGCAAGGATATCCTGTTCGGCCTGGAACGGGATGTGGATTTCATCGCTCTGTCGTTCGTGCGCGAGGCCGGGGATATCCGGCAACTCAAGGCGCTCATGGGCGACAAGGTCGGGAGGGTGAAGATCGTCTCGAAGATCGAGGACCAGGAAGGGGTCCGGAACCTGGAAGCCATCATCCAAGAATCGGACGGCATTATGGTCGCGCGTGGAGACCTTGGCGTGGAAATCAACCTGGAGGATCTGCCGAATGTCCAGCGGACGATCGTGCGGCTCTGCGCCGAGTACGGAAAACGCGTGATCGTGGCGACCCATCTCCTCGAGTCCATGATCCACCATCCGCATCCCACCCGCGCCGAGGTCACCGACGTTGCCAACGCGATCTACGAAGAAGCCGATGCCGTCATGCTGTCCGGGGAAACCACGGTGGGGAAGTATCCGGTGAGGTGCGTCGAATTCCTCCGCAGGATTGCCCGGAAATCCGAAACGATCCCCGGATTGCAGTTTGCGAAACACCTGCGCAATGCGGGAAATAAGCAGCAACTGGCGGCGGCGGCAGTTCAGCTCGCCGAGGGGGTCAAGGCCAAGGGCATCGTCGTGATCACCAGGCGGGGACTCATGGCCGACCTCGTCGCAAACTGCCGTCCTTTCTCAACCAACATCTACGCCTTTACCAACATGAGCCAACCGCGACGGACCATGATGCTCAACCGCGCGGTCTTTCCCTTCAAAATCGATTTCAGTTCGGACCCCGAAAGGACTCTGCAAACGGCATTCCGGATTCTCAAGGAACGTGAAGCGTTTCAAGCTGGAGACAAGGTCGTGATCATCTCGGACGTCCTGGCCCGGCAACGGGTCGACTCGATTCAGATTCGTGACGTCCCCTCGGACGACATCCCGCCCGACGCATTCTAAGGGACAAAGAGATCGCCGCAATTTCAGGATAAGAATAGGCGTCAGCGCAGAAAGCGAGGGCAGGTTCTAGAATCACATTACCCGACGCCTTCCTCTCCAACCGCATCCCGCACCAACCAATGGACCAAAGCGACCGACAGAAGTAGGATGCTCTCACTCTTACCTACAGGCGATTCACCCTGGCGAAAGGGATTTCTCATGCCCTATGTAAATATCCAAATCACCACAGGCGCCACCCGAGCCCAGAAGGCGAAACTCGTCAAGGATGTGACGGCGTCGCTCGTCCGCATCCTTGGGAAGAATCCCGAGCACACGCACGTCGTCATTCAAGAGATCGCCGAAGAGAACTGGGGGTATGCAGGGGTCTTGACGGATGACTGGAAGGCCGAGCAGTCCCGCCGGCCGATCGCCTGACGTGCGCTGCGTAACGACGAGCCATCGAGCATGCTGCTGCCGGGAATCCGTGTGCAGGAAGCATTTCCTGCGCTCCTGCCTGGAAGCGGTTCTCCTTCGAAAGAAGACATGACGTGAACAGGTGGAGTGCTGTACATGACTGACCCGTCAAATGGAGCCGACCGAGGGCATCGGGATTCTCACCGGTAAGCTGTCCGGACGATCGTTCACGATTCCCGATGTCAACCGTCCGCCGATGCCCGCTCTGGCGCCACCAGGGGTGATTCACAACGGAGAGCCTTCCGAACGCTTCGGCGCCATCGATGGGTCCCGGGGCTATCCCGACGTCCGAAGCTTTCGCCGGAAGTTCGGGCTGCTGATTCCGGCGACAAACACCAGCATGGAGCACGACCTGTGGAGCATTGTGCTCAAGAACCAGGAACCCTCGGCATTACGAGGGGTCGGGCTCCATACGACCAATGTCCTGACGCCGACGCCGCGACTGCAGACGGAAACGGACTTGATGGAATACAGGAAACAGTTCTTGGGCGGCTTGCGGACGGCGGTTGATGTGGCATTACTGGCAGAACCACAGTACATGATCATGGGTATGAGTCTGGAACACATCATCGGGGGCATTCAACAGATCCGGGCGCCGATGGCCGACATCGAGGCCTATTCTGGTCTCTCCTGGGCAACCTGGCATGATGCGATACAAGCCGCCCTTACCAAGTACGACGCGAAGCGCATTGGGATCCTGACTCCGTTTGATAAGAAGGGGAATGAGTTCGCCACTCAGATGTTCACCGATTTGGGATTTGAGGTGGTATCCAGCGTCGGCTTTTCTTGCGCCCACGCGCTGCATATCGCGCATGTTCCAGACTGGGCCAAGGAGAAGGCCATTGTGGAATTGCTGGCGAAGGACGAACATCGACTGGATGCCGTCGTGCAGTGCGGCACGAACATGAGCTTGCTCGACGTGAGCGAAAAGTTGGAACCAGTCCTTGGAATTCCAATATTGGGAATCAACGCAGTGACTTTTTGGTATGCGTTACGGGAAAACGGATTTGATAGTCCGTTGGGCGGCGCGGGGCGACTGTTGCGGGAATTCTAACTGGTGAAGCCGACGGAAGGGCCTATTTCTTCAGAAGTCTGCAGACTAGGCCGCAGGTGAAAAGATTCTTGGCGGTTTCTCCCGGGAGGTTCGGATCGTCGAATTTGCCCGTGTAGCGGATGCGTTCGTGAGGCACCAGTTCGAGATATTTCCCGCCGAATGAATGACTCTGACCGGTGGTGAAATTGGTAAACGACATCTTGTAGGCGCCGCCCACCTTGGCGTCCATCTGATGCACTTTCCCGGTGAACCCGTTCGGCGGCAGCCATTTCGCCATCGCATCCGCATCGAGGAATGCCCGGTACAGGCGTTCAGGTGTTGCGCGAAGGACGCTGTGAACGCGGACTGTATTGGTCGGCATGTTGCCCGGCTCCTTTCCCATGGACGATCGCGGGGAGGATCTACGTCCCTCCCCGCCCTTATCTCATTCCATTACAGCCCTGTTACACGCCGGCGTGGGCCGGTCTCAGCCCTGGTCGGCCTTCAACTTCCATCCTGAATTCCTGGCGAATCCCCAATGCACCGCCACCGAGCGTGGCGCCGAGAGAGAGCATGGCCAGCACAAACATCCACCAGGCAACGGATGCGAGGTTCTTAATGGTCGTATCCGCCATGGCCACAGACTTGTCTTTCACGTCCTGCGCTTTTCCCTTCAACGGCTCAATCATGCCGATAGAGGATTGGACAACTTCCTGCGCCTGCGCCTGGGACATACCGAACTTATTGACCATGACATTGATCGCGGCTTCCCGATCCAGCGCGGCCAGCTTCTCTTTCAGTTCAGAAACTCCCGCATCAGTCACCTGACTGAGGGATTGGCCGCTTTGGGCCTTATCCGTGACCGTTCCCGCGTCTTTCCTCATCTCACCAGACTGCAACTCCGGTTTTTGTGTCGCTTGCAAAATGGACTCGATTTGTTTCCTCAGTCCCTCGGAGGTGACATTGGCGTTCGCCGTTGTTTTGTCCACCGCCTTGGAGACAGTTGCGCTGACTCCTTGTCCGGCCGCTTGACCAATAGACTGAAGGCCCGATCCGAATGCGCTGAATAACCCGCCGATCATCGTCGCCATGGCTGTCGTGGTCAACCACGTAAAGACCAGCCACGTCACACCCCACACGACCGCCGCCTGGTACATTCCGTCGGAACGCAGAGGCGCCCCGGAGAGGCGCGAGGTCACATAACCTCCGGTGAAGGCCGAGATCAACATCGACAGGCCCGTCCAGATTCCGGTGCCGAGAGGAATTCCCTCCCCCGGTTGAGATTCGTGCAAGTCAATTGACCAGGCGCCGATGGCCAATCCCAACAGCGTCAGGACCATCTGTACTGAGACTCCGACGACGAACCCGGCGAATACAGCGCTCCATCGAATGCGCGACTCGCCGATTGTCCATTCACGTGCCGTTCTTGTAATTTCCATATAGCTCCTTATTGCTCCCTGATTAGGTAGAAGGTTTCGAGTGGAGGATTGCATTTACGAGCGCCGGGGCGGAGGGGAAGTTAAGCCCGGAGCGCAGGATATCGCTCTGTACGACCACTCACCATAGAGTGTGGCGACATGATAGAGAACTGGGCAAAGCCCTGGCCGCTCAAGCCTGATACAACTTGATGGCGGCGGCGACGATCGGCTTGGCCCAGTCCGGTGTGCGCGAGAGGTCTGTCGGAGCGAAAATCTTCGCCCGTTCCAACCGCAGCACCAACCTGGGCGAGGGCGCCTCTCCAGCAGCCGGATCGGCCTCCTCGCTATTGTCATAGACCCGCAAGGCGGTGAGGTGAGGCAGGAGGCTGATGAGGTTAAGTCGGCTATGCTCATAACGCCGGCGAATATCCTTCTCAGCAATGTCATGACCTCCCCGGCGGACCCTGGCTTGCACCCGTTCAAGATGCAGGTCCGGGCCGGATAGACCGACGTACCAGATGTAAAGTTCAATCCGTTGCTTAGCTGCCTGGACGAGAAGATGCGCAATCGTATTGCCGCCGAGTGTCGTCTCGAAGGCGAAATCAAGACGTTCCTCAACCGTCCGCTTCAGCAACCTCACGCCCTGCCGCCAGGCTAGACTGTTGGCCGCCTTCTGAGTCAGGCCAGGATTGACTTCTATCAGTCGGCGAGCGGCTTCGTCGGGATTACAGTATTCGCTTCCGAGGGCACGAAAGGTTGCGCCGGCTATGCTGCTCTTGCCTGCACCGTTCACCCCTGAAATCACATAGAGGCGAGGCTGTCTCTGAACAGTCATTTTGCACGGCGAGCGCGGGATGCTCGAGGGGGCTGCTTCGATGACGGTCGGCGGTTCTTGCGCCCGGCATTGACGGCGGCGCGTCCGAGTTGTGATGGAGAAGCATTGAACGCATCAGCCATGCCCCGCCTGGCCTTCGCATGCTGCATGCCGGCCAACAACGTATCGAACTCGGCAGTGAGCTCATCGAGCTGAGGCGCTCGATCTTTGACTAACGAGACGAATTCATCATAGGACAGGAGCACGGCCTTCGGCAGATCATGACGGGTAATGGCCACTGCCACGCCATGCATTGCCTGCTCAAGGATGGTCCCGAATTCATTCTTCACTTTCGTAGCTGCCACGGTCGACATATCTACGAGTTGGCCGAGACTGTTCCGGTAGGTCAGCTCTGTCATAAATTCCCTCTTGTTTGATACAATATACCTAAAATAGCTAACTTGTCCAATCCAGTCACCCCGCTTCACACCGCCTGACAATTCTCAGTCTACGGTTTCTCTGTGCTACCATGCGAGTCACCGTGGCATGACCATGCGAGAAGGAATGTCAATGAGCCTATCGAATATATCTGCAATCACCTGCGCATGGCTCTACTTCATGCTGGCAGCTGGTGCGACCTATGCGGCCGATGAGCCCTCCGTGGATCCCTGCAGCCTCATCACGAAGGCCGAGGTCGAAGAGATTATCGGAAAAATGAAAGGCGCTCCTATATCGAGCCGCGAGGAACGGGTGCGGATCTGCAATTTCGAATTTGTGAACGAGAAGGATGCTCTGGAGTTGTGGGTATTTCCCGCCGGCGGTCTTGAGCGCGCGCGCCAGTCGATCAAAACGCAGTCGCCTGTCGCCGGTTTGGGCGAGGGAGCGTTCATGACTCGCAATAAGGATATCCCTTACATCGAGCTCTACCTCAAGAAAGGCCAGGTGACGCTTGAAGTCACCGTGAAACAATCACCGGGCGATGAAGACAAGGTGAAAGCCGTTGCGAAAAAGGCTTTATCGCGTCTTTAGCAGGATGCGGAAAAGGTCCGCCAGCGGCGTTCTCGCATCGCTCTGAGGCTCACCGTACAGCACCTGTAGATTAAAACGCACGATGCGGGAATCTCCGCTTCGATCAATTGGACGGCTACTTGAAAACCATGAAGGAGAAAAAATTATGACGCCACCCATTTATCAACCCGACCCTCGACTAGATCTCATCCTTGAACGCATCGTCGACGCGCCGCCGTCCCTCCTGTGGTCTGCATGGACGACTCCCAAGCATGTCACCCATTGGTTCACTCCCGAACCGTGGAAAACAGTGGCATGCGAAATCGACCTTCGTCCTGGGGGAATGTTTCGAACGGTCATGCGCTCACCGGAGGGGCAAGAGTTCCCCAATGTCGGTTGTTACCTCGAAGTCATCCCGCATAAAAAACTCGTCTGGACCAATGCCCTTGCGCCTGGCTACCGGCCGGCGCCATCCTCATCCGCCGACGCAGCGGAATGCGGGACATTTCTCTTCACGGCGATACTGTCGCTGGAGCCGTACGAAAAGGGCACGAAATATACTGCCGTCGCCATGCATAAAGATGATGAAGGCCGAAAGAAGCATGAAGAAATGGGGTTCCACGAAGGCTGGAACAAGGCCCTCGATCAACTCGTCGCCTATACCAAGAAATTATAAATGAGCAAGGATGGTTCATCTGCTTCTGCCGATTACAAATCGCTGACAGGAACCTGTTCACAGATAAGGAGTGCTTTCGATGCTGACGCTGTGGCCGATTTTCGTGACGGTGTTTCTAGCGGAGCTGGGAGACAAGACTCAGCTGGCCACGCTCTTGTTTGCGGCCGATCAACGCGTGAGCAAACTCGGTGTGTTTGCCGCATCCTCCGCGGCGCTCGTGCTTTCCAGCCTGATCGCCGTCTTGGCGGGCGCACAGCTTGCTCAATACGTCTCGCCGAGGATGCTGAAACTCGTGGCGGGGGTGGGATTTGTCGCCATCGGTCTCTGGGTGTTATTCGATGCCCGTACCAGCTAGGATTAGTCATGCCATGGCAGAGGCATCTCCTGCTATGGTTTCCAGGCCAGGTCCATAGGACAGCCGATTCCGAGGACGGACGAACATGAAACGCTATAAGAATCTCAGCCGAAACTCGGGCGTGGTGGCCTATCAAACCGGACCGGACTTCGTCAAGGTTCAATTCTCCGAGGGAACGGTCTATGTGTACGACTATGCAAGCGCCGGCTCGCATAACATCGAGCATATGAAGCGGTTGGCTCGAAAAGGCTTGGGATTGAGCTCGTTCATCAGCACAACGGTTCGTGAGGCATTCGTTCGAAAAGAGCCTTTGCCATGATCAATAGCCGGTTTGCCACCCTGGCCTGTGCGACTCAACTTACGCACAAAAAGGATGGCGAGGGATGATCGAGACCGGCATCATCGTACTCTGTCTGTTGATCAACGCGCTGCTTGCCGGCGCGGAAATGGCCTTCGTCGCCGTCAGTAAACCGAGCCTTCGTGAATTGGTGCGTCAGCGGCACAAAAAAGCCGAGTTGCTCCTCCGGCTCCGGGAGCATCCCGAACGAACGTTGTCCGTCATTCAGATCGGCATCACCATGGTGGCGGCATTGGCCGGCGCAGTCGGCGGGGCCGGAGCGGAGGAAGAACTGAGTCCGACCATCGAGGCCTGGTTTGGAGTCAATGAGAATACCGCCGATACGATTGCCATCGGGATCGTCGTGCTGCCGTTGACCTATTTTACCGTCGTCGTCGGCGAACTCGTTCCAAAGACCCTCGCCCTGAAACATACGCTTGGTTTTGCCTTGAGGGCCGCACCCTGGCTTTCATTGTCGGACAAAATTCTTGGTCCGCTCGTGACCCTATTGGAGTGGTCTACCAAACGGCTGCTTGCGCTCCTGAGCCTCTGGCCCACAGGCCGCGGCGAAGGGGAGTCTAAAGAAGAGACGACTGACACGGTCGCGCTCGGTTCACTATCCGCGCAACATCGTCAATATGTCCTCAACCTCGTCCATCTTGAAACGAAACGGGTCCAAGATATTTATCTCCCGTGGGAGCAGGTCATTACAGTGGATGTCGAGCAGGGCGCGCAAGAGGTCGAAACCATCGTGATCAGATCCGGGCACACCCGCCTCCCGGTGATGAAGGGCGCCGCTGTCGCGGGAATCTTAAACACAAAGGAATTTATCGCGCTGCGCGCCACAGGGGGCGAGCAGTGGCCTGCTCTCGTTCGTCCGGTGGTGGAGTTCCAGGCCAAGACCCCGCTGCTCACCGGCCTCAAGCTCCTTCAGGACCGTCGCGTCCACCTGGGAATCGTGTATGCGGAACGGACGCGGTTGGGCATCGTCACCATGGAGGATATTCTCGAAGAGGTCGTCGGCGACATCTACGATGAGGATGATGAAGGAACGCTGTCACGCATTCTCAGCACTTCAACGAAAGCCCGTGGGCGTTGGCCCCAATCTTCGCTCGACCCTGCCCCAAGCCGCCGGCGGCCATAACGACTGTCTCGGCGTACATTCCCATCGCTTCCCCTTCCTTGACTGAGTATGTAGTGGCTCGTATCCTGGAAACGTTCGGTCATCTCCCTGAACCTTTGCCTGCCGGGAGGGGCGCGTCGATGAAATTCCAGCGTAGTCGTTCCCTGCTTCTGTTCCTGCAGCTGACTGTCACGCTCTTTGCGCTATTCACTGCCTCGTTCGCCGCAACGCCGGCTGTGCGGGCCGAGCCGACCGTGCTGCTCGCCACCTATGATGGAGTCATCACTCCTGTTTCCGCCGAGTACCTGCATGATGCGATTCTGGCCGCGCAAGAAGGCGGGGCTCAGGCCTTGATCATCCGCCTCAATACGCCGGGTGGCCTCGATACGTCGATGAGGCTTATCATCAAGGACATCACCAGCGCCACCATTCCCGTGGTCGTGTACGTGTCGCCTTCCAGCGGGCGCGCCGCTTCGGCCGGAGTGTTCATCACGATGGCTGCGCATGTGGCGGCGATGGCGCCCGGGACGAACATCGGCGCCGCCCATCCCGTCGCTTTGGGCGGCGAGATGGACAAGACGATGAAGGAAAAAGTGGAGAACGATTCCGTAGCCTACATCAAATCGATCGCCTCGCAACGAGGGCGGAACGCCGCCTGGGCGGAAGATGCCGTCCGTAAGAGCCTGTCCGCGACGGAACGGGAAGCCTTGAAGCTGAAGATCATCGATCTGGTGGCCGAGGACCTGCCGGGCTTGCTGAAGCAGCTGGACGGCCGCAGTATCCCGCTTTCGTCCGGCCCCACTGTGATGCGCACAGCCGGCGCGACTGTGCGTGAATTCCCCATGGGCCTGCGACTGGAATTTCTCAAAACGCTCAGCGATCCGAACATAGCCTATGTACTTATGACGCTCGGCACCGTCGGACTCATCGCCGAACTGTATAACCCCGGAGCGTTGTTACCCGGCATTGTCGGCGCCATCAGCCTGATCCTCGCATTTTATTCTTTGCAGCAGCTGCCGGTGAATTACGCGGGCGTGCTGTTGTTCCTCCTCGGGATCGTGCTGCTCATCCTGGAAGCCACCGTGACCAGTTTCGGCTTGTTGGCCATCGGCGGAATCATTTCGATGATTCTCGGATCGGTGATGCTCATCAAGACCGATGTGGAGTTTCTTCAAATTTCCTGGTCGGTCATCCTGCCGGTCGTCGGGCTGGCCGCCGCCTTTTCCTTCTTGATGGTCGGAATGGGGGTGAAGGCGATGCGGCGCCCGCCGGTGACCGGCCGCGAGGAAATGATCGGTCTGGTAGGCGTCGTCAAAACGCCGCTGGCTCCCGCGGGACAATTCGCCGTCCGGGGCGAACTCTGGGAAGCCGTGAGCGACGAGCCGCTCCAGCCCGGCGATGAAGCCGAAGTCATCCGGATCGATGGTTTACGCTTGTCCGTGAAACCCGTTTCGAGGAAGGGGGTCTGAATATGGGTCCGTTCGCAAGTCCCTTTGCGTTCCTGTTTCTCGTGATTGTCCTGATCATGATGGGATTCAATGTGCTCCGGGAATACGAACGGGGCGTGATCTTCCGATGGGGCCGACTGGCCAAGGGCCTGGTCGGGAAAAACGGCCCCGGTGTCGTGATCATCATCCCGTTCATCGACAAACTGGTTCGGGTCAGCCTGCGGACCGTGACGATGGACGTGCCCCCTCAGGACGTCATCACGAGGGACAACGTCACCGTCAAGGTGAACGCCGTCATCTATTTCCGGGTGGTGGATGCCGAGCGAGCCATCATTCAAGTCGAAGATTACCTCTATGCCACCTCCATGATGTCTCAGACGACTCTGCGCAGCGTGCTGGGGCAGAGCCAGCTCGACGACCTTCTCTCGAAACGGGAGCAGATCAACGCCGATCTCCAGCGGATCATCGACCAGCAGACGGAGCCCTGGGGGGTGAAGGTGACCGCCGTGGAAGTGAAGAATGTGGACCTGCCGCAGGAAATGCAGCGCGCCATTGCGCGCCAAGCGGAAGCGGAGCGGGAACGCCGGGCGAAAGTGATCCATGCCGAAGGCGAGTTCGAGGCCTCGCAACGCCTGCCGAGAAAAACTCCACCACCATCTTCCCCATCCCTATCGATACCATCGCTCCCTTTTTGAAATACTGGAGCAAGCAAGCGGAGCCGTAGTTCCGAGCCGGTACCCCGGCCCCGATATCCATCACCGATCCACTCGTTCGAAACCTCGGTCCCGGCTCAAAGCCAAACCAGGGCCGAGCCCCCGCCTGGAGTTCCATCCGGCCTTCCGACCGAAAATCCGCCATACTACCGCGAAGAATACTACGTAAGAGACCTCGCAGACCATAGGCCTAATGGTTTCACCGTCCCGACCGGTACGATCGCCCGCTGATTCCAGTTCCTGAGGGACCCCCTTGTGACTGAAATGCTTGTCGTTTGAATCAAGAAGTTGTATGGTGCGCAGGGCGCTGACAACCAGTTCAGCGTGGGCACGGATAACAACACACAAGGAGGTTCCTGATGGCGAAGAAACCAAGCGGACGTGGATCTGTGAGAATCGGGACGGCGGCGGGAGCGATCAAGAATAAACTGAAGGGCATCAAGGTCATCGACTGGCACGAAGTCGGCACCCCGCACCCGGAAGTGATCATCGGCAACGTGCAGACCGGCGTCGCCAACTTCAAAACCAATGTGGGCGCCTTGACCAAGCTGAAGGAATTGCGCGACCTGCATATTCTGATCAACGGCACTCCGCGGCCTGACATCGCGCAGATCAAGTTCACACTGCGAAGCTAGTCTCTCGATGCAAGGACCGGCCGGCCGATACCCGACGTTGCAAGTGCACCCCGGCAGACGCTGCAACCTGCAGTGCCTGCATTGTTATTCCGACTCCGGCCCTTCGGTGACCGAACAGTTGGATATCGAGGTGCTGCGCGGGGTCGTTGCCGATGCCGCCGCCATCGGGTACAAAGTCATGTCGGTGTCGGGCGGAGAACCGCTGTTGTATTCTGCGCTCGGAACATTGCTTCGCGTCGCGCACGCCGCGGGGCTCGTTACGACCGTCACGACGAACGGCATGCTGCTTGATCAACGCCAGTTGGACATCGTATCGGCTGATTGCGACTTGGTCGCAATCAGCCTCGATGGCCTGCCCGAGTCGCATAATTTCATACGCAATTCTCCTCGGGCGTTCGACGACATGTGCGCCAGGCTCGAAGGCTTGCGCGCCTCCGGCATTCCTTTCGGGTTCATCTTCACGCTCACGTTCCAC
The DNA here is from genome assembly GCA_020697375.1 of Nitrospira sp. Next base: position 8,003 of record JAJFBJ010000096.1, on the reverse strand, counting down.
AATGTGCATGAACTGGAATGGGTCGCGCAATTCGCCGCCGAACAAGGCGCCAAATTGCTGCAGCTCCATCCGCTCGAACCGGTCGGCAGGGCTCGGCGTACGCTGGACGGTTCGTTGCCGGACGGCGAGGAAAATGCGGCGGCGCTGTTCGAGGCCGTTCGAATCAGGGATCTGTATAAGGATGTCATGGACGTGCAGATCGACCTCGCCACGATCCCGGCGCTGCTCGAGCATCCCACCCGTGTCTTCGTGCGGGAGGCGTCACTCTGCGGCGAGCAGACCATTGCAGACGTCGTCGCACCCTTGGTCGTGGAAACCAGCGGAGTGATTTCACCGTTGCAGTACGGGTTCCCGCGCGCCTGGTCCTGGGGCACGGTCAAGGATGCGCCTCTGCCGGATTTGGCCGCGTCCTGGCTGTCTCGTGATTATTCCGCCTTTCTCACCCTCTGCCGATTTGTCTATGAGCAGGCCGTGGCCAATGACGATGAGCCGGTGCTGAATTGGTATCAGCAGGTCTACGCCGCCGCCTCGCGCTTTTCACCGGCGCAGGTCCGCGAAGTCATGATGCAAACGTGCACTGAAGCCTGCGATACATCCCTCCCTTCTTCGCCGCATTTCTGAACGCCATGTGTTTCGGTGACGAGGCCCTGAGATAGCCTCGGCCCTAGTGGTCGGACTCAGGACTCCCGGCTTCCGTCATCGGCAATCGTCCTTCCATCTCGGTGCACTTCGTCCAGGGATGCGACAGGGCGCCGACACCGGCCCCGAGCATGGCGAACGGCATCGCCACCACGAAAAGCGGCAGCCCGATGCCATAACCCACCCATTGCAGCGGGACACTATCCCGCTTCTGGCCTGCCTCCACCACCAGTTCCGCCGGGTACAGCGGGAACGTGCCATATTCGCTTCCGAGACTGGCGCTTTCGCCCACTGTCCGGCAGCGCGCGTCACTCAGCGCCGGCAGCAGGATCATCGTCAGCATAAGCAGGATCGCATTGATCTTCATTCCTTACCTCCGAATGTACTGATTGGCATAGCCGGCTTTCGCTCAATTTTGATCTTTCAGAAGTTCAGAAGCAAACCTTCCGCATCACGGACGGGAACATGAGAAATAGCCTTCACAGCGATGGACCGGGCCGGCCAAAAAACGTAGAATGTCGCCCTGTCTTCAATTCCATTCATGTGTGCCGGCGATGGCCGGAACACCCAAAGAAGGTGATGATCATGAATCAGCGCACGTGGCAAGGATCGTTGTCCGCCATTGGAATCCTGTTGCTGTTCTCGGCCTGCTTCTCCGGATCCGGCCAGAAACCGGCCCAGGCAGAGGGGAAAAGCAGTACTCCTCTATTTGAGAATCTCGGGGACCTGCACCACCCTATCACCACCGCCTCTCCCAAGGCGCAGCAGTATTTCGATCAGGGATTGCGTCTGGTCTTTGCGTTCAATCATGAGGAGGCCGTCAATTCATTCCAGGAGGCGGCGCGGCACGACCCGAAGGCGGCCATGCCCCACTGGGGTATCGCGCTGGCGCTGGGACCCAATATCAACCTTCCCATGGACCGCGCCTCCGAAAAGCGGGCGCATGAGGCGGTTCACAAAGCTCGCGTGTTGGCGAAGAACGCGACACCGGAGGAACAGGCCTATATCGAGGCGCTTGTCACCCGCTATTCCGTCGCGCCGGATGCCAAGCGGGAGGCGCTCGATGCCGCCTATGCCGCTGCCATGGCCGAGGTGTGGGCGCGTTATCCCAAGGATGCCGACGCCGGCACTCTGTACGCCGAGGCGATGATGGACCTTCAGCCTTGGGACTATTGGACATCCGAAGGGAACCCCAAGGGCCGTGCGACTGATATTGTGGCAACCCTCGAACGGACAATGCAGATCAATCCCGACCATCCGGGAGCCTGCCATTACTACATTCACGCGGTGGAAGCGTCATCCAGGCCGGAACGTGCCTTGCCTTGCGCCAAACGCTTGCCGGACTTGGCGCCGGGAGCCGGGCACCTGGTCCACATGCCGGGGCATATCTATTTGCGATTGGGCATGTATAAGGAAGCCGTCGAACGAAATGTCCACGCCACATCGGTCGATCATGACTATCTGGCCCACCGAAAGCTTTCCGGCATCTATCCCATCGGTTACTACCCGCACAACGTGCATTTTCTCTGGAGCGCATTGACCATGGAAGGACGCAGCCAGGAGGCGATCAAGGCAGCCCATGATTTGCAGGAACTCGCGCCCTGGGACACAGCCAAGCAAGTGCCGGCGCTTGAAGAATTTACGTCAACCTTGCCCTTTGCCTTGGTACGGTTCGGTAAATGGGATGACATTCTCGCCCTCCCCTCACCGCCGGCGGAACTGAGCTATACGGCGGCTATCCGGCACTATGCGCGCGGCATCGCGTTGGCATCCATGAAGCGATTCGATGAGGCGCAGCAAGAACAGCAGGCATTGGCGGCCCTGGCTGACTCTCTCCCGAAGGACCGAATCATCGGCGGGACCAAAGTCGTCGACCTGGTGGACATCGCGAAGCTGGTGCTGGCCGGTGAAGTGGCCGCGCGCCGGGGACAGTTTGAACCGGCTATCGAACGACTCAACGAGGCGGCACAGCTCGAGGATAGGTTGAGATATTATGAACCGCCCCTGTGGCACGTGCCCGTGCGCCATTCGCTGGGCGCCGTTCTGTTGCAGGCCGGGCGGCCCACTGAGGCGGAACAGGTCTATCGCACCGACCTCAGGCAGCATCCGCACAATGGGTGGGCCTTGTTCGGCCTCATGCAAAGCCTGAAAGCTCAGCAGAAGCAGCAGGATCTCACTGCCACGGAAGAAGCGTTTCGGCTGGCCTGGGCTAGGGCGGACATACAGCTGCAGGCCTCGCGATTTTAAACGGGATCTCGTGATGCTTCATAGCGATGATGAACGGCGTCCCTGCGCACTCTGCTGAGAGACCCTGTAGGCGCAGTCCCACATTCAAACTACATGAACGCTGATAGCGGCGACCGATTCAACGCACTAGGATGCCGGGCGAAGCAACCCGTCGTTTTCTTTCCATCTGAACCAGGAAACAGCAGATTCAGTTGCACATGGTAATGGCTCAAGACACATCTTCCTCCCGCAAACGTCCAATGCCGCATGTTGCCTCTCGAATGGTCGGCAAGCTCGCGAAGATTGGTCCGGCCACGTCGGTAACAGGATGGCCCCTGCCGATCCGACCAGGATCGGCCCTTCCACCGGCTGAACGGGCTCTCTACGAACGGACGTGATGCAGCGGAATCTTGAGAGGAAGACGGAATTCGCCATTGCGCTCGTGCTGTCGCTGCTACTGGGCATTGGATTCTTCTCCTACCGCAGTTCCACCGAGTTCATTCACAGCTCGGCTCAGGCGGTTCACAGCCGCGACGTTCGGGGCAGCCTGCAGCGCATTCTCTCACTCGTGGAGGAAATCGAAACCGGCCAGCGGGGCTATATCATTACGGGAGAGCCCTCTTTCCTTGAGCCCTACCAGAGAGCCACGAACCATATCGACAACTGGTTGGCACATGTCACGGCACTCAAGGCCGACGAGCCTGAGCTGCGCGCGCAGATCGATGCACTCATCGGTCTCGTGAAGTCTCGCATGGCGTTCGCCGCGGAGTCGATCGAGTTGCGTCGCTCGCAGGGTTTCAGCGCGGCGAAGGAATTGCTGCTTTCCGGCAAGGGTAAACAGGAGATGGACCGTATCCGCGCGTTGATCACCGACATGCGGGAAGCGGAACGAGTTCAACTGCTGGAACATTCCACTCGAACGACGGCGCTCGCCCATTCGGCGATTACGGTGGCGGAAGCCGGCAGCGCCCTCGCCGTGGTCATCGTCCTGGTCATGGGAACGGTCTATCGCCGGGGACTGACAGCCCGCCGGCGGACCGAGCAAGCCTTGCAAGAAAGCCTGACGAAACAGACCTTGGTGATGCGGGCGCTGCCGGTGGTGATCTATTCGGCGAAGGCATCGGGGGATTTCGGCGCGCTCTGGATCAGCGACACCGCCCAACATGTGAGCGGCTTTTCCGGCGAGGTGTTTCTGAAAGATTCCGGGCTGTGGTCGGCTCGCCTCCATCCGCATGACAGCGACCGGATCCTTCGCGCGTTCCAACGACTTCCTGAACTGGGAGCGCTTCATGTTGAATATCGGTGGCAAGTCGCCGATGGGACCTATCGCTGGTTTCTCGACCAGGCGGTCATTCAAGCGACGTCTGACGGCCAGTCCAAAGAAATTCTTGGCATCTGGCTCGACATCACCGACCGGAAGGAGATGGAGGACCAGCTCCGGGAGGTCAATGACCGGCTGACGGCGCTGGTCCGCGCGTCGCCGGTCGGGATCATGATCCTCGACGCCGACGGGCTCTGCCGGCTCTGGAATCCGGCGGCGGAACAGATTTTCGGCTGGAGGGAGGACGAAGTGCTGGGACGCCCGCTTCCCACCGTGGCGCCGGAGCAATCGGCCGAGCACCGGGGTTTGCGGGAACGTGTGATGAAGGACGAAGCGTTTACTGATCTCGAAATTGTGCGATACAAGAAGGATGGGACTCCGGTCTATATCAGCCTGTCAACGACTCCCCTTCGCGATCCAGGCGGGGCCATTTGCGGACTGCTCGGCCTCATGGTCGATATGAGCCAGCGCAAACAAGCCGAACTTCAGCTCGGCCTGTCCCGGGATCAACTGCGTGCCTTGACGACGCGACTGCATTCGGCCCGTGAAGAGGAAGGAGCCCGGATCGCCCGCGAAGTCCATGACGAACTGGGACAGGCCATGACCGGCCTCAAGCTGGATTTATCCTGGGTGGCAAGGCGGCTTTCCCTTCCGGAAACGGCCGAAAACCGGGCGCGGATGCTGGAACGCATTCAGGGAACGATGCAGCAGGTCGATGTCACGATACAGACCGTGCGCGCGATTGCAACCGCGCTGCGGCCCGGTGTGCTGGATGAACTGGGTCTCGCGGCTGCTCTCGACTGGCAGTCGCGTGATTTCGAGAAGCGGACTGGGATACGATGCGATTGCTCGATGCCGTCGGCGCCGATACCCCTTGGACCGGATCAGGCCACGGCCATCTTCCGCATCTACCAGGAGATCCTGACCAACGTGGTGCGTCATGCGGAGGCTTCCCATATCCGTATCCAGCTGAGCATCTCCTCCGGCTGGCTCCTTCTTCACGTGTCGGATAACGGTCGCGGCATTTCCGAATTCACATCGGCCGACAGCACCTCCCTGGGATTGCTCGGGATGCGTGAACGGGCCGCGCAGTGGGGTGGGGATATCTCGATCCAGGGAACGGATGGAAAGGGAACCACGGTGACGGTTCGCATGCCATTGAAGGGAGGAGTCGCCTGATGCGCATTCTCATCGCCGACGACCATCCCTTCGTGCGCCGGGGGGTGACGCAGGTGCTGACCGACGAGTTCCCCGGAGTGGTTATCGGGGAGGCGGCCACTGCCCCTGAATTACTCGAACTGGCAGGAAAACGCCGGTGGAATTTGATCGTGCTGGATCTGACGATGCCGGGTCGAAGCGGGCTGGACGCCTTGCATGAGTTGAAGGCCGGCTTCCCCGATACTCCGGTGCTCGTGCTGAGCATGCATCCGGAAGACCAATTCGCCGTGCGCGTCCTGCGGGCCGGAGCAGCAGGATACTTGACCAAGGAAAGTATCCCCGAAGAGCTGGTACAGGCCGTCAGGAAAATCATGGCGGGCGGAAAGTACATTCGGTCCTCCGTCGCCGACCTCCTCGCCGCGCAACTTCAGCAAGGTGATGTCGATCAGCCACCCCACAGCCGATTGTCCGATCGCGAATTCCAGGTGTTGGGCTTGATCGCCCAGGGAAAAACCGTCACGAACATCGCCGAGGAACTTTCGCTGAGCGTGAAAAGCGTCAGTACCTATCGAGCCCGCATCGTGGAAAAGCTCCATCTGAAATCGACTGCGGATCTGACCCGCTATGCGCTCGAACATCGTTTGATCGTATAAACCCGCCGGGTTTTCTCCCGCTCCTCCATTGAGCTCCTCCGCCTTCCCTAACAGGCATCGGAAAATTTCGCCGCGGGCAGCGTAAGTGATCTATTGTCCTCAGAATACCCCGCAGGATGCGCAAAAAGGCAACCTTCTTACCCGCCCACTCCTCGGCGCGCCAAGACGCGCCTTGTCCCATGCAAGGCCGCAGCGAGCGAAGAGGCGAATCGTCACATTCTTACCCGCCCACCCCGAGCCTGCCGGGACAGGCTCTTTTCCCATGGCCGTACGGTGGGCTCTGAACGATGCGAGAACGCCGCTGGCGGACTTTTTCCGCATCCTGCTAGACATGTAGGGAAGGTCCCACAGGCCTACCACCTCACATCCCGCAAGGAAATTAGCTTTGGTCTGATCGCGCAAGCAGCTCATATCCTGTGTAATGGGGCCATACGATCTGAAAAGAAGGGAAGATCCTATGGCGCCTCAATTCCTTCGCACGGCCCTGTTCCGCTTCCTTCCGGCCGTAGTGCTCCTCATCGTGACGGCCATCGTCACAAGCCCTGCCGCGGCGGTAGAATGCCAGCGGACCGATGTGTCCGATGGCGGCACGCTTCAGGGCCTGAAGGCTTGGAACCAGACGCCGTTCAATATTCCGCCGCTCACCATTACCGTCCAACGCGATGTCTACGAGGGCATCCTCTCCTCCAGCCTGCTGGAGGACGTCACGCCCATGAAACGCTCACGATTGTTTGACGGCAATAGGGAGAATCGAAGAGTAAGCAGTATCGATACCTGCTGGAGCCAGTATGTGCGCAAAGGCGCAACCATCCAGCAGGCCATGATCAAATCTTTCGGCAAAAGCCCCGCCAAGGCTTTCGCTCAAATCATGAGATTAGGGGCGTTCCCTTACAATGGGAAAAGGCTCGTGATGAAGACCGGACTGACTGTGCCGGAGGTCGTCATCTCTGCGCATGATCCCTCTGCCGACATGATAGGACCGGTTCTGGAAAACCGAAACAGTGATCGATCCGGTGGCCCAGGACTGAATCAAGCGAATACCCTGTCTTTATTCGAAGGCTCCCCTGTCATTGGCTTGGAGCCACATCTGCAACGCCCGCGGATGCCGCTCAATGAGTCCTTACGTATGGACCGGACGACGACCAGGGTCCTGCATGGCGGAAACTGTCCAAACGCCTGTCCATAACGACTCGGTCATAATTCGCCTTCGTTTAGCCGCGCTGTGGGGGCATCACATGGCGTTGAACCCCGATCGACGCAATCTGCCGATTGATTTCCCCTCGTTATCGATCGAACACGAACTGCCGCGCATACCAGCCCAGGTAAAATTCAATGGCGTTCTGTTCGATCATCAGGTCGATCCGTTCCCGCCTCCTTCCCGCCGCTTCCAGCTCCGCGTACTCGCGTAGCGCGCTGGTGGGGAGAGCCATATCATGCAGTTCCTCGAAAAAAATCGGTTCGCCGCCGCTGGGCTGGATGTAATACATTTTCGTATCCCAGTCCAAGCCATACTCCACTTCTCGCCACTCCCCTTCCGGGGTTTGCGAATGGACCCACTTGCGGATCCGACCACCGGTGCGACCGAAACCTCCAAACAGGGAGGCCTGCAAATCTGCCCCAGATGGATTCACGAACCCCGGCTGACGAGGAGCGCCGGCGTGACTGTGGGCGACGGTGATCCAGTCATTAGATTTCCCGGGAAATCCCACCAGGTCCACCTGGCCCACAACCACGGCATAGGTACCCTCGGGATATTTCGGCGTTCCCCTGCTCCTGAGAAGCGCCATCTCGACATTCTCAGCGGCTCTGTTTTCGGCCCAGCTGAAGTAGATATCTCGCAGGGCGCTTTTTGAAGCCGCATAGGCCACAACGGTTCCCGGCAATTGTGGCCCTGGCTCGTCGATCAGCACCGTACAATTGGTCGCGCCATTCGAGAATCGACACCAGGTGCCGTTGGGCTGCTCTTTCCATTTGTGGCCGTTGCCGAGATCGACTTCGTTGACGTA
>JAJFBJ010000095.1 GCA_020697375.1 Nitrospira sp. | reverse complement strand
GGGCGGGCCGGCGATCGTGCATGCCGGGGGGCGGGAAGCGCTGACATGGTTGATAGAGGAAGATTACGTGCAGGTATTGTTTTGCGGCAATGCCTTGGCAGCCCACGATATGGAGGCCGGTCTCTATGGCACGTCGCTCGGCTACGGGCTGACGGCGGGACGTTCGTTGCCGCATGGTCACGAGCATCGTCCGGAGTCGTAGCCAATGGAATCATGGCGGCCTGCGTGCGTCGCGATGTGAAGGTTATCATGGCAGGAACCATTCGTGACGATGGACCCCTGCCGGGAGTGTTGACGGATTCGATGGAGGCGCAGGAGGCCATGCGCGCGGAAATTCCCGGCGTCGGACTCGCTCTCTTGGTCGCCTCGACGCTCCATGCGATCGCCACCGGCAACTTATTGCCGGCCACGGTTCCCACGGTTTGTGTCGACGTGAATCCGGCAGTCCCGACGAAATTGGCCGATCGTGGAAGTTTCCAAGCCGTCGGGCTGGTCATGGATGCCGCCTCATTTCTCACCGAACTCGCGCGGGAACTCGGGTGGCGTCCATGAGCCGGCTGTTGGTCTGTTCCCCCGATCACTTTCGGATCGACTACGAAATCAATCCCTGGATGCGGCGAGCGAATGCGGTGGACCAGGGATGCGCGCTCAATCAGTGGCGGGGGTTGATGGAGGTACTGGAGCATGATGTGGGAGCAGGACTCGAACGGATGCAGCCTGTCGAGGGGTTGCCGGACCTGGTCTTTACGGCCAACGCGGGGATGGTGGTCGGACGGCGAGCGGTCGTGAGCCGGTTCCGCTATCCAGAGCGCCAACGGGAGGAAATTCATTTCGAACGGTGGTTTCTCGAACAGGGATATGAGGTTCTGGCGCTCGACAAGGCTTTGTATTTTGAAGGAGCCGGGGACTTGTTGAGATTCCCGGACATCTGGTTCGGCGGCTATCGGCAGCGGTCGGACATCCGTGCTTTCTCCAGACTGGGCGAAATCTTTCAGCGGGAAATCCTTCCGCTCGAATTGATCGACAGCCGGTTCTACCATCTGGACACGTGCTTTTGTCCCCTCAGCGGAGGGGACTTGCTCTACTTTCCATCGGCATTCGACTCATACGGCCAAGCGGCCATCGCTCAACAGATTCCGGAAGATCATCGGCTCGTGGTGCCTGAGGATGAAGCGTTACGATTTGCATGCAATGCCGTATGCGTAGGCAAGCATGTGGTGGTCCCAGCCGGCTGTCCCCGCACAATGCGGCTTTTAGAAGCACGTGGCTATCACACCCATGCCGTTCAACTGGATGAATTTATGAAGTCCGGCGGTTCAGCCAAGTGTCTGACCCTCGCCCTCGACTAATCTTCGTGATCGTCCGATCCCGCCGAGCGTTCCCTCTTACCGCGTTCGAAAGAGAAACGACAGATAGAGGCCGGCAATCGCCGTGGTAGTGAGCTCAATCGTGAGCAGCATGCGGCTGACGATGGCCTCCGGTTGAGGCGGCGACAAAATATAATGAAATCCGAGGAAGGCGGGCGGTTGCGACGGAGGGCTTTCCCAGGGAGGCATGAGGACGGCGACGACCAGGATCGCTACCATGCCATAGAGAATATTGATGTTCAACTGCTCCTTCGCCGGCCTCCTCGCCTGCGAAGGAACGGTCGGTGTGGCGCGGGGCTCTGTCTCGGCTCCGCAATAGCTGCAATACCGGCTGATTTCAGGAAGATCTCGCCCGCAGGAGGGACAGGGTTTCATGCAGAGGGTCCTCGATGGAGCCTCCAGCCTAACGCGACAGGAGGCGGAATTCCAGCCTCAAGATTCAATGGCCGACGAACCGGCGAAGGGAAAAGCCGGCACTGCGGTTCGTTGACAGCTTTCCACGCCCCTTCCTATAATCCGCCGCCATGGAATTTTCATCCATACAACAAGTCGCCGTCATCGGAGCCGGCGCTTGGGGAACGGCATTGGCCCGCCACCTGGCGGAGAAACACATGCCCGTCCGGCTATGGGCTTACGAATCAGAGGTCGTCCAGGTGATCGGAAAACGGCGTGAAAATCGGCTCTATTTGCCGGGGGTGTCTCTTCCGGGGACATTGTCCGCGACCAATTCCCTTCCGGAAGCAGTGGCGGGAGCCGACTGCCTGATCTTTGCCGTGCCCTCGCATGTGGCAAGGGCCGTCCTGCGCCGGGTCGGCCCATTGCTTCAGCAGCCGATTCCCTTGATCAATGCGACAAAAGGAATCGAAGAAGACACACTCGAATTGATGACGCAGGTGATGCAGGATGTAATGCCGCCGCAGATGCATGGTTCTTTGATGGTGTTGTCGGGTCCGAGCTTTGCCACTGAGGTCAGTCGCGGACAACCCACGGCCCTCTGTCTGGCCGGACAGGACGCCGGAGCGGTCAAACTGATCCAGGCTCTCTTCATGACACCGAGTTTTCGGGTCTATGCGGACGATGATGTGACAGGCGTGCAGCTCGGAGGCGCCTTGAAAAACGTGATGGCCTTGGCCGCCGGAGTGGTCGACGGGCTCGAATTGGGGCATAACGCCCGCGCCGCCCTCATTACCCGAGGGTTGGCTGAAATGATCCGGCTTGGAGTCGCGATGGGCGCCGATTCACGAACTTTCTATGGCTTGTCAGGAGTCGGAGATCTCGTCCTGACCTGTACAGGACCCTTGAGCCGCAATCATTCGGTGGGTGTGCGATTGGGAAGAGGCGAACGGCTCACTGCCATTCTGGCGAGCATGCAGGCGGTGGCCGAAGGCGTACGGACAGCCAAAGCGGCGCTGGGACTCGCGCTGCGTTGCGGCGTGGAAATGCCCATTGTGCAGGAAGTGAATGCCGTGCTGTTTACGGACAAACCCTGCCGTCAGGCGGTCGGCGACCTCATGGAGCGCGGAGCCAAGGAAGAGAAAAGCCTGTCATGAATCAAGACCGATTGCAGGACTTGCTCACTCAGGTTCAGCGCGGCGCGATCGAGGTGCCGGATGCCCTCCAACAGCTGCGGATCCTGCCGTATGAAAATTTGGGGTTTGCGTCGCTCGACCACCATCGGGCGCTTCGCCAGGGATTTCCGGAGGTGATTTTTTGCGAAGGGAAGACGGAACGCCAGGTCGTCGCGATTGCCAGGACTCTGCTGCGGACGAATGACTCGCTGCTTGCCACGCGAGTAGAGCGGCCCGTCGCGCGGGCGCTGCTCCGGGTCAGCAAGCGAGCGACCTATCATGAAGCGGCCCGAGTCGTGGCGATCGCGCCGCCGAAGCTGGTACGGCGCGGCTCCGTCCTGATCGTCACTGCCGGCACCGCCGACATTCCGGTGGCGGAAGAGGCGCGCGTGACGGCAGATATCATGGGGAGCCGGACCGAGACACTTTACGATGTAGGGGTTGCCGGCTTGCACCGCTTGCTTGGCCAGCAGGAGCGGCTGCATGAGGCCAGAGCCTTGGTCGTGGTCGCAGGCATGGATGGCGTGCTTCCGAGCGTCGTCGGCGGAATCGTGCGCCAACCGGTGATCGCCGTCCCGACAAGCCGCGGGTATGGCGCACATTTCGGGGGATTATCCGCGTTGTTGACCATGCTGAACTCCTGTGCAGCCGGGGTCGGGGTCATGAACATCGACAACGGTTTCGGAGCTGGTTGCCTGGCCCATCGAATCAACATGGTGGGAGAAGCAGAACGCGAGGGCTGCAGAGGCAGGAGGATCTGACCGGTGGCGAAGCGTCACATTCTTACCCGCCCGCCCCTGAGCCTGCCGGGACAGGCTCTGTTCCCATGTACGTTGAGCCTCTGAGCGATGGGAGAACGCCGCTGGCGGACGTTTTCATCCTGCTAGTGCTTCACCACAAACTTGCCGCGCTTGGGCCAGGCCAGCATTTGGGTGCGCTGGCCCTTCTCTCCGTTGCTAAGCAGTTTTACACGCACTTCGTATTCGTAGGACCCGGCAGGAGCCTGCTGTTTATTATGGTCGAGCCCATCCCAGGCGAGATCGATATGCACCCGCTTCTGCAGCATTTCCCCGTCCGCGACGTTGTTCGCAAGCACATGCTCATTCACTGGCTGGCGAATCGACAGGAAACGTAGCGACGTCATGGAAGACGACGTCACAAGGGCGGAGACTTCCAACATCATCTGTTCATCGACTTCCTTGGGAAGCTGCACCGTGGCGGTGAAATGAAAAGGCCCGTCCTGTGGACGGTAAGGAACCGGTACGGTATGTAGTGAGAGAATCTTCAGCTCCGGTTCCGGACGCGGGACGCTCTTCTTCTTCGATTTGGCCAGTCCCTCGGCGCTCTGTCCCACCAGCAACAGGATGACGACACTGAGCAGAACGAGCAGGATGCGTCGCCGGCTATGGGGGGTGCAGGGGACGAGCTTCTTCACGGATGGCGGCGAATCCATCATGGGTCAGGAAATGTGCGGATGGTGGTTTGATAAATGCGTATCTTGATTGGGGATAACATAGCGTTGCAGGGCTGTCAATGAACGGCTGGAATGCGAGCGCAATGATTGCTGTCTGAATACGGCTCCGGTAAGATGCGCGGTCGATCGCAGGGGTTTGGAATCAATAGGAGCGGCGTGGTGGGCCATCTTCATTTCGATTGTTTTTCCGGCATCAGCGGCGACATGATCCTCGGCGCATTGGTTGATGCGGGACTCCCCTTCAAGGATCTCGTTCGGGGGCTTGCCCTGCTGCGGATCGAAGGATTTCGCCTGGGACGGAAACGGGTTGAACGCGGGGCCGTTGCCGCGACGAAAGTCGACGTGCTGATCGACAAAGGATTTCGAACCCCATTGACCGTAGCGCGGATCAAACACATTCTGTCCAAGAGCGGATTGCCTCCTGCGGTAAAGGAACGGAGCCAGGACGTGTTCGACCGATTGGCCGCCGCCGAGGGGACGGCTCACGGGGTGGATCCTTCGCATGTGCATTTCCATGAAGTCGGCGTGATCGATTCGTTTGTCGACGTTGTCGGCGGAGTCCTGGGGCTGCACCTCATGGGGATTCAGCGCGTCACGGCTTCCGCGATCAATGTGGGGTCCGGCATTCTTACGTGCGCTCATGGTTCATTGCCCGTGCCGGGGCCAGCCGTGGCTGCGCTGGCCGTCGGACTTCCCATTTATGCCCAAGGCCCTCAGCGAGAGTTGGCGACGCCGACCGGGGTGGCATTGCTTCGCACGCTGGCCAAGGAATTCGGGACTTTGCCTCGCATGCAGATACGCCGGGTGGGCTACGGCGCCGGGACGGCCGATCCCGCAGACTGGCCGAATGTTTTGCGGGTCTTTGTCGGTGAAGGAGCGGAAGATACGTCAGGGTCAACGGAGACGATCATTGAACTTCACACGAACATCGATGACGTCAATCCCCAAATCTATGAGAGCGTCTTCGACCGGCTGTTCGCGGCCGGGGCGGTGGATATCACTCTGGCGCCGGTCACGATGAAGAAGGGCCGGCCCGGCAATGTTCTTTCTGTGTTGACTCCCCGGGAAAAAGTGGAGGCGGTCCTGGCGTTGTTGTTCGCCGATACGACGGCCCTCGGTGTCCGAATGCAGGAGGTACAGCGCCGGGTATTGCCCCGCCGCTTCATATCGGTGCAAGTCAACGGTCAGGACGTGCGTATCAAATTGGCGGAGCACCAGCCGGGGCGCAGCAAAGCCTCGCCGGAATATGAAGATTGCAAGCGTATCGCCGAACAGAGCGGGCTCCCGGTGAAGGACATTTTGGAAGATGCCATGCTGGCCTATCGGCAGTTGCAAGGCAAAGGGCAAAAGAGAAAAGTGAACAAGTGAAAACATCGGTCAACCCATTTGCCTTTTTACGTTGTACTTTTTCCTTACGGGGCCTGCCTTGACCGTCCTCGGGTACGTGCTGCTGTTCATCGCCTCGGTCGTCATTACCCTGCTCGGATGTCACCTCTTTACGAATGGAATCGAGTGGCTCGGGAAGCGCCTGAATATTTCAGAGGGCGCAGTCGGAAGTGTCTTTGCGGCGGTCGGGACGACCTTGCCGGAAACGTCGATTCCGATCATCGCCATTTTCTTCGGGTCCGGTCGGGAGCAGGTGGAGGTTGGGCTGGGAGCAATCCTTGGCGCGCCCTTCATGTTGAGCACGCTGGTCTTGCCGATTCTGGCGTTACTTCTGCTGCTGTATGCCAGGTTGGGTAAACGGACGGCTGTCTTCAAGCTCGACTACGGCGAAGTCCGGGTCGATATCACGTTCTTTCTCGTGAGTTACGTTCTGGCATTGACCTGCGCAGTCATCCCGTCGCGTCTCTTTCATGGAGCGGTCGCGGTATTCCTCCTCGGGCTCTACGTCTACTATATGCGACTCAAGTTTTCGGCGCAGGACGAGGGAACGGGAGGCGGCAGTGACCTTGAGCCCCTGTTATTTTCCCGCCGGGCGACGCGCCCCTCCTATGCCGTCATCGCGGCGCAAGGCATCGTCGGACTGCTGGGGTTGGTGGGAGGAGCGCACCTATTCGTCACGGCCGCGAATTCCATTTCGTCGGCCTTGGAGGTGTCGCCCCTCATCCTTGCCTTGTTGATCGCCCCGCTGGCAACCGAGCTGCCGGAAATGTCCAACAGTTTTCTCTGGCTGTATCGCAAGAAGGATCGTCTGGCGGTTGGGAATGTCACCGGTGCGATGGTGTTTCAAGGCACGTTTCCCGTGTCCGTGGGGTTGATTGGCACCGATTGGACCCTGGGGGCGACGGCGTTGGCGACGATGGTGCTGGCCGTCTTCGCGATGGGCATGAGTTTGCTCCAGCTATCCTGGTCAGGACAGTGGCGTCCCTGGTTGCTGAGCGGCAGTGCGTTGCTGTACCTTGGCTATACCCTCTATCTCTACACGCATGGCTCCTAAACGCATGACAGGCACAGCGCGTCCTCTCTTGGGTCTTACGATGGGAGACCCGGCCGGAATCGGACCGGAAGTCATTGCCAAGGCCTTGGCCGACAAGGCCTTGGGACGCCTGTGCCGTCCGGTTGTCATCGGTTCCCACGCCGTTCTGGAACGGACGATCAAGGGATTGAAGTTGCCGTTGCAGGTGGTGGCATTCGAACCGGCGAACGGCCTGCGCCTGAAAGCCGGACAAGTGGCCCTGATGGACCCGCTCGACCACGCCTTGCCGAGGTTTCGTATGGGTGTTGCCGCAGAGGCGACCGGAGCCGCTTCTGTCGCATTCATCAAGGCTGCGGTCGAACTTGCGCAGGTAGGGAGCTTGGCCGGGATCGTGACCGCGCCCATCAACAAAGAGGCTATGCACATGGCCGGGTTTCACTACCCCGGCCATACGGAGCTGCTGGCAGACCTGACCGGAAGCAAGGAATTCGGGATGATGATCGTCGGCGGCCCGCTGAAGATCATGTTCACCACGACGCACGTGGCCATTAACGCCTTGTCCCCTCTGCTGACCACGGAGCGAATTGCCAAATCGATTCGCCTCGCTCATCTCGGGCTGACGAAGTACTTCGGCATCATGCGACCGAAGATCGGCGTGGCGGCGTTGAACCCGCATGCGGGCGAACATGGCTTGTTCGGCAACGAGGAATCGATCAGCATCGCCCCGGCCGTGCAACAAGCCAGGGCCGAGGGAATCAAAGCCAGCGGCCCGCTGCCGGCCGATACTTTATTTGGGAAAGCGGCCAGAGGCGCCTACGATGGTGTGGTGGCGATGTATCATGACCAGGGGCTCATCCCGCTGAAGCTGGTGGCCTTTGGAACCTGTGTGAACCTGACGGTTGGACTGCCGATCATCCGGACCTCGGTCGACCATGGAACGGCCTACGATATTGCCGGCAAAGGGGTCGCCGAACATGGCAGCCTGATGGAAGCGGCGAAGGTTGCCGCCCGCCTTGCCCAATCCTGGTCGCCGGCCGTCAAAAAATCTCGAGAAGAAGAAAAGAGGTAAAAAATCTATGTCGGAAGCCGGCCCCTCTGCATTGTCCGTCATCGATCAACAGGTGAAGGAACTCGACGCAATAGCAAAACAGACAGCCCAGGACTTGAACACGGTATTGGGATCTGAACGCATTGCGAAGTGGAAGATCCGCACGGTGACGTTGCTCCAGCAACATGCCGGGAAAAATGAAGCGGATGAGCTGGCGCACAAGAGCCCTGGGCCGGCCTTCACCAACGACCTGATCGAAGAATTCTCCGACGAAGTGGACTGTTATCGCTCTCACCTCACGGCGCTGGCAAAACGGCTCCGAACGGCAGTTCCTCCTGCCTCCGGGTAAGGGATTGGTGAAAAGCGAAACAATGGCTACCTCCTTCCCTCCAGCTCTCAAGCGACTCGGCCAAAATTTTCTCATCGATCCGAACATCGTCCGCAAGATCGTATCGCTGGCCGCGCTTCGTCCTGACGAGACGGTGCTGGAGATTGGACCGGGCCGAGGCGCCCTCACGGCTGGATTGTGTGCCGAAGCCGGCCGGGTCATTGCAGTCGAGATCGATCCCCAATTGCATACTTGCCTTCGAGATAGCATCGGCCATTGCCGCAACCTGGACCTTCGAATCGGGGATGCGCTGGAGTTTCCCTTCGTCAGTCTGCCGCCTCGCACGGTGGTAGTGGCGAATTTGCCCTATTATGCTTCCACGCCGCTCTTGTTTGCCATGCTTGATGCCCGCGCCCATCTCGATCGCATGGTCCTGATGCTGCAAACGGAAGTCGCTCTGCGACTCGCGGCAAAGCCGAATGGCGAGGACTACGGAATCCTGTCGGTGCTGACGCAAGAGGCGGCAGACGTGAGCCTGGCGTTTCGCGTCTCGGCGAATTGTTTTCGCCCGCGCCCGGCCGTCGGGTCGGCGGTGGTGCAGCTCACGGTCAGATCGCAGGACGAGTTTGATCCAATTCAGCGCGAAAAGTTTCGGCGCTTCGTACGAGCCTCGTTTGCCCATCGCCGCAAGACGCTGGTGAATTCTCTGCGTGACGAAGGGTATCCCACCGATCGGATCGTGAGCATGATCGACGCGGCAGGATTACCGCTGCAAGCCAGGGCCGAAATGCTCACGGTCGATCACTACCGAACGCTCGTGCGTTTACTCGGTCAAGATCCGGCATGATCATGCCCTGCGCGAGTTCGGTACCGGCGCTTTTGCAGTGGCCTGCGCGAGATGGCTCCTTTGTTTGAAAAGACATTTTCCCTATGCTACGATCCGCCGCATGGGTGTATCCACCACGGCAAAGCGCGGTGACGCCCGCTCAGCCCCTTCCCGTTCCTCACATGTGAAGCGTGAAGTGATCGGGGTTCTCCTGATCGCGGCCGGTCTCTTGATCCTGCTCAGTCTGGTCTCGTTCTTTCCCGGCGATGCCAAATCGATTGGGGCATCGGGAACGGTCGGCACTCACCCCAAGAACATGATCGGATCGGTCGGGGCGCTGTCGGCGGCAATCTGTTTCTTCATGGTCGGCGGAGCCGCCTATCTGTTTCCAATCCTGATCGGACTGCTCGGCGCCCGTTGTTTCATGCCGATTCCCCTTACGGTTCGCCTCAGGAATGCCGGCAGTGGAGTGGCGGCGATGATATTTTTGAGCGCGCTCCTGCATCTGGAAGTCACGGCAGTCCCTACTATTTCGAGCGGATGGGTCAATCGCGGCATGGCCGGCGGTATTGTCGGCCAGGTATTGGCCGACGGCTTCCGGAGTTATTTCGCCAATACCGGCGCGCATATCATCATTCTCACCGGGTTGACGATCGCCTTACTGTTTACTGTACCGCTGTCCCTGACGAGGTTGCTCCAGCGACTGCCCGATTGGTGGGCCGCAGGCCGCGAGCGAATGTCCGGCTGGTTACCGGAGTGGCCGGGGAACCAAGAGAGCTTGCCGAAGCAACCCCGTACAAAGACGTTGCGCGCGCCACGTGAAGCCGGGGTGCAGGAGTTAGATCGCGAAGTGCAGGTAGTGGCCGAAGCGTTGAATCAGATTGTGATTCCGATGGTCCCGCCGAAGATTCAGCCGCCGATCAAGGTGGAGAAGCGTGCCGCGCCTGCGGAGGAGCCGGCCTCGGCGGTCGCCACGAGCCGCTCCGTTTCGGACGGCTACGTGTTACCAGATCCCCAGGAACTATTGAGCGATCCCTCGGGGCCGCTTGCCCGGCTCAGTGACGAACAGCTCAACCTGCAATCAGAAATTCTGACCAAGGCCCTAAAAAGTTTTGCGATCGACGGCCGGGTGACAGAGGTGCAGCCGGGGCCGGTCGTGACCATGTATGAATTCGAGCCGGCGCCCGGCACCAAAGTCGCGCGTATCGTCAACCTGGCAGACGACCTTGCCTTGGCGCTCAAAGCCATCAGCCTGCGCATCGTGGCGCCGCTTCCCGGGAAATCGGTCGTGGGAATCGAAGTGCCTAATCCGCACCGGGAAACGGTGTCGTTGAAGGAAGTGGTCACCAGCGACGCGTTTTCAAGATCCCGTTCCAAGCTGAGCCTGGCGCTCGGGAAGGATATTTTCGGCGGGGCGGTTAGCGCCGACCTCAAGACGATGCCTCACCTCCTGGTCGCGGGGGCCACGGGAGCCGGCAAGAGCGTGAGCCTGAACACCATGTTGCTCAGTATTTTGTTCAACGCTCGGCCGAATGAAGTGAAAATGCTCCTTATCGACCCGAAAATGTTGGAGTTCCAAAGTTACGACGGCATTCCGCATCTGCTCCGTCCCGTCATTACAGATCCTAAATCGGCTGCTCGCGGGCTGGGGTGGGTCGTGCAGGAAATGGAACGGCGCTATAAACTCCTGGCCGAGGCGGGGGTACGCAGCATCGAAGCGTACAATAGGAAGATCTCCGACGTGCAAGGGGTTGTCTCGGATGCCTGGCAATCGGGCAAACCGGAACAGGTTGAGCTGACGTTTCTTTCCGAAGAGGAACGGCTTTCGAAGGGGGAGAACGCGGAACCGGCGGGCATCAACGGACCAGCGGACTGCCTTGCTCCGACTCCTCCTGAACCATTGCCCTACATCATGGTGATGATCGACGAATTGGCGGACCTGATGATGGTGGCGCCGAAAGACGTCGAAGACAAGATTGCGCGGTTGGCACAAATGGCACGCGCGTCCGGAATTCACCTCATCCTGGCGACCCAGCGGCCGTCGGTCGATGTGCTGACCGGCCTGATCAAAGCCAACTTCCCCGCCCGCATCGCGTTTCAGGTATCATCCAAAACCGATTCCCGCACCATTCTCGACGCCAACGGCGCGGAAGCATTGCTCGGACGGGGTGATATGTTGTACCTCGCTTCGGGAACCGGAAAATTGATGCGCATTCACGGGTCCTATGTGTCGGACGATGACGTGAGGCGGGTCGTGGAATTCGTGAAGAAACAGGCGTTGCCTTCCTATTGCCGCGAACTGCAATCGCTCAAGCAGGATGAAGCGGAGGAGGAGCAGGCGAAGGATGAAGTCTATGAGCAGGCCAAGGACCTGGTGTTGTCCACCGGGCAGGCCTCGGCGTCCCTGATCCAACGGCGGCTGCGCGTGGGCTATCCTCGGGCGGCGCGCATGATCGAGCAGATGGAAGCGGAAGGCGTGGTCGGAGCGGCAGGCCGGGATGGACGCCGGGAAGTTCTCGGACGTCGCGGACCGGTCGGTGGAGATGAGGCATGATGCGGACGGTTTCGATATGCGCTCTGGTTTTCTTGGGTGGAGTTCTGGCCGTTTCTCAGCCGGTGACGGCCGACGAACCACCGGTCGATGAACAGGCTCTTCAAGAAGCTTTGGAGGTGGTCAAGAAGATCCAGGCCCGGTACGAGAAAACCAAGGACCTGCAAGCGTCATTCACTCAAAAGACGAGGATCGAAGGATTTTCCACGCCGGTGATTTCAACCGGCCGGTTCTACATCAAAAAGCCCGGCCGCCTGCGTTGGGACTATATCGAGCCGGCGACTGAAGAGATCTACGTCAACAAAGACGATGTGAAGATGTATGTTCCCGAGCACAAGCAGGTGCTTGTCGGCAAGCTCACTTATATGGCCGCCTCCCAGGCGCCGTTGCAACTGCTGCAGGGCGTGGCCAAACTGGACGAAGAATTCGATATCGCGCCGGCGCCTGACAAGGAGCGGGGGGCTGGAGGGATTCCTCTGCTGTCGCTGACGCCGAAGCAGGGGCGTTCCGAACCGGAGCGGGCGATTCAGCGGATTGTGGTCGAGGTGCAGCCCAAGACCTATTTCCTCAAGACGATCGCCCTGCATGAAGTCACTGGAAATATCGCCACGTTTGAATTTTCAGAGCTGAAGCCGAACAGTGGATTGAAGGATGATCTATTTGATTTCAAGACTCCCGCCGATGTAGAAGTCGTGAGGGCGCCGGTGTTGAGCCGACCCTAGCA
>JAJFBJ010000220.1 GCA_020697375.1 Nitrospira sp. | reverse complement strand
TAAGAAATTCAGAATGAATCAGTGATTTAAGTATCCTTCCAATGGCAGTTATATCGATCCGCCAGCGTAGTGAGCACTGGGCTGCTCCCTAAATCTCCGCTGTTTTTTGAGGAACCCCCTTGGATAGGCAGGGACCGGCACCGGGTGGCTTGTTCTGTCTTTGATGATTGTCGAGGTCCTGCTCCGACGCTGGTACGAGGATAGAGCACGTCATTCGAACAAGCCCCTTGAGCATTGGGCCTTTCTCCGCCACTGACACGTTCCTCGTGCGCTCATGCTACACTGCCACACACATTGCCGACGGCCCGGCTCGAATATAGTCGGTGAATTCATTGTCGTCATGCGGGACATGCGTTACATCGTCGACGTGCTCTATGAGCGGAGGGACCCGGCCATGACGAAGGCGGCTAAAAGTGTTTCGATGAAGCGATCACCGAGTTCTCGGGTCTGGGCTGTGGGCGGCTATCGAACGGACACTGGTTTTTCAGTCTTTCAAAAAATGAGATTGAGATGCATGGTGTCCAATCATTCGGTGGTAGGTCTCGCCTAGCGGGACTGTGGCGGCTCGATGTCTTAAAAGGGAAAGATGACTTAGAGGTGGTTGTACCTTCATGTGAGGGGATGAACGGGTCAACGCCCTTCTAGGTGCCAGGTCGCACGCGCGGCGTGAAGAAATAAATAATCCCGTGGCTCATCGGGGAAACGGGCAGCACCCAGGAAATGTAAATGCCGGAATCGGTTTTCTATCGCGACCTGGCTTATGTGTTTGTCGCCGCCTTGCTTGGTGGGATTGTGGCGCGCAAGCTCCGCCAGCCGCTCATCCTCGGCTACGTCCTTGGTGGGATTCTGATTGGTCCGTTTACACCAGGCCCAACCGTTTCAGCGGTTCACGCCCTCGAAGTCATCGCCGAGATCGGTGTGATTCTATTGATGTATTCCATCGGTATGGAATTTTCAGTGAAAGACCTTCTCCAGGTGAAATGGGTCTCTTTGGTCGGTGGGCCGCTCGGAATCCTGGCGGTGATTGGACTCAGCTTGGCCGTGGGACAGCTCATGGAATGGAGCATTTTACAAAGCATAAGCATAGGAGCCGTAGTGTCCCTTGCGAGTACGATGGTACTGTCCCACTTGCTGATCGACCGGGGTGAGCTGCAATCGCAACACGGCCGAGCCATGATCGGCATCACATTGGTGGACGATCTCGTTTTCGTCGTCTTGGTGGTCCTGCTGCCGACACTCGCGACAGTCAGCACGGACGGGGTTTCCGATATTGCCCTCGCCTTCGGCAAAGCTGTGCTGATTCTCGTCCCCATCATTTTCATCGCAGTAAAACTGGTGCCGCCACTATTATCACGCGTCGATAAGATGAAGAGCCAAGAGCTGTATGTGCTCGTTGTTCTCGCGTTAGGATTCGCGACATCTGGCGTCACACAGGCCCTCGGCTTGTCGCTCGCACTTGGTGCTTTCATGGCAGGACTGATCGTGAGCGACTCGGAGCACCGCCAGCAAACTCTCGCTCTGGTACTTCCGTTCAGAGATGCGTCCGCCGCATTATTCTTTGTGACGATCGGCGCACTGATGAATCCTCAAGCCCTGTTTTCACATCCGGTCCTCCTCGGCGCAATTGTGGCACTGATTGTACTTGGCAAGTTCGTCATCTGGACTGCGGTGGTTCGCCTATTTCAGTATCCGCTCGAAACCGCCGTGTTGGTTGGGGTAGGTCTGACGCAGATAGGTGAATTTTCCTATGTCCTTGTTAGAGTGGCTCGTGACGCCGGTCTAGTTGGAGCTGACGTCTATAATGCCACGCTGGCTGCTTCGCTTTTGACGATACTGTCGAACGCCTTCCTCATGCATGCCGTGCCGAGCTTGTTCGCGCGTCGTCGGTCCGTCTTAAGCGCAATGTGATCATACCCGCGGCTCCTTCAGCTCGTTCGACCAAGCTCACGCTGCCTGGGCGCGGTCATCGCAGACCTACCAAGCCCAAGACCGCATTATCGGCCATCTCAGTTTATTCACTATAAAAAGGCTAAGCGGAGGCTCTCTTCCATGGACGACAAAACACTGACAACTGTCTTGCAAGCCAATCACTTCCCCCTCTTCTAGGGGATACACACTCCTACCTTTAGGGGAAGCGGGCCCAGCCTCCAGTGCTAAGCTTGAAGCAGTGGAGATTTTCCAACGAATGGGTTTGAAGAAGGAGGTTGCACCATGCAGCTGTCTCCGTTGGCAATGATGCTTCTCCAGATCAGTGGAGCCGTCTTAATCATCCTGTCCATTGAGTCATACGTCCGCTAGCTTGAGGCCCAGATTGGATCACATCATCCTTGGCGAACTTCGCGCTTCTGCCCTACGGCTGGCCGGCTAAAACTGAGCCCAGCTACGCTAGTCTTGACCCAATCTATAAAAGGGTCCACAGTAAGACTCCGTTTTCGTGTCTTTATCCACCGCCTTCATCATTCCCCGAATGACAGCCTCAGGGACAAGACGCAAAGTCCAAAACATTTGTCAGAGGTTGCTCCACTCTATTGGTTCTCTGTCCCCGCGCCCGTTATATGGGGTCCGGGAACACCTGCAGGACCCAGGCGTATGGACTTGTGGCTGCGGACCATAGGAGAGGTAAGCCATCGAGGCTTGGCTGGCTCGCGTACGACATTCTCGTAAATGCAGCAAAGCTTCCTGCAGATCGGTTGACCACTATGTGCTAAAGCCGGATCGCAACTTAAACCCGCCAACATCCCGAACGCGTACGGAGGGTCGTACACACGCCTTTAGAACTGCCGCCTGACGTCACGAACTATTATTGGCATGGCCGAATGAGATACATTACGACCCGTAAGTGAAAATCCAAAACCGACAACTCCCGTCTTATTGGACACGATGTCGATTTCGTCGAATGAGGTCTCTTGCATCCCGCAATGCAATTGACATCCACGGTGGAGATGTCATGTAATACGAGCCCAATCGAGTTGGGGGTGCGTGCTGCATGGCCCCGATACCGTTCACATCGTGGACATGGTGGTCGTATTGGCAGCAGTCTATTCTGCTGAAGGTCGGTGCTTTATTCATTGTCCTTTCTTTAGCGGTTTGTACCTACCTCATCACCGCATCCAATCTTAGCGGACAGTTGACTGGCGTCAGCAAGGCAATCGAGCAGGCCGGCACTGAACGGATGCGGATGTACAAGCTCGCCTATCTGCTTGAACGATTCACCCCATCAGAGGCCGACCGCGCGGCAATTCGACAAGAGATAAATCAGTTCGAAAGCGTCGTGGATGGCTTGCGTTTTGGTACTCCGCGACACGGTTCGGTTGCAGCGAAAAATCCTCTCCTCGCTGCCGAACTTGAAGCTCTCCAATTCCAATGGTCGACACAACTTAAACCCGATCTTGAGAAAGCTCTCGCAGG
>JAJFBJ010000219.1 GCA_020697375.1 Nitrospira sp. | reverse complement strand
CCTCAGGCGCTTGGCCGAACGCACCGGCTGGGCGCTGGACGACGTTGACCTGTTCGAGATCAACGAGGCATTCGCGGTCGTGGCGATGGCTGCGATGCGGGATCTTGGCCTATCGCACGATAAGGTCAACGTCCATGGCGGCGCCTGCGCCCTTGGGCATCCCATCGGCGCCTCGGGTGCGCGCGTGATGGTCACCCTGCTGGCAGCACTGGAAAAGTACGACCTGAAGCGCGGCATGGCCTCCCTCTGCCTCGGTGGCGGTGAAGCAACCGCTGTCGCAGTTGAGCGGCTATCCTAAGATCGTACAGGGGGTACGATCATGCTCTTAACAGAAACGCAAACCCAAATTCGTGACACAGCCCGCGCTTTCGCATGGGAACGGCTGGCGCCGGGAGCGGCCGCCCGCGATACGGCACGCGCCTTCCCAGCCGCCGAACTCAAGGAGATGGGAGAACTGGGTTTCCTCGGCATGCTGGTGCCGGAAGAGCATGGCGGTTCTGACACCGGGGTCGTGACCTACGCATCGGTGCTGGAGGAGATCGCCGCCGGTGACGGGGCCTGCTCCACCATCCTGAGCGTCCACAGTTCGGTAGGCTGCATGCCCATCGTCAAATTCGGTACCGATGAGCAGAAGGACCGGTTCCTGCCGAAAATGGCGAGCGGCGAGTGGATCGGCGGCTTCGCACTGACGGAGCCACAGGCAGGATCGGACGCCGCCAACCTGCGGACGCGAGCGCGGCGGGACGGTGACCACTATATTATCTCAGGTGCCAAGCAGTTCATCACCTCGGGCAAGAATGGCCATGTGATAATAGTGTTCGCGGTCACCGATCCTGATGCCGGTAAGAGGGGCATTTCCGCCTTCATCGTGCCAACCGATACGCCCGGCTACGAGGTGGTGCGGGTAGAGGACAAGCTTGGCCAGCATTCGTCCGACACTTGCCAGCTTGCCTTCAATGACATGCGCCTGCCAGCCAGCCTGCGGCTCGGCGAGGAGGGGGCTGGCTACCGCATCGCCCTATCCAACTTGGAGGGAGGACGTATCGGCATTGCCTCGCAGTCAGTGGGCATGGCCCGCGCCGCCTTCGAGGCTGCGCGTGATTACGCTCACGAACGCGTCACGTTCGGCAAGCCAATCATCGAGCACCAGGCGGTCGCCTTCCGTCTTGCGGACATGGCGACGAAGATTGAGGCGGCACGCCAGCTCATCCTTCACGCGGCACAGTTGCGGGAAGCTGGCCTGCCTTGTCTGACCGAAGCGTCGATGGCCAAGCTGTTCGCGTCGGAAACGGCGGAAGCGGTCTGCTCGGCCGCGATCCAGATCCACGGCGGCTATGGCTATCTCGCCGATTTCCCAGTCGAGCGGATCTATCGGGACGTCCGGGTCTGCCAGATATACGAAGGTACCAGTGACGTTCAGCGGATCGTCATCGCTCGTGGATTATGATCGGAGCAACATATTGCCAGGAATATGAGCATGATATGTCAAATCAACAGCGCGGATTTAACTCGGCGGAACCGAGGGTAGCGGCGGAAGTGAACACCGGCCTTCGGCTCACCGAGCCGCTATACACCTCGCTGCTCAACATCATGAGGGCCAGAAAGAAGCCATTCGGGAGACTCACGCTTTAATCGTTGAGCGTGGATGCCGTGCCGCGGCTAAAGATGCTAAAAATGACGGGGCCTCTTCAGCATGGCACAGCCGGCAAAATGCTTGATGTAGAGGCCTTGTCAAAAAGCTGCCGAACGAAGTTGGACGGCGTTGGACGTGGCAAACCTCGTCATTGCCAAGCAGGATTGTGACACGTTCGCGCCACCATCAGTGCCGCAAATAAAATCGGCGGTGAAGTTCACGTTCTGGTCGCCAAATTTGGTTTGCTGGGTGCCCTGCTCAGGATCGTGCCAGACCTCCTAAGGCGCCTGTAATCTCAAGAGTCACTCATCATCAGGAGAAACCATGACTGACGCACAGCGACAGTTCGAGACCATTCGCGTCCAACAAAGAGGCCAAGTCGGTCTGATCGTGCTCAACCGACCGCAGGCGCTTAACGCTCTATCGAGTTTACTGACCGCCGAACTGCTGGCCGCCTTGGACAAACTCGAAGACGATGATGGCATCGGCTGCATCGTCATCACCGGCTCCGAACGGGCCTTCGCCGCCGGCGCCGACATTCGCGAAATGGCATCCTTAACTCACGCAGAAGTTTTCCAACGCGACCACTTGGCGCAATGGGAGCGCGTTGCACAATGTCGCAAGCCCCTGATCGCTGCGGTTGCGGGCTATGCGCTGGGAGGAGGCTGCGAATTGGCCTTGATGTGCGACTTCATCCTTGCCGCTGATAACGCCAAGTTCGGTCTGCCAGAGGTTACCATCGGGACGATCCCAGGCATGGGCGGAACGCAACGACTTACCCGTCTGGTTGGTAAATGCAAAGCTATGGAGATGATGCTTACCGGCCGCCTCATGGACGCCGAGGAAGCCGAGCGCGCTCAATTGGTGAGCCGGATCGTACCGCTGGCTGAGTTGGTTGATGAGGCGATAAAGACGGCGGAGCGCATCGCATCACTGCCACGACCGGCCGTTATGATGGCCAAAGAGGCAATCAATCGGGCCTACGAGACTACACTGACCGAAGGCATCCGGTTCGAGCGCCGTCTCTTCCATTCCACCTTCGCCACCGAGGATCAGAAGGAAGGCATGTCCGCGTTCGTCGAGAAGCGTTCCCCAGCCTTTCAGCATCGCTGACACCCTGCACGGGATCCCTGTATCTCGCCAACAGCAGAGTCGATGCCGGTCGCATGTTGGTCCAGTGACCACATAGCTGTGCAAAATGATCAGTTCTGCCGTACCCCAATGATGGCGCTCTTAACGTGACAATTTCTCTTTTTGTCATGCGACATCTTTGTATGCTTTTTAAAGTTGTAAAAGATCGTGCAACTACGTTGATTTAATCCTAACGGCGTCGTTAGTGTGTACCGCCACCAATAATTTGGACACCAGATAAGGGTTGGGGTGTGGTTGGTCTGGGTTGTGAGCTTCTGACCTGAAGGAAGAATGTCACCGTGCTCGGCCCAATCAAGCACAAGCCGCTGTCGCGGGGGCTTTCGGCACTGCTTGACCAGGCCTGCGGAATGCCTGCCGAGTAGCAGGATAGGACGGCGGGATGGTCAAACCTCGATCGAACATCCGGATGGATCATGCGGCGCGGTTTTTCGGCTGGAGATGGCGGTTGCGGTAGTCGAGTGGGCTGAGATAGCTCACCCAGCCGCTCCAGTCGCCAAGCGGCGTTGTAGCGGGCGACGAAGTCGGTGACCGCCGCCCTGACCTCCGCAGCAATGGCGCGTGAAGAAATCTCCCGTTATGATGCTTGATAAATAAAAAATACGATCGGGGGAGGCAAGATAGATTATGCCCGGAA
>JAJFBJ010000020.1 GCA_020697375.1 Nitrospira sp. | reverse complement strand
TTCCAAGCCTCGATAACCGCCGGTCGGCGGAACCAGACAGGGATCCGGCTCCGTGGTCACGGCCACGATACCGGTGGTGAGCCGCGCGCCGGACGAGAGGTTCTCCGCCGGCCAGTTGGGAATCTCAGTGAGTGGAGTCTCGCAGGTCACATCCGGCGGAATAGCGCCGAGCACCTTGACCTGCCATGCGGTTTGATGGCGGGTCGTCGAGTCGACATTGACGGCCGGCTCGATCAGATCCGGCGCCTGGAGGTGGGTGACCTCCCGCCGCCATACATCCAGATAGACGAGCGAACGCACTTGCGGCGGCGCCAGCACCGGTCCGCCGTATGGCTGGTCCTCGACGGGCAACGCCGCGGTCCCATAGCCTTCTTCGATGACCGGATGAAAGGCCGGCGCCTTGCCGTGGTTTTCGGCCAGATAGCCATCGACATAGATGCGTCCCTGACCGACCGTGAGTTCTCCGCCGGACAGTTCGATTTTGAATCCGTCCGGCGTTTCGCTGGGAACGCCGCAGCGACCCACGACATCGATGGTCTCGGCGCGCCAACGGCGATCCTGCAGATCCACATACTCATTCCAGTCGGCATCGAGATCGACCCGGCCCTGCTGCCGCAGTACGCCCTGGTAGTGCTTCTCAGGGTTGAATCGTTTACGGCTGTAATCGCCACTCATGTGCTCTCTCCTGATAAAAAGTTCGGTACCGCTGAAAGGTTCGGAGCCTGCGCCGAAGTCGAGCCCCTGAGACAGGACGAGACAGGCCGCCTCCGGCTACGTGGCATGAAACAGTCCCGCCTCAAGTCCGAATCGCAGATATTCCTGCAAACGAATGGTTAGATTGTTCTCTCGCTGGGGCGCAAAGACGTCATGGAACAGACCCATCTCCGATTCATCGTCCGCTCCCCTGCTGATTTCTTCCGGACAATGGCCGGCAAGTTGACCATAGGCCGGTTGCCCATAGCGCCGCGCCGTGAACGCTGGTCGGACGCGCGCCTGAGTCGCCATTGTGATGGACAACCGCTTCGCCGCGCTGAGACTGCCTTTCGGCCGGTCGGCCTCGAGCAATGCCGCCTCCACGGCCAGATCCGGCTGGCAACGGTATCGGCGCGGCACGATGGCGTTCAGCGGCAGGAACGAAAAACGCACGCAGCCTTGCTGGTTTTGATCCGATAAGACCGGGTGAGTCCAGGCATCGCCGACAGCGAGACCGGCGGCGAAGATCGTATTGGTCGCCAAGTCCAAGCGGATCGTATGGACCTTGCCGATCACCGTGGAATTGACGATCGTCAGTGCCCCGCCGGCGATCAGGCCGTCGGAACCGGCGAAGGCCACAAGGGTCGGCGCGGTGGCATCGACGAGGCTGTTCGCGATCGTCACCACCGTACTCTCCAGGGTGGCCAGCGCCCCGACAAGACAGTGCTCGATTTCGACGCTCGTGGATACTTCTTCCACAATCAACGAGGGGGCGCCGGGCGATACTGGTTCACCGGCCCTTGAGAGAGCGAGACCCGGCGCCAGGGTGCAATGTCGCAAGCGTATTATTCGCGTACCGCTGCCCCCGGCTGCAGTGATGTGCAGCGGCCCGCCCGTGATCAGCAGACCGTTCAGCGTGAGTTCCGCGCCGGGAGCGAGCGCGATATTCCAGTCACCGCCGAGCGCGATAGTCGGTCGTTGTTCGTTGGCGGCGCGCAGTTCCACCTTCGCGCCGGCCGAGACGTTCGCGGTCAGCGTCTCCGCATAACGACCGCTGTCGCCGATCTCGACGATCCCGCCCCCCTGGGTTGCCGTGAGGGCCGCTTGAAGACTCTGCCCCTGAATCACCCCGGTGAGGCCGCCGCCGATCCCAAAGGTCCGGCCTCGCTCGTATTCGCCGCCTCCGGTCGCCATGCTGAACCCATAGTGATAGGTCACTCGCGGGTTGACCGGAGGGGTCCCTGGCGGAAAGGCGATCCTGCCGAGCACCGGATCGATCGATACGTGACTGACCGGAAGATGCGCCCAGGTCGCGCCTTGGTCGGACAAATTGCAGACATGGACGTTACCGAAAGTCGTATCGAGGTTGTCGGTCTCGACGAACAGGCTCAACCCTGGCCCATAATAGCGATCCGGATAACGGTCCAACCGCCGGCGACTGATCGGCTCCGGGACATTGATCGGCTCGGCGAGATGGGTGATATCCGTCTCGCTCCGGGGCCTGCTGAAGAGCTGTGTATCGTTACCGAGGGGGCTGAAGAGGAATCGCTCGTCGTCAACGCGGAAAGCCGGCGACCCTCGCAGCGAAAACGCATCCAGGCGCCAGAGGAATAGCCCGATGTTGGGAATGTTGTATCGTCCTTGCTGGGTCTCGATGCGCCGCATATCGACGGAGTGCGCAAGGCTGTTGAAGGCCGTGCCACGTCGCTCCAGCGCCTCCCAATCCCGTATATTCGCGGTCGCGAGATTGGCCGGACGAATGTGATTCATATACTGGCTGGTCTCAAGCCACTGAAAAAACTCCACGGCGCGCGCGTGCCAGCCGGTCACGTCGCGCGCCAGCTGTTCGAGCACCGTCGCTGTGCCCTTGCGCCGGCGGTAGGCGATCGTATTGGCGACTTCCGCGCGGGCGCTGCTGGTCCTTGCGGTCACGGCATGCAGGGTCCGGTACCCGATGAGGTCGCCGATATAGGGCGCCACCCAATCGGCGCAGGTCTCGATGAACTGGTCGTCATAGAGCTGGTCGAGATTCTCGCGGAGAACGGCAATGTCTTCCGCGATGATCGCGCAGAGGGCTTTCAGCGGCTCTCCTTCTTGCGCATCACGGATGCGATAGAGCGCCGGCAGGAGGTTATAGAGCCGATCGGCTTCGGGGTTCATTGAAGCCCTTTCAATTGAATGAGCGACAAGGGGTCGAGCAATAGCAGTTCCGCCGCCGCGACGAGACCGTCGGCGCCCATCGCCGGCCGATCGGCAATCAGTCGCGGTTGAACCGGGGGCGTCAACCGGTCGTTGCGCGCGAAGAGATCCAGGTCGACGGCGACGACTCCTGGAACCGCTTGAATCGCGGCAATGGCCTCGCTCAACGCCACCGGTTGACCGAAGGCCCGGGCCGCGAAGGCATAGCGCCGCTGCAGATCACCCGTCACCGCCGCCATCACGGTCTCGATCACGTGGTCGGGATGCACCGTCGCCGTGCCCTGGATTTGAAAGAGCGCCGGCCGATAACTCTTGATGGTAAAGGCCACAAAGGGATCGCCATAGGCGCGCAGCGCTTCCTTGAGTTTTGTGATCACCGGGCCGTTTTCTGCGAGTTCCTCCCCCGCCGGTCCTGCCACGGTCACGAAGATGCTGCGCTTGCGTCCATCCCATACCCACACCGCCTGGGCTTTCGCGATTCCGGCGAAGGTCCGGGAAAAGTCTTCGTAATCCTGGAGCGACACGGCGCGCTCCAAGGTCAGCACCGTGAGGGGAGCATTCTCCCGCGCGTCGTCCCTCGCCTCCGGGTCCTCCGCGCTCCTGGCCGCTTCGGGATTGAGCACGCCTTTCAACCCGAGGGGACGACTCATGAGGAGACTCAATTGACCGGCTTCGACCAACCCGCCCAGCCCCGTTCCCTTTCGATATTCCGCCCGCACGTTGTTCTGGCCGGTCGGCAATCGCGCCCCGCTGATACCGTCTCCAAATCGAATGGTGGTGCGGCCGTCGTCGTCGCGCCTGGTGATATAAATCCGTTCGGTGGGTCCGCGCCCATAGAAAAACGGCACTTCCTCCCACAACACCTCGTTCACATAGACCCTGAGCGTGGAAGCCGAGCCGCTTGGGCTGTCGGCGCCGACGTAGGTCAGTGGAGGCTGCTTCAACGTGAAGCGCTGGTAGGGAATGGTCGCATCGCCGCTCCCGAGCGGCTCCTTCACAGTTTCTCCGTGAGTGGCGGCAGCCACGTTCGCATTGATGCTTACCGTGGCCCGCTCGTAGACATTCACCAACGACGTCGCCAAACGGAGAGTCGTCCTGTCGCGATCATGCGTCACGCTTCCGTTCAACGCGTCTCCGATGAAGACGATTTCGGAAACCCTGTCGTCTTCCGGCGAAGAAGCGATCAGTTCGATGTCGCTTCCGCTGATGTCCATGACTCCGGTCCGACCGTCGCGATCCATCAGGAACAATCGCAGAAGCGACGGAACTGCCTGGGCCAACACAGTCCAAAACTCGGCCGGAGTGAGCGGCACAAATGACAGGCCGATCTTCTGCAAAGGCGCGGCCGTCATGCAGAGCACGTCGCCCGGAACGACTGTCACCGATCCGCCTTGATCCAGCAACAGGGCCGGAGGAGGTTGCGATCCTCCGACCGGCGCCCGCGTCACCCCCAGAGGCGAAGGGCGCGGATGCTTGATCCGGATGGGCTGACGCCTTCCGCTCAACGCAATCGGACGCGACGGAACGAGTCTCGTTTCCCTGGTCTCCAACGTCAGATGATCGCCGAACAGCGGATAGAGCAGCGGGAGCCGAGCCGTCACGAGTTCTTCACTGTGAGCAGCCACGATCATCGTCCGCAACAGGGCCAGCGTGGAGGTGCTCTTCTTCGCCCAACTCATGCTCAGGCTGAGTCTGGTGGTACTGCTGGCCATGCCGAATCTGGCCACCGAGCGATGGACGACATCGGTCACCGCGCCGAAAGTCCACATGCGCGACCCGTCATCGGGATCATCCTGTTCGATCACCACAAAACTTCCCTCGAGAATCTTGTCGTATCGGCTGCTCAAGGTGATTTCATCCACCGGTTCGTTCGTATCGAGCTTCCACTCGCTGAACGTCCCCTGAAATACGCCGCTACTGTTGTATTGTGGCTCCAACGGCGCGTTATGCCCGAAGGGTGACGCGATCGTCCGCATGGTATAAACGCCGGGCCGCGCCGCCGTGACGGTCGCCGCGCTCATCGAGATCGCCGAGAGCGACAAGCCTGTCCGGTCGGTTGCGGCATCAGCCCGGACGGACGTCACGCGGCGAAGCGAGGCCTCGAATCCGCCGACCTTCTCGGCCACGATCAGCAACAGGTCGCCGACCCCGAGCGTCACATTGACTCCGTCCAGCCATAACTCCGTCATGTTCCAAACCAATGTCTGCGAGTCGGTCAATTGCGGCAGAATCCCATTCCATCCAGGCCGCGCTTCGATCGCTTCGATCGTCTCGAAGGTCTGCGGCTGCTCATCCGGGCCGGGGACGCTTTGCACCTTCGTCCCGATGGCTAATGTCATCGGTTTCGCCGACTGTTCCGGGGCGCCCGGCGCTTCCTCCATGGTAAAGGCAAGATGCGTCGCCGCAGCCAGCCCAGGCCCGAGTTGGTAGCCAAGAAGGCGGGACTGTTCCAGGATCGAGAGCCGCTCGGTGGCCGTGCGCAGATAGGCTTCATTGGCGATCCGTTCTTGATAGAAGGTCAGGATGTCGCCGGTCACCGCCCAGGCATCCAGAAGCGCGATGGTAAAGTCATCGTCATCGCGGGTTCTGAGCCGGCGCAGGACGGGCCAGCGGCTGTCGGAGAGCCGAGCCTCCAGACTCCGTCGGAACGTCGCGTAGGTCCCGACCCGATAGACGATGGCCGACAGCCCTGGTCGATTGTCCAGAGCCACCGGGATCTCGGCGGCAACCCCTTCGCAGCAGCCGCAGTCATTCCGTGGATCCTGATTCATTTACCGCCTCCCAGCGTGATCGTCAGCCGGCCATGCTCCGCGAAATTGCGATCGTTATCCAGTCGCGCGATTTCCAGCCGGCCGATATCCAACCGACCGGTATCCAATGCCGTGGTTTCAGGTACCCCCTGCCGCTGAAACGTCCGGATCTCCACCGACTCGACGCCCATCACCTGATGCGCCGCCGCATACAACGTGCTGAGATAGACCGGCTGTCCGAACGTGAAGTTATCCGGGTGAAAGAGTCCGCGCCGGGCGTCGGGCAAATCCCGATTGCTCAAGACCTCGTACAGTTCGCGTTCGACGTCGCTGCGAAAATACTCGCTAGTCACACAGACATGGAGATCGATTTCCAGAGACACGAACCGCGGACCATCAACTTCCAGGTCGTGGCCGGCCATGCGATAGCGCTCCACATGAGTGCGGATTTCTCCCTCGAACTCTTCAGAGACCGAAGCGCCGCCGCCGCGATCGACGGTCACGAAGACCGTATGCCAGCTTCCCGTCCAACGAAAGGTCGCCGCGGCGCGTTGCACAGCGGAATGGCGTCCGGTCACCTCGGCATAGTCCGCCGGCGTCACGGCCCGCTCCTGGACGCGATAGGCCACTGGCGCGCGCTGCCGCACGTCTTCCAACGATTCCGGCTCCTGCCCGCCTGTGGCCGGCAAGGGATTGCGCACCAAGGTAATCTCCGTCAGGGTCAACGCGAGGTGCGCCAGCGAGTCTGCTCCGACGTTGCCGGAACTGCCATTGCCGACCCGATACCTGGCGAAGAACTCCGTCCCCGGTTCCGGCCGCCGCCCATGCGCATCGTCGCCGAAACGAATCCAGCCGGCCCCGTCATTCTCGATCTCGACCACATACTCATCCCCTCCGGCATCGCTGTTGAGCAGATCGCGCCGCAAGGTCCAGGGCGTTGTCGCCGCGCTCAATGTCCCCGTCATGGTCATCGCGGGCTGCACCTCACGCAGCGTCCACTGCATCGCCTGTCGCGCCGACTGCCCGTGATCGTAGGGCCGAGCGGCATGGGTCAGCGGCCCGTGAGCCAGCCTGGGGCGGAAACGCGAAGGCACTCTCTCCCGCTCAGCCATTGCGCAACGATCTCCGCCGCTCGGTCGCGGCATGGAGAGAAACGGCTCCGGCACCGTTCCCAACGATTCCTCTTCCAGGGTCATGCCGTGATCCGCCAGGACCACATTGCCGCGCGCGACGCTGATGCCGTCCAGATACCCTCTCGTGGTGGCCGCCGAGAGGCAGAGCGGGAACGGCAACGCATCCTCGTCGTTCCACGCAATCTCCGTGATCTGCGATCCGGACACCGGATCGAGAAGCGGAGAGCCGCCCGCCTCAGTAGCCGTGACGCTGTTCACCCGGACGGCATGGCGTCGCGCTGGGTCCGCGTCTGCGGCGTCACCGGTCTCCGCGCCGACCACTTCTTCGAAAATCAGAATGGTCCCCGGCGCCAGCTGAGGATGGTGCCCGGCAAGCGTGGCCGACAGCGCCCCCTTCGGCAGGCAACAACGTTGATCGCTCCAGGTGTGGAGATGCAGTTCGTTGTGAGCGGCATACAGGGACTGCAGCGACTCCATGGTTTCAAACACCGCGTCTGCTCGCGCATAGATGCGGGGATCATCGGCGACGGTGACGGTCTGGCCGGGAAGCTGCGTGGTCACTTTGGTCCCGGCCGGAATCGCAGGATCATTGGGGTCGGCACGGACCACATCGGCGGACACCCGGACATGCACCCACGTCCTGGCATTGCAGCCTTCGCTCATGACGTAATCCATCAGGCGCGCGTGGCGTCGCACCGAGATGCGTCGGCGCGCCGTCCCGAGATAGGCCTCGGTCGCCACGGCATCCTGCTGATAGCTCAGCTGGTCGGCCGTATAGGCCAGCGCCTCCACCAGCATGATTCCCAGATCGGCCGGGTTACGTTCCTTCCACTGCGGCACGAGCGCCGCCATGCGGTCGAGCATGACTCGCCGGAAGCTCGCGAAGTCCTTCGCCAGGTAGTCGATGTCCGGCACATTGTTCGGTGCCGGTGGACAGACATGCTGCGGCGCGCAATCAAAAGGGCTCGGGCACTCGACCTTGAAGGAGAATCCAATGGACGCCAGTTGCGGGTCGATCCCGGAAGGTACCGCATCGTTGAGCGCATCGGTCACCAGACGCAGTCTGTAGAGCGAAAAATCACCTGGCTGGTCCACCTCGATCGTCAACAGGTCGGCGGAAGATCCGCTGCCGGCAACGGCGCCGAGCACGTGAATGGAGGTAATTCGCTCCCCGCCTTCAATCCGAATGTTGTGCGCCGTCAATGCGAGCGCGTTCAGCGGCTTTACGAAATGGACTTCCAGCAGGCGCTGCCGATCCGCCTCGTTGGAGGCGGCGCGATCGACGACTTCGAGGAAATCGATCCCGTTCAGCGTCGGATGCTCGCGCACCGCCTGCCGGCGCAACTCATCGCAGCAGGAATACTTCACGTCCCGCCTCCCTGCACGAAGGTCTCGGTCACGCGACCGCCGCTGCGGCGGATGACATATTGCACCGTGACCCGTAGCGCCGCCTCCGCAGCCTCCACTCCCACTGCCTCGATCACGATCAGCTCGCCGAGCCAACGCTGAAGGGCGCTCTGCACAAGCACCTGCGTGGTGGCAGCCAGCATGTCGCTGTTCGGCGCAAACACCAGTTGAAGCAGGCCGCTGCCGAAATCCGGCCGCATCACACGTTCACCCGGATTGGTAAACAGCACTTGGTAGATCAAATCACGGATATGGCCGGTCTCATCGGTTCCCGACGTTCGGCCCCGACCGTCGAACTGATAAGGAAAATCCACCTGGACCATCGGTCAGATCCCTGTCACGCGGGTTTGCGTCACCGACGCGAGCAAGGGCGTCCCCGAGGGTGTGCAAATCGCCTGGCTATCGATCAACAAAAGCGGCACAGCATTGCTCGTCACGCGTGTGGCGGCTGTGACATATTGCGCGGTCACGCAGGGGCCGTTGGCGGCGGAGGGCGGCGGCAAGGTGCAGCCGGCGACGCTATACAGACTGCTCAGCGTCACGGTCGGCTGGCCGCTCACCAGCACTCGCGGATTCGGCGCGACCGGTGTCGCTTGCCCTGCATGCGCGCACATGACGGTCGCGCCGAGATGGAGCAAAAATCCTGGCATCGACTCACCTCCATGAATGATTCGCAGTCTGCATGGCATTCTTACCCTCCCACCCTGATCCTGCCGGGACAGGCTCTTTTCCCAGGGGCGGTACGTTGAGGGCCTGAACGAAACGAGAACGCCGCTGGCGGACTTTTTCAGCATCATGCTAGACGATCGTCAAGGCGCCGTTGTTGATCGTCACAGCCGGCCCAACCAGCGTGATCATCGCGCCCTTGCCGTTCTGGATGTACACCCCCGTATCGTTGACGATGAGCGTGACGCCGGTCGCGCTTTTGAGCATGATGCCCCCCGTCGGACCCGGCACATCACTGATCACGATCGCGTTCTGCGCCGCCGTCTGGAGTATCATGTTGGGGCTGACAGGAATCCCGGCTAACCCAAGCACGGGAACCTCCGCGGCGCTGCCGTACCAGCAGCCGCTCCAAATGGGATAGTCGGCATTGCCCTGTTCGAATTCGACCCAGACCCCCGCGCCGATTTGCGGCAGCAGGTAGGCCCCCATCTGTTTGCCGCTGGCGGGAAAACAGGGCATGGCCCACGAGGTCGGGATCAGTCCCGCGACATCCGGCACCTGGACTTGCAACCGTCCCATCTGCATGGGATCGATGTTGTTCAGCACGGTGCCCCGGTACTTGCCATAGTATGTGTGGCCTTCATTCATACCGGCACCATCGGCGTGATCGACACGAGGCCGTTCCGCGTGAGTTGGAAACTCTGCTTACATTCTCCGCGCGTCAGGGTGGTGGTCACGCTCTCCACGTAATACAGACCGTCGAAGGCCAGCCCTGCGCCGCGGACCCCCACGAGGCCTCGCGCCTTGAGCAGCCGGCCGTAGCGTGAGACATCGAGTGACCCGCTGCCCGTCACCGCGTCCATCGATTCACCGGATGCCTTCAGCCCCTCGTTGAGCGCCTGGGGCGCGGAGAGTTTCCCGGTCGCCTTCAGAAGCGACAGCTTGGTGACCGGCGGCCCGACCAATCCCAATGGAGGTTGCAGCGGATTGATATCGGGGATGGGAATGGGGATCGGCGCTTTCGTCAATGCATTGTGAATCATCACGATCGGCAGGTCCTTCTTGGTTGAATTGAATTGAAAGCTCAGCGACTCCACGTTGCGATCCGCGTCCATATCGACATTGAGTGCCGGTTGGGGAATCCCCACCTTGACCTGTGGTCCCCAGTAGGCGGTATTGGCGCCTGGAACAGGACCTGGATCGACGTAAAAGACATACCCGGCCTCTTCCGCCAACCGGAGGATGTAGTGCAGATCCGTCCCTTGTTGCGACGGAATCTTCATCATGGGGATCGGGACCTCGAACCCGATCGGCGGAACGGCCAGCGGAATCACCCCGAAGACTGCATACTTCGCCAGGATGGCCGTCACCCGAAGATTAGCC
Source organism: Nitrospira sp. (assembly GCA_020697375.1). The sequence continues at coordinate 41,365 of JAJFBJ010000020.1, read as the reverse complement.
GGCATCGCGGGAAACGGGAGGCCGTCGAATGCTTGAAGATCCATGACCTTGGTCAAATCTTCTCCGGTGATCGTTAAGGTCGACTCCCCCGGCTGGTTTCCGGAAGAGATTTCCTGGTTCGTGATCACGCCGTCCATCAGAACGTGGGGTATCAGGCTGATGGTCGCGACCAGAATCACCCGCATGAGGGGCGTTCGCGTCGCCGCCACGAGGAACGCCTGCTGGAGCGGCGACTTGTTCTGAATCGTAAATTTCAACTGAAAGCCGCCGGGAGTGCCGGTGGCGCTGGTCACTTGGACCTCCGTCAACGCCTCGAGGACCGGCTTGGGAACCGGAAAGGGCAGAACCGGACCGACCAGCAATGTCAGATACATGCCTTTAAGCAACGGGAACTCCTGTTGCGCCTTCCGGCGAGCCGATCTTCACCACCGCGCCTGGTTGCTCCGTGAGCGCGTCCGGCCGCATGGCGTCGTTGGCATCGCAGAGGCGCCAATATTGTTCCGGATCGCCAAGATACGTCGCGCCCAAATGGTCGAGACGCTCGCCGGACGAGACCCGATGTTCTTGCACCACCGTGAAGCGGTCGCCGGCCGGCACGAAACGCCGCTGCAAATACACCACCATGGTTCCTTCGTTCGTGAGCCGCGACGTGGTCCTCACTCCGTCATACCGGCTCGTCGGAGGAAAGGAATTCGGCTTCAGCGCGCTGTCCAAGAGCGCCTGCAAGGGATCGGTCATGCTTGCTTCTCCTTCACGTCCGAGCCGCGTGGCTCATGGTATCCCCGTTAAACCCAGCTTGCCCAACGTCCCGCCCTGAGCTCTCACGCGCAGGCCTTCCTTCTGTTGCAAGTAACTCATGAACAGACTGCCGGCCTTGTGCGTGAACCCCACGTCGTCGATCGTGAGGACGCGCATCCCCAGGCTCACCTTGGCGCGGATGGGATTCAAGTTGGGATCGAACGCTTCCTCGGTCACACTGAAATCGGTCAATCGGACCGGGAGGACCCGATTCTGCCCGAACACAAACAGGGGCAAAGCCGTCTCCATCGGAAGAATCTCGAGCGTGCCGAGATTGGAAAGGATATGGTTGGCGGTCAATTGCCCTGTCGTCGGGTAGAGTAACGTTTCCAGCGCCGCCAACTGCGGCGCGATACCGACCTCCCCGACCGTGGCATTGCCCGTCTCCATGTCGTCCGTGGCGTCGATTTCGGCGTCGAGTTTGATCGTCTCGACCGCCGGGCCTTTCAGCCGCAACGCTTCGGAGCGATCGCCGCCTTCCCCCGCCCCTTGCGCCTGCAGGGTGCGGCTGAGCGATTCCGGGTTGTACTGCAGCGCAATGATCCGCTGCACCTGTGCCGTGGCCGGATCGATCAACACGATGCCGCCTTTAAGTAGCTTGGGGGAACCGGGGAAGGTGGTCATGCTCAGTTCACTCCGTTAGCAGGATGCGGAAAAAGTCCGCCGGCGGCGTTCTCGCATCGCTCAGCCGCAGCAATCGAGTTTTTCCGCAGCCTGTTAGAAACGCCGCACGAGGCCGACATTCACGCCGGCTTTTTGCACATCCGTGACGTCCTTTGGATTCACATCCAGAGTCACATTGGTTTCGAATTTCACGCCGCGTCCGATATCGACCTGAAAATCCAAGGTCAACTCGCCCTGTCGCAGGAAGGTCAGGCCTTTGAGGAGAATCCCAGTGCCAAGGGCCAGCCTGTCTGCACTGTCAGGCTTGAATCCGGCAAAACGGTAGCTGTCCTTCAGGACGTTCAGGCCCAGCGCATAGCGGCTCAGCGCATTTTGCAGGACGGCAGGTTCGTCGGGATGCAGAATCGCGGCTTGATACAGATGGTGTCCGTAATCGAGCAGGTTGTTGCCTATATCGAATTCGAGCTTTTCGAGAAAAATAGGCAGATCGCGAAAAGCCGGTCCGTCCGTCTTCGGCTGCCGTTGGATCAAGCCGATATGCGCGTCGCTCGTGTGAGCCCTTGCCGCTGTCACAGCCGGCATAGGATCACGGCGCCCTGCCGCAGCATGCGCAGCGCTTGCAGATCTACCGGTTTGTTGCACGACATGGCTGAGTTCGTGAGCCAAGAGCCGTCGGCCGCTGCTCGTCGCCGGATCGAACTGCCCCGAACGAAACACGATGTCTCGTCCCACCGTATAGGCCAACGCGTTGATGGAGCGTGCGGACTGCGATGCCTGATCGTCCACATGTATCCGCACATGGCCGAAGTCATAGCCAAAACGCGGCTCAAAGAACGCGCGGGTGGCGGCGTCCAGCGGCCGCCCAGGAGACGCGAGCACCTCCTGTACCACCGGCGGGGTCATCATGGGACCTGGTGCATCAGACAAGGCGCGCCGTTGTGCCACGGCTGGGGGGCCGGACGATCCGGTTGGTTTCGCGCTCTGGCATTTTTTAACCGTCAATACCAGATCGCCCTCGGGGCAAGCGTATTCGTAGAAGCACAAGGGGGTACCCGGCGGGGGCGTTTCAGTGGTGAACGGTCCCGGTCCCATGCCGACGACAATATCGGTCTCGCGCACGATGACTCTGATCACCAGACCGTCGCTGAAATGCACGTAGCAACCGTAGTTGCCGTTGGCGATCGGCGGTTCGCATTTGATTCGTTCCACGGTGGCTTGTGAGGAAGGCGTCATGTGGTTTCGCGCGTAGAACTCTGCGGCGCGCTTCGAAATGCTGTGCGGATCCGCCCGCCAACTGGGACAGCGGCTGCCTTCCTCCTGCGTCCCCTCCTCCGCAGAACGCGGCCCCTGGTCTGGTGCCGGCTCCTCCGAGGCCGCGCGACTCAGGATTCCGGCATCTCCGGACAGGCGCCGTCGCACGAGCCCCTGAGCGGACCGGAGATTCGAACCGCTGCCGGTTCCCGGCATCTGCATAACCTGAGCCGCCACCAGATCCGCCTCCTGTTCGTATTCGTCGCCGGGCTCGTTGATGCGCAACTTCGTCTGCACCGGCAGGCCCGTCAACTTCTTCTTCTCGCACTCTGAGCAACTGCCTGCCAGACCGGTTGATCCGCCGCAGGCACACTTGCGTTGGATGAGACGATTCTGCGCCCAAGGGAAAGCGGTCGGCGCAGATCGAGATTCGACAGTGGATCGTGCTGATGCACTCATCTAACGAGCCTCCGCAGTGACGCGGTCGCAGTTTCGATCGGCGTTCGGATTCGACACTCTCACGTTGCGGCCCGCCGCACTGGCATGAAACCGTCTCGCCTTTTCGTTGATGGCGGCAATGATGGCCTTCACCAAATCGTCGGGTCTTTGGTTTGGCCCGACGGCTTTGTCATATAGTTTTGCCGTGCACTGATCCTTATCAGCAGCAACTTCGGCCGTGCGTTTGGATCGAGCCTCAGTCACGGCCTTATCCCATGGTCCGATGATGTCCTTGAGAATGATCCTATAATCATCAGCGTGATGATCCTCGTGCACTCTCGTACGATCGCGCTGGTCCTGGTTCGTCGGCATGCCATGGACGACAAATGTCGCCGCGTTGCCGCCGATACATGCGCCGCTCAACCCAGGGAACACATTTCCCATCGTCGCCTTGGTTGTTGCAGAGGACCATGGATCGGGACTCAATAGCCGCATGGTAAAACTCACTTCGTTATCGGCCACCGACGCAAACGAACATCCGACACGTCGGCCCCGTTTGGAACTCTTGACGCGCGGAACGTGCAACGCCTTGAGCCCGTCGGTCACGTTCGTGAACGTCGAGCCATTCAACACAAAGTCCGTCTCTCCCGCGCTGACGCCGTTCAGAATACGGTCAGCCAAGTTCAGTGTGTGGTGAACGGAGCCATTCACAAACGATGCAGTCCTCTGAAGGCTCGACGACCGGGGCCAGGCTGCTTCACTTCGTTGCTGAATGACATGCGTGAGTTCATGAGCCAATAACCGTCGTCCTTCACTTGTGTTGACTCGGTATTGTCCCGCAGCGAACGACACATCCAGTCCCACCGTATAGGCCGACGCGTTGACCGCCCTTGCCGACTCAGCAGCCTTGGCATCCGCATGTATGCGCACGTTGCCGAAATCATGTCCGAAGCGCCGTTCGAAATAGGTCTGTGTCGCTGGATCGAGCCGCTGGCCTGGAGAGTTGAGCACCTCATGTACGATCGGCGGAGCTTCGGCAAGACCGCTTCCGTCCTCTCTTGCTCGTCGCTGAACCACCGGACCGGACATCGATGTGTCACGCTTCTTGTCGAGATTCGCTTCCGGCATCCGCGTCACCTGCTCCGCCACGCGATCCGCTTCCTGTTCGTATTCATCGCCCGGTTCATTGACGCGTAGTTTCGTTTGGAGCGGCCGGCCGAGCAGACGCTTGGTTCGACAATCCGAACATCTGCCGGTGAGCCCGGCCGACCCTCCGCAAGCACAAGTGCGTTGCAGGGGGACGTTGTGAACCAGCAATCGGCCCGGAGCCGGCACGATCATTGTTTGGATTGGCTTCGCGATCATCGGTCTAATTTTCTTGTCGATTCCGGCTGGTTCGAACCAACAGAGCATAAACCCGTTCTCCTCAGAGTCACGCCTATAGGGCCCATGGGGGCTGCTCCCCGCAGCGCTCGCCCTGCCATCTGCCTCCCTCGAACACCTTCGTCGTTATCCCGACGATGCGTTCGAGCCGACCGGGGGTAAATGTCTTATTCGTATCCCCTTCATCGACATATTCGTTGATGGACGGATCCCATATGTACACTCGAGAGGGTTTGGATTTTTCTTCCGGCGTAAATGTGACTTTGTTACATTCAGGCTCATAACTCACGCTGCCGGGCCCCAAGCTGCCTGGAGGGTTCTCCACGGTTCTTTCAGGCAGCGTTGCAGGGCCTTCGGCTACGGCGACCTCGTCCGTCCGCAAGACTTTCCCGAAACCTCCGACTTCCATTGTTTCTTCAACTCCGCATAGGTTCATCACCGTGATCCGTGTAGTATCGATGTCAACAATTCTCCATCGATCATTGCCCAGCCAGAAGTTGTACTGTTTCTGGTCACCATGCTTGCAAGTCGGCTTTCCTTCCAGCGAGTGATCAGCGCGGTAGAGTCTCTCCCGCTCGATATGCTTCAATTCATGAATCTGGGCGAAACAACATTCCGGTCGTTGACTGTCGTAGTAAACCGTTCCTACTCGAAAGACATCGTACACATGCGTGCTGCAATCAGGCTCCGGCAGCCCGGCTCCACTGCTGATGACCGGCTGGGTCGACGCAGGGAGAACACGACCCTCAGTGGTGCTGAGTTGGACCGGTCCGGACCTTTGCAGGAAACCATGCGCTGGTTGAGCTGGCTTCATGGCCGATTGTTGACTCAGCGGGCGCGGGTTCGCTGCCGCGGATGCCTGTGACTTCGTCGTGATACGACTGTCGTTCGATTGCGACCAGGACGGATTTGCGGCTGACTCAGTCTGCTGTAGGACATGGACTAGTTCATGGGCCAGCAATCGCCGTCCGTTCTCTGTCGCCGGGGCGTAGCGTCCGCCGACAAACACCACGTCCGAGCCCACCGTGTAGGCCAGCGCGTTAACCGATCGCGCCGACTCCGCTGCGGCATGATCCGCATGCACCCTCACGTTGCCGAAGTCATGACCGAACCGTGGCTCGAAGAAGTCGCGCGTCGCCGCATCGAGCGGCTGCCCGGAGGAAGCGAGCACGTCCTGAACGATCGACGGCGCCGTACCGGCTGCTCCACCGCTTGGTCCGTTCACAGGACGCTGCACCGGCGGCTGGGGCGTTCGCTCCACATCGGCTACTCCACGGGACTCCCCCGTCCGCATCACCTGATCTGCAACCCGATCCGCTTCCTGCTCATACACATCGCCGGGCTCATTGATGGCGAGCTTTCTCTGCAACGGGTTGCCCACCAGCTTCCTGCCCTTGCAGGCTTCGCATTCGCCGGCGATCCCCGCAGATCCCCCGCAGGCGCAGGCGCGCTGAAGCAGCAACCCTGGGGCCTGACTGTTCGGCCTCTTGGTCGTCATCTGAACCGCTTGGGCCACACTCATAGGTCGAGTCCCTTCACGATTTCGTGTGCCGTCGCCGTTCCGATCTGCTGCGGCTTGTCACCCGCTTCGGCGGTGATCGATCCGACAGGCAAGCGCGGAATGGTACCGATCTCACTGATCCCCTCCGCCTTGCCTGGTTCCGAAAGCAGGCGCGTGAGCTGTTCCTGCAATCCCTGCGCGATGGCATGGCGGTCTTCGTAGCGAAAGCCCTTCAATACGAGACTGTCGATGTTGACGACGGCGCGCCTCATACCCAACCTTTCGTCTCCGCATCGGACAACGGACGATCGCGTTTCGCCGCCTCGCTCTGCGCCGCCTGCAACAGATGCTTCATGCGCATCGGCTCGCAGCCTTCAGCCGCGAGAAACGCGGCGTTGAGCGCGATGTTGCGGATACTGCCGCCGGCCATGTGCAAGCGGGACAACTTCGCATAATCCAGCCTATCGATCGGGGCGGCGGCGGGAAACATGTTTCGCCAGATGGCCTCCCGCTGGGCGGTATCCGGAAAAGGGAACTGCAGCACGAAACGCAAACGCCGCTGAAAGGCCTGATCCAAAGCCGCCTTCATATTCGTCGTGAGGATCGCCAGGCCTCGGTAGGCTTCCATCCGTTGGAGCAAATAGCTCACCTCGATGTTGGCGTAGCGATCGTGGCTATCCTTCACCTCACTGCGCCTGCCGAACAGGGCGTCGGCTTCGTCGAACAGCAGGATAGCCCCGCTTTCTTCCGCCGCATCGAACAGGCGACGCAGGTTCTTCTCTGTCTCCCCGATGTATTTGCTGACGACGGCCGAGAGGTCGATACGGTAGAGATCGAGGCTCAGCTCATTCGCCAACACTTCCGCCGCCATGGTCTTCCCGGTTCCGCTCTCGCCTGCGAAGAGGGTCATGATCCCGAGTCCCCTTGTGCCGTGGCCGGCGAAACCCCAATCGTGATAGACCGTCAGGCGATGTCGCAGCTGCGCCGCGATGGCCCGCAGAATCGCCTTCTGCGGCGACGGAAGGATGAGTTGCTCCCACCCCGACACCGGATCGATGCGCTGCGCCAACTCGTCCAGTTTCGACCGGCTGGCCTTCCGGCAGGCGCGCCATAAAAGCGCCTCCGGCCGCTCGTCCAGCGCCAGCCGCTCGCGCACCTCCTCGCCGGTCCTGGCAATGGTCCTGGCGCTCAACCGAAACTGCCAGGCAATCCCGTCGAGCGAGCCGTTGACCCGCTTGCCTGCGGAGCCCAACGTCTGTTCCCACAATGCGCGCTGTTCGATCGCCTCCGGCTTGTCGACTACCGCCGAGATGGCGCTGCGCGTGACGGACGGCAGCTCTTGACCGGTCATGAAGACCAGGCCGCCGAGTTGATCCACAAAACCTCCCACCTGTTTCGAAACCTCGCGATCCGCGCATTCCACCAACAGAGCCGCAGTGAGCAGGATCGCCTCCCGTTGCCACAACAGAGCCAAGGCCTCGGCTTCCGCCGGGTTGTTCGGCGCCAGCGCAGCCGGGAGGACGTAGAGTTGCAGCCCCAGGTCGGACGCCATGGAGACAGCCACATCGCCCTGCCCTTGCAGATCGTCTCCGGTGAGCAACACGAGTCGCGACGATGATGCGCGCGCTTCAAAGGCAGTCAACATCGTCTCGCCGATCCTCCGGTGCGCGGCCGCCAATGCACCGGCCGGTGGCTTGAGGCGCAGCAATGGCCGCAGGCGTGGATCGAGATAATTGACGCCGGCCAAATAATGGAGCACACGCTCGTCGATCCGAAGTCGCGCATTGGCAAGGCCTCCGCTCTCCTCCACTTCCAGCAATCGCCAGCGACGCAGCGGCCCGACCGGTGTCAGGGCGCTCCAATGGGGCTCTTCAAGAGCGGCCAAGGCCAACCCGAACGTGACATACGATCGATGGCCGGCATCCAGGGCCTTACCACAGGCGCGGGCCAGTTCCGAGTTCATCTCAACCCCGGCGCAGAGCAAGAGGATATCGCGCTCGAAGCGGCTCAACCCGAAGCGGTCGGCCAGGAGGTCAATGGCGGCTGGACCCGGTCGCGCGACAGCGCCATCATCAATTGCCGGCTCGGAGGCTTCAGCCTGCCCCTCGCCGGTCAATCTCCTGTTGAGCCGTGCGAACTCGGCCATCAGACAACGCTGGTTGGCATCGACCCAGTTGTCGTATGTCGCCGCGTCGCTCATGAGATCGTGATCCGATGGTCGAAAAACACCGGCGGCTTCGCCATCCGGTCGATCAGGGGACTTTCGATGCCGTCCACGCGCAGCCGCGCAAGGTGGTCGCCGACGGGCGCCTGCTCCACGACGAACGTGAAGGAATTCGCAGGCGATGACCAGGGCTCGGCTGAGACTTCTGCGCTACCGAGGAGCAGTGAGACCTGCTGCCCCGATCGCACGTCAGGCGCGCATCCCAGGGCGATCGTTGCCGTACCGCCACCGTCCCTGGGGATTGTCACCGGCAGCGCCGTCGTGATCTTGGGGCCAAGGACCAGACTCAATTGATTGCTGGTCCGTGGGTCGCTTTCCGTCGGACGCACCACACGCACGGCCACCTGGTAGAATCCGACCGGCAGTGTCGGCGCCACGACTTGTATGGTCGTGGCCGTACCGCCAGACGAAGCCGCCACCTCCTGCAGGATGTCAAACCGCGCATTGGTGAAAATCACGACGGGGTTGGCGCCGTCGAGGTGATGCCCGGTCAGCTCCACAGTGGCGCCGACCGTAGCCGCCGGTTGCCCGTCCGTCGGCAAAACCGTCTGTATGGTGGGGAACGGCGGCAGCAAATTTGCGTGCACCACCACACCGCGATCACGTTTGGTCGCGGGATCCACCGGACCACGGCTCAATACCGGCAAGGTGGCTCGCGTCGGTAACGCCGATTCGATCAACACGACGGTCACCAGGTATGCCGCCGTAGGACGATAGTGGGCCTGCACCGCGGTCCAGAGCTTCGACGTTTCTTCGGTATTGAGATACTCCGGTGTGACCTTGATTTGCTCCAACTGGTCGGCGAGTCCACAGGACGCGAGCGCCTGCAGCGCCTGGGGTAACGTCGTACCGGACAGCGGAGAGGGATTCAACGCCGTGGCAATCGCGCTGCGGTTGAGCACCGGTGTCTCGTGGAACAGTTGCATGCCATAGCCCAGCAGGATTTCCGCGTGCAAATCTTCGGCGCCATAGGCGCTCAGCAGATAGTGCAGGTCCAGCGCCAAGGGTGGGTTGCTCAAGCGGTTTCTTCCGGACCCATCGCGCGACGGCAACGATTCGTTGCGCCATCCAAGATTGGGCGTCACCTGATGGAGAAACAGATTGAGTTGCGTGTTTTCAGCGCCGTTGACCGGCGCCACCCGGTCAGGGGGCAATGCGCTCACCGTCACCGTGCTGCCGAGGACGCCGCTGACATTGTGATTGATCAGGCCATCGTTCAACAAATCGCGGAGGACGGCCGTCACCCCTGCGATGGCCAGCGCGCTGCTCATGTGCCCCTCCCCTGGCGGCGGGACAAATAGTCTTGCAGCGACATCGACGGCTGTCGCGAGGCAGGCTTGCGTTTCGGCAGAGGCGGCGACGTGACAGCCGTGACTTCGATGCGCCCGATGCTCACCTGCACGGGGGGAGGTTCCGCTTCACCTTGCGTGAGCCGTTCGGATCCTTTGCCTGAAAACCCCGTCGAGACCAGGGACGGCGGAGCGGTAACGGACCGGCCCTGGCTGTCGAGACGCGATTCGACCAAACGAGGCGGAAGTTCGATGCGCGCGCCCGGCGGTGGATCCGCATGGTTGAGCCTGTCGCTTTGCAACGCCACGCTCATCGGCGCCGGCTGATTTGCACCCGCTTGTGGCTGTCCCGCCCGGCGATGAGACGAACGGGGCATGGGCGCATCGAGTACACCCATTATCGATGACTGCTCATCCGGCCCATTCAGCTCTGGTCTTACCAGCGGCTGGTCTGGATCAGGCGCCTCGGCCGGAAACACCGATGAAGCCGTCGGCGCCGTGGGCGTCGCCGGCCTTGCCGAAACACGTTCGACTTCGGCAGGTGGAGCCGATAACCGGTCTTTCTCCCTCTCCGGCTTTCCATCCCCGGTCGGATGGAGCGCGGAGCTCGGGCTTGGCGGAGGCGCCGGCATATCCCGCCGAGTCATGGCAGATACAAACATCGAGGGAATGCGCGGTTGAATCGTGGCAACCCTACCGGCCTGCCGCTCGACGAGTCTGGTCAGGAAATCGCTCATGAGAGCGCCATCTCTACGTACAGGCGGCGGCGCTGGTCGGTCATCCGCAGAATGTCGCTCTCGGTCCATCCGTAGGCGCGCGCCAGCACATCCACCTCTTGCAACAAGCGTCTGCTCCGCACGACGATTTCGCGCCAGAGAAAGGCGGCGATATCGAACAGACTTTGCCAGACATGCCCGCAGGCCTGGCAGGCGAGTCCGATCAACAGTTCGGCCAAGGGTTCCATCAGGGCCAAGCCCGCCGCCAGCGCCTCCTGCAGCGCGTCCGTCCATGTTACGGGAGAAACGGCCCTGTCGGTTCTCTTCGTTACGCAACGGGCCAGCATAGCTTCTCGCGCAGTCCGCGCATCCGGCGCGGTCGCGGCGACGGAGAGGTCTCGGCTGTTCAACGCCCGCAGTTCCCATGTCGATCCGGCGTAGTCAACGGTCTTGCCTGTCGTTCCATCGGCTGAACGGTGCGCCAGGAGACTCTCACAAGACAGTTCGAATTCAAGACCATTCCGGCAGGCCGGACATTCCGCATAACAGTCGATACGATCGCCGAACGTGTCCCGGCGGACCTCCAGAAGCCGGGCATCGCGTTGCCCGACCGTCCAATCGCAAAGGTCGTCGAACGATCGCTCGGGACAGGCATACCGCAGCACCAGCAAGGCTTGGTCGATCGAATGCCGTCCGGCGCCCTGCTCCCAAATCTCGATCAAGGCAGCCGCGGACAAGCCCGACAGACATTCCCGGGTTTTCATCATGGTTCCGTAAAGCTTGGTTCCGCAGGCTCTACGACTTCGAAGTCACGTTCCCAGCCTTCGTTTTCGAGCTTGAGAGTTTGGATCGCGACCGCGTTGGCATTGGCATCGAGATCCGGTTGGGCCTGAAATTCCGACACCCAGCAGCGGAAGACTTTGTAGGCAATCGCCAGTTGCCCCGCTTCGTTGTAGAGCTCGATGATGATGTCCTTGCGGAAATCCTTGAGCGAAACCTCGGCGCCCAACCCCGACCCGAAATTCCACACCTTGTTGGCCCATTGCTCGAACGCGTCGTCATGAGTGACGCCGCGTTCCAACGTAATGGCTTCGTACTTGCTGCGCCCCGGCGACTTGCGACTGGCGCTGGGGTCGCCGCCTTCACGGTGCTCGACCACCTCGGTGGAACGCTTCAGTGAACCGACCTTGCTGACGCCCGCGACGTAGCGTCCGTCCCATTTGACGCGAAACTTGAAATTCTTATAGGGATCGAACCGATGCGCGTTGACGGTGAACTGTGCCATGGTGTCTCCTTTTTAGGTCGCAATCTGGCCCGCCATCTGCTGGAGCTTGATGATCACGAACTCGGCGGGCTTCAACGGCGCGAACCCGACGACAATGTTCACGATGCCGAGATTGATGTCGTTCTGAGTCGTGGTCTCCTTGTCGCATTTGACGAAGTAGGCGTCGCGAGGCGCGGAGCCCTGGAACGCTCCCTGCCGAAACAGGTTGTGCATAAACGCGCCGAGATTCAAACGGATCTGTGCCCACAAGGGTTCGTCGTTCGGCTCGAACACCACCCACTGGGTGCCGCGATAGAGACTCTCTTCGAGAAACAACGCAAGGCGGCGAACAGGCACATACTTATATTCATCGGCCGCCGCGTCGGCCCCCCGCATGGTCCGCGAGCCCCACAGGACCCGCCCATGGACGGGAAAGGTGCGCAGGCAATTGATGCCCAACGGATTCAGGAGGCCGTTCTCCGCGTCCGTCATGTCGAGTTGCAGCCCGGCCACGCCGATCAGTGACGCATCGAGCCCCGCCGGCGCTTTCCAGACCCCGCGTTGACTGTCCGTCCGGGCCATCACTCCGGCAATCACTCCGCAAGGCACGAAGGTTTCTACTTGCCCGCCAAGCTGGGAATCCGCCTGCTTGATGCGCGGAAAATAGATCGCCGCGTTGCGCGCCATGTCGCCATTGAGGCCCATGCCGGCCGTTCCCGTCTGCGCGGCGCTCACCGTCGTCCATTCGGCCTTCGGATCGACGATCAACATCGCCCGCCGTTTGACGCAGTAGCTAAGCGCTTCCTGATACACGTCATCCGGGACGAAGCCGCCGCGGGCGTCCGGCAGAATGCAGAGCAAGTTGAACAGATCGACCTTTTCCAATTGATAGAGTCCGGTTTTGGTCGATTGGCTGCCTTTGTAGGCCGCCGCATCGAGAGCCGCGCTGTCCACGGCCACATCCGCCGGCGCCGCATTCTTTGCCGGGGTCGATTTGGCTGCGGCGGTCCACACGTCGGTATCCGTCAACGTACCAGTATGGGCCGAGGGCACGGTATTCGACGGCAAACTTGCCGTAACACGAGCCAGGTTCGATTCGGCCAACAGCACACGGTCGGCACGCCGGGCGCTTTCCTTGGTCGTCAGGTTCAAAAACGTCTCCGTGATGCCGGTGCCTCCGTCGCGCACCGTCAGGTCGAAGAGATCAGCCGGTTGCACGCCAAGCCGCGTCGCCACCGCAATCAGATTCGGGTCGGTCACGAGCTTCTTATCGATCCGCGCGCGCACCTGCATGCCCCAGGCGCCTTCCGACGCCGCTTGCATGGTCAGGTTGGGGACTTCGTAGGTCGCCCTGGCGGCGCTGCCCCCGACCGCCTTATAGAGCCGCACGATCACCGCTTGGCCGCCGCCGTTGAGGAAAAAATCACGCACGGCATAGCTCAGCGTGATGTCGCGGTGGAGTCCGCCGAACCCTCGCTCGTAATCGGCGAAGCTCGTAATCGTCACGGCCTGATCGGCCGGGCCGCGAAGGGCTTTGCCCACGAAAGCGGTGATCGACGTGGCGACTCCCGTGATGGTGCGCACTCCACTGGGTAATTCCTCGATGTACACACCCGGATAGGTTGGTTGCACTGGCATGCTCATCCTCCTCGTCTTGGGTAGTTCAGTCCGCTCGTCGGTCTTGCTCGAGAAATCTCTTGATGTCCTCCAGGCGCGCGCGGTTCAAGCTATAGATGGATTGGGTGGACGTATCGCGTTTTGCGATCCAGTCCCGCGCGACCAGTTCCTCGAGCGCCTTTACCAGGTTCTGCTCGTCACAGTCTCCGGAATGAGCCCGAGCGATCCACCAGTTGAGCACGCCCTCCTGGGTGTCCTTCGCATCCGGATGGCGAACCAGGTAGTCGAGAATGCTGCGTTTGAGGTCCCCATCGCGTGATTTCATCCGGCCTGATCCTGGACAGGAATGTTCGTTCCTGCTTCCGCCGACATCTCCAGCAATAGCGATGCCATCGGGAGCCAATCCGTCTTTCCCGTTTCCAGGTGAAATCCGAGGTAGGCCGATCGATCATGCGGCGGTTCCGCCGCAGCGAACCCTGTAGGAGAGGCTCAAAAATGTTTTACGAATCGGAGTGATGATGACTGCGGCAAAATGTCCGCAGCCCTGGGGAGATTATCGACTGTCATCCAGCCGCTGCTGCAGGGAGGCTCCCTCATCCTGCGGCGGCATCACCGATTCGCTCCGAAAAGCTTGGGGATCGATCCCGTACTTCCGAAGCAGGCGCTGAAAACTCCGCCGTTCCTTCCCCGCCGCTTTTGCCGCATGGGTCACATTCCCTTGAAACGTGACCAACGTCTTCACGAGATAGGCCCGCTCGACATCCCTGGTTGCCGAGGTTTTCGCGGCTCGCAACGAGCCGCCCAGCCGGAGACTCTGCAGTGGTTCCGCGGCAAACTCGATATCCTGCGCCTGGATGACGAGAGAGGCGCTCATGACGACCGCCCGCTGGAGCGTGCTTTCCAATTCCCGCACATTCCCAGGCCAGGCATGCGCCAGGAGTTTCTCAACCGCCTTCGAAGACAATCTGCGCAGCTCCTGGTCACCGGCCCCCCTATACCGTTGCAGAAACCGTATCGCCAGCAAGGGGATATCTTCCGGTCGATCGCGCAACGGTGGGACCACGAGGGAGAGCACATTGAGCCGGTGAAACAGATCCTCCCGGAACTGCCGTTCCGCCACAGCCTGTCGCAGATCATGGTTCGACGCCGCCAGGATCCGCACATTCGCCACCCTCGACCGGGAGCATCCCAATGGTCGATACTCGCGGTACTGCACGAAGCGCAGCAGCTTGGCTTGCGCAGATGGATTCAAGGCGTCGATCTCGTCCAGGAACAGCGTGCCGCCTTCCGCTTCGAGAACCAGCCCGCTCTGCTCGCTGACAGCGCTGGTGTAAGCGCCTTTCACATGCCCGAACAGCTCGTTTTCGAACAACTGATCCGGCAGGGCCGCGCAGTTGATCGGGATGAAGGCCTTGTCCTTCCGTGCGCTGTGATAGTGGATGGCCCGGGCAAACAGTTCTTTGCCCGTCCCGGTTTCGCCCTGCAGCAACAGGGTGGCATCCACGCCGGCGAAGAGCGGAATTTTCTCAACCTGCGCTTGGAACAACGGGCTCTCGCCTACCAGGGAATCGATCCGCACCGGTCGGGTTCCGGGAGGTTCGCGCGGGGGTTGTCCATTTTCTCTCTTCAGGACGCACCGAATACGCACAGCCAATTCCCGATCATCAAAAGGGCACAGGACAAAGTCGCTCAGCCCCGCAGGAATCTCCTTCATCAATTCGTCCACGCCTCCATTCTGTTCGTCGATCATGCCTATGACCGGAACGCGCGGCCAGCGCCGGTTCAGGGAGACGATCCGTTCGCATGACGGATCAGGCCGTTGTTGATGCAACAGCACTACGTGGGGAGCGAAGGATACCGACTGAGACACATCGGACAGCCGGTGGAGTTCACATTCTGCTTCCGGCAATGCATATTCGAGGCTCCGCATAATGTGCGCTTCTTCGACCATAGCCTTGCCATCGTCGGCTGAGCTGATGATGAAGATCGTAATGGACTCGCGCATTAGGACTTAGTGTTCTGTTGATTCAGTGCGCTGTTCGAGAACAGATTCAGCTTCCATGCCGAAGCGATGAACGACTCGAAACCTCTCTCACATGAGGCGATGACGTAACCGTCTCACAGTCCTGTTCGCAGTCGGCCGGCGGGCCGAACAGATGTGTCCCGCCTTCTCAACGATCACGTCCTGTACGTATTCGATACAGCGCGTCATCAAAAAAGATACACCTAGATACACTTCATCACAGGTTAATGCAATGATCCCGCGCAGGTTGATGCAATGGCGCCCCGACTTCGGCCCCTCCGGCATGCATCCTCTTCAACCCGGTGCTTTTCCTTCCGTTTCCACAGGAAACCCTTGCCTGATTTCTCCCGTTATGGGATAAGCGCGGCCAACCTCTTGATCCCTCGTGAAGCGACAGGCGTTGCTTACCAGCGAATCCGTACGAGAGAGCTTGCACGGGATACGAATGACGAGTAGATAGTCCGTCACCGGCCATCATTCAGACGATAGGACTTCATAACCGGGAGCACATCATGGCGCAGAAGAAAGCGGGCAAGGTCACCTGGTCGGCAGCGGAAGGATGGGAGGTTCGTTCTGCGGATCCGGTTCGCGGGGGACGCCGTGCTGCAGCAGGGGCCACAGACCCCTTCGTCGCAAGTCTCACCTCGACGAGCCGATGGGAAATCGAACAAACCTTGGTGGCCACGCCGAAAACTCGCCGGGGCGAGGCGGCTCCGGTCCCCCTCATCCTGGATGTTGAGGGCGGTCCCGAGGAGGTGTATGTCGTCATGACCCGTTATGCCTCCGGCGCGATACGATTCCATATGCCGACGGAACCGGCCCGCCGTGGCGCGCGGCGCGGCAGTCGGAGGCTCTACAGATTTGTCATTCCTGTGCCGGCCGCGCCCATCGCCGACGGAACCGGCCGCAGAGGCTTCATCAGCGCCGCAATCAAAACCGTCGTCTTGAAAATCGCAGGCAAGATTGCCGACTTTGCGCTCTCGAAGCTCGCGTTGCTATGGGAAACCGCCACGTGGAAATTGAAAGGGCGCCGTGAAGGCTGGCTCTCGGTGAGTGCGGAGGGCCTTGCGGGCGACAGGGACCTTCCAGATGCCGATCTGGATACTCTGAATCGGTCCGGACGAAATCTCCTGCTTCTTCATGGCACCTTTTCCAGCACGAAAGCGGCATTTCAAGGACTGGCCGGGACGCGGGGGAGCCGGGGCAAAACGCTGTTTGAAGAAATGCAGGAGATCTACGGCAATCGCATGTACGGCTTCGATCACTTCACCGTGAGCCGCACGCCTGAGGACAATGTGCGCATGTTGCTCAAGGCGCTCCCGGACCGCACGACCACCTTCGACGTCATCACCCATTCACGGGGCGGATTGGTCCTGCGCCATTTGGTGGAGCGGCGGGACTTGTTTCCAGGCCTGGCCGATCGGTTCGCCCTTGGCCGCGCCGTGCTCGTCGCCAGTCCGAACGAAGGCACGCCCCTCGCCTCGCCGGACCATGTGACTCACTATACGAACTGGCTCTCCAATGTGCTTGAACTGTTCCCGGACAATCCCTTCACAACCGGCATCGAGTTCGTCAGCGAGGCCCTCTCTTGGATCGCCCGCCGCATCGTGGGCGGGTTGCCGGGGCTCGCCTCGATGGATAACAAGGGCGACATCATCAGGGAGCTACAGGCCACGTCTGATCCACAGCGTCAACGCTACTCGGCTCTGGCGGCGAACTTCGAACCGGACAACAGGGTGCTTCAACGGATCATCGATGCTGGCGCGGACATGTTTTTTGCCACGGCCAACGATCTGGTCGTGCCGACCGAAGGCGGGTGGCGGGTGGATGCCGCGGGCGGAGGCATAGCGGCAATTTCAGGAGACTGCGTGGGCTGTTTCGGCCTCGGCGGGAACCTGACGCAACAACAAGCCGTGAATCACGTGAACTTTTTCAACGACCCCGGCACGGTGGATTTTTTAGTCTGCGCCCTGAACGGACACGCACATCCGGCCAGGCCCCTCGAGGTCGAGCGCAACTTACCATACGGCCGGCGACGGGGCGCGGTTCGCGCGGAAGAACGGCCCGCCGGCGCAGCCGCCACGGCTCGTCAAGAGCCGGTCGCTGCCGTTCAAGTTACAGTGCCGCTTCCCATGGCTGAGACTGTGCCGACGAGCCAGCCTATGACGACGATTCAGGCTCTTCCTGACGTCTCCTCGCTCGCTCAGAGTCCGGAACCCGACGATGTCTTTCAGCTGGCCCTCCTCGACCGGCATCCGGAGGACCATGCCGCACAGCTCATCGCCACCTTTAGAAACGCGCGCGTGATGGAAACAGTGCGCACTCGCCCAGAAAAGACGACCTCGCCGAAGGAACGTTCGACCGCAGCCATCGACCACATGCAATGGCGACGGATCAGATCCGCCCAGGAACATATCCAGGGCTACATCGAAGGGAATCCCAAATATCCCGCATTGCCGGGTGAAGGCGACCTTCAGCGATTCGGCGGCGCGCTGTTCAAGGCGCTCTTCCCCGGCCAGATACGTCGACTGTACGACGCGGCGCGGTCCGAGCAGAGGAGTCAACGGCTCAATTTGATCTTCACGTCCGACATCGACTGGATCGCCGATCAGGCTTGGGAGTTCATCTATGATCCCGATCGCAGGACATTCCTGGCACTCGAAGAAGTGAACTTCACCCGCAACGTGCTCACCGCCATCCCTGCCGAACGCATTCCGGCCCGTGCCGGCGCCATGCGGATCCTGGTGGTCGTCGCTCAGCCGTTGGGATTGGCCAAGCTCTCCGTGGACGAGGAGGCCGATGTCATTCGCAGCGGGTTCCGCCGCCTGCTCGATGCAAACCTGGCGGAAGTCGAATTGCTCCTCGACGCCACGCCCGAGCTGCTGCATCGCGCCCTCGAAGCCGCCGCCGCTCCGTTCGATATTCTGCACTTCATCGGACATGGCGAATATCGAGCCGAGGAAGACTGCGGCTATCTGATTTTTGAAAACCTGGAAGGCGGCGTGCAAGAACTGGATTCATCGACCCTCCGCCAGATCGTCTGCCGGCGCGGCATTCGCCTCGTTTGTCTCAATGCCTGCGAGACCGGACGCGGAGGACGAGGAGATTTCAGCCGAGGCGTGGCGCAAGCCTTGATCGCAGGCGGCGTGCCGGCCGTCGTCGCCAACCGGTTCCCGGTGCTGGACGTGTCGGCGACGTCGTTTTCTCGCCACTTCTACTGGGCTCTGGCGATGGGCAAGTCCATCGGCGATGCGGCGCGCGAAGCGCGTGTGGCGGTGAATTATGCGATTTCAGGAGAAGCCATCGATTGGGCGGTACCGGTCGTGTTTGCGAGGAATCCGGCCCAGCGGATCTGCATACCCAGGCTCGCGGCCGACTACGAACAGACCCGCAGCGCGTCGGTTCGCCGGCGCCGGATGGCGATGCAGGACCGGATCAAAATCGGCATGTGGAATGCGCATCGCATGATTCCCCATCTGCCGGAAATTTGCAATCATCTCACCCGGGCGCAGGAACTCTATTCCTTTGAAACGGTGTCCTTTCCAGCGCCGATCGGGACATGGCGGCGCGAGCAGGATGAAGAGCAGGCCTTCGTGGTGGCCGAAACGCTGTATGAACGGTTGAAGAACAAGCCGAAGGAACTGGGCGTCCATCGGCTCGTCTGCATGATCAATTTTCCGCTCAAAAGCAAAGACGCCCGATATTTATATTTCTGGCAACGCGACGCGCTGTCCATCGTCTCGACATTCGGATTGCTTGATCAGTTAATCGGCCCGGAGTTTACGGTGGAACGGCTCATGGCCCATCTGGCCGCTGGCGTCGCCGCAAACCTCACACCTCACCGCCCCGGCGTCGGTCCCGCAGACTGTCCCTTCTACTACAATAGAGAACGTGACATCCGCTCGCTGGCAGGTCGCCTCCGCTTCTGCGCAGCCTGTCGACGACAGTTCAAGGGGCAGGAAGGGCAGGAACAGATGCAGGCCGCCGAACGGCTCCTCGCGGCTTATCCATGAAGCGGGCCAAGCATAGCAGACAGGATGTTGAAAAAGTCCGCCAGCTTTGTTCTCGCATCGCTCAGAGGCTCAACGTACCGCGAGGGTACGCCTCGCCTCTTTGCTCGCTGCGGCCGCGCTGGACGGCCATTTTGAACATCCTGTGTATGAATTGTTCGCGCGCTCACACAGTCGAACATGTGATCGCCAGAAACATCCCAGATAGTTTTCAACATCCTGCTACAGCTGATGCGGGTGGAATTGGCGGACTGCCCTGACGAGGTCCTCGGGCGTCCCGATGTCGATGTAGGTATCGTCGGGAAAGATTACGCTCTGCATCGGCAACCCTGCTTTCAAGGCTGCTTGCAGCAAGACCCCCATCGCCAAATCTCCGCTGAGGTCGTTGGCTCTGTTCGCCAGACTTTGCAAGTTCCTGCTGGTCTCCTCGGCGAGCAGAAAACGGTGCAAAAAATCCGAAAAGATCGGCGTCCACAAGGCACAGCACCAACCGTGGGGCAAGGTCGTCGAAGCCGGTTTCATGACAATGCTCCGCACCGATCCGTCGGCATCGCGCTCTACCATGTCCCAGGCGCGCGGATTGTAAACCCGATGCAGACCCAACACGACCTCGGCGCCGGTACGCTCTTGCGCTTCCATCAGCTGCCGGTAGGCGTCATCCGGACCGAACAGAATATCGGGAAAGCCGAAGGCCACCCGCTTCCGGTCGATAAATGGATAGGCGCGGTCGATCGTATCGGGCGGTCCCATAGAACCGGAAATCACGATGTAGGCGAGCGATAGACCCACCGATCCGCCGTCACGAAAATAATTCGGGATGTCCCATTTTCCGTCGCGGATCACGAGATAGGCCTTCGTGATACCGGCGAGTCGGAATTTTTCCAGGAGATATTGGGCCGCCACTTTCGGTCGGAACGTTCCGGTCGCATCGGCGACGAAACCGACCGGATAGACCTCTTTGCTGCATGGAAAGGGCTGCAGGCGTTTCGCCAGTCCCGCAGCCGGCACCAGACCCACCACTTCTTGCAACAGCGACGAGGCAGGGTCTGTATGACCGGTTGGAGATCTCATCGCAACCATCCCTTGTTGCCGCCGCAGAATTCTCCGGTAATCTCTCGATAGTAGGTTTCAAGTATGGCGGCCCTGGCCGGTTCGATGAGCACGAGCTGACGCTGGTCGAAGGTGTTGGCGCAGTAGAGATACATAAACCCGCCCGCCCGCCCCCATTCCGCATGGAGCTGCCGCCCGTCCGGCTCTTCGCTGGTCACTTGATCCAAAATCTGCTTTCCGGGAAGTTCCATCCAGACCTGCTGGGCTGAACCCCCATGGTTTTCGTAGAGAGGCTGATCGTCCTGCGGCTGAACGGATCGCAGCGTTTCGATAACGAGAGGCGGCGTCCTGTCCGGCTCCGGCGCTTCATCCCATGCAATGGACCGTTGCGCAACCGAGAGGCCAAGCACATACAAGGGGCCGTCGTCGATGACTTCCTCCACCGAATGATAGCGTACCGGCTCCGGCTGCGCGAGCAACCGCAGACCGCGAGCCGCGAGCGCCCGCTGAAAGGGAATGCGCCGGGCGAGCTGCCTGGTTTTTTCGAACAGGACCATGCGACCTTGGGGATTCAGCCCGGTGCAGAGACGATCCAGACGAACTCCCAAGCCGGTTCGCTGCTCGAACCTCTGCTGTGCCTGAACATCCGGCAAGCGCGCGAAGGTCCGCCAATCGCTGCTGGGCAGACCGGGATCCTGTTCGGCCTGCAACAACGTATGCGAGGCGATGATGAGATCGAACCGGCCCGAGAGCGAGGATTGATCCACATCAAGGCATTCGAAACGCAGATTGGTCAGCCCTAATTCATGTGCTCGTTGCCGCGCGAGATCGATCGAAGCCGGCGAGCGATCGATGCCGACCACTCTGCAGCCGGGACATTGCTGCGCATAAAAGGTGGTGAGGATGCCGATTCCGCAGCCGGCATCGAGAATGGATGGCGCGTCGCAGATGTGATGCGCGACTCGTAAACCGACTTGAAGATAGTACTCATACCGTTGACTGTAGAGAGCGGGAACCGACCGGGGTTGAGCGGTCAAGTCGTAAAAGGCCATTTCAGCGGATGGGTCGTCAGTCGCGAGGCGCTTGGCTTCGATGTACCGATGGAGTGTGGTGAGTTCTTGCGCGGTGAAGACTTCCCGCTGCCAGGCGAAGTAAGCGGTGTCGGATTGGATATGCCGGAGCCCCCACCAGGCGAGATGGGCGCTGAGTGCCCGCATCGTCGGCTGCTCGCTCATCGTTCGCGTCATGGAGCATGCGTCCCCGTCTCTTAGCAGACTGCGGTCAAACTATGTAGGCAAGCCGGAACTTCTCTGGTCCGCATATCCGGGAAAACAGGGGGACAGTAGCCAGAATGCTCAAAAAAAGGCCACCTTCTTACCCGCCCAACCCTGGCGCCAAGACGCGCCTCTCCCAGGCAAGACCGGAGCGAGCGAAAAGGCGAGGCGTGCCCGTCTTACCCGCCCGCCCCGCGCCTGCCGCGACAGGCGCTTTTCCCATACGCGGTACGTTGAGCCTCTGAGCGCGGCGAGAACGAAGCTGGCGGCCTTTTTCAGCATCCTGGCCCTACGGTCTTTTCAGCATGATGGCGTCTTCATAGGTCAGAGGCACCGGATGCGGCTGCCGCAGTTGCCCGCTGCCGAAGACGACATACTTTTCACAGGTGAGCTGCTGCAGTCCGATCGGACCTCGCGCATGGCGGCGGGCAGAACTGAGCCCGACATCTGCGCCGAATCCCAGGCTGTCGCCGGCGTTCAATCGCGAAGAAGCATTGACCAGGACGGCGCCGGCGTCCACTTCCTTCGTAAAGCGCATTGCGCTGTCGTACGACTTCGTCACGATGACGCAGGTGTGGCTCGGGCCATGTTGGGCGATATGGGTGAGGGCTTCGTCGAATGTCGGTACCATTTTGATCGCCATGGTCGGGCCTTGAAACTGGCTCTTCCAATCCTCCTCCTGCGCCGGTTTGACAGCCTTGTGTCCGGTCATGAGCATTTGCCCCATCAATGCGACGGTCTTCGGGCAGCCGTGGACATCAATCTTGAATTCATCGAGCAAACGCAGGATCAATGCCGACAACAGCGGCCTGGCGATGCCCTGATGGACCAACAGAGTATCCAGCGCGTTGGCAGCAGAGGTCTGCTGCACTTTCGAATTCACCACGATGTTTTGCGCCAGGGGAATGTCGGCATCATCGTCGATGTATACGTGGGTGATGCCGCCGTCATGGCACAAAATCGGCATCTTGGCCTGTTCCAGGACCACCTTGCGGAGCCCGGCGCCCCCACGCGGAATGATGCCGTCCAAGGCCTTCCCGGATTTGATCAGCTCCAGCGCCGCTTCTTTTTCCGGACGGTCGATGATCGTCAGCGCGCCGGGCGGGATGCCGGCTTCTGCGGCTGCCCCGTTCAAGCTCGCGGCGATCGTCTGCTGCGTCAACGTCCAATCCGGTGATCCACGGAACACACAGACATTGGCGGATTTCAGGCAGAGCGCCAGCGCATCGATGGTTGCCAGCGGCGCCATTTCTGAGATGATACCGATGACTCCGATCGGAATCCGCACCCGGCTGACCTGCAGGCCGTTAGATTCCTCATGGCGGCCAAGCACTTCGCCGAGCGGATCCGGGAGATCCGCAATCCGGTTGAGCCGGTCCACCATGGCTTTGATGTCATCGGCCGTCATGCGGACCCGCGTGACTGCCTCCCGCACCCGCTCCCTGTTCTCATAACCCGTCATCGATTTTCCGACGGCATCCACATCCTTCTCGTTGGCTTCGAGAATCGCTTCTTCGCAGTCTGCGAGGGCGTCTGCCATCGCGCGAAGCGCCTTGTCCCTCGAAGGCCCCGGCATCAGTGAGAATGGGCGCACGGCCTCTCTGGCTATTTTCAATACTTTATCGAGATAAAGCTTAACCGGAACTTCAACCATGATTTTCCTATTTGCTGTTCTGGCGAATGGGTAATCCCGTCATTTTCGCGAAGGGCCTGTTCATCGTCACATCACCACATCAGCGAACAATGACTTGCGCGCCGGACTATACCATGCGATTTTTTTACGAGTCAAAGCCGAGCAGATTGGCTTCGCCCATCCCGGCGGCGCAGCTCGGCGCAAGAATCAGCGCGGGCTCACGAATGTGCCATGGCGAGCGGCCAGCCAACGGCTGAGCCATGCCCAGAGGATCATCAAGGGAAGGAGGACCCAGGCAATGTGCCCGGTAGTCGCGCCAAGGGCCTTGACTCCCGACGACAGCCATCCCGTGGAGGCATCTCCTCCGCGCGAGACGGCCGTATCGATGAAGTTCTTCGCTTTGTATTTCTCTTCACGGCTGACGACCGTGAAGAGAACTTCTCGCGCCGGCTTGGACAGCGCATATTCTCCCACCCGGCGAAGGACGGAAAAGCTCACGTAGACCCCGAGCCCCGGCCACAGGGCGATTCCAAGAAAGCCGAGCAGGCTGACGATCGGCAGGAACAGCAAAGGAGCCACCAGACCAAACCGGCGGACCAGGCGGTTCGTAATCACGACTTGAGTCAGCCAGGTGAGGAGATTAGTCACAAGATCCAGAGTGGAAAATAGGCGAGTGCGGGATTCCGGCGTGGCGAAGTATTCGGCCACCAGACGTACCTGCTCGATGTATAGGAACGTGGCGCTCATCGTCAACAGCGCAATGTAGCCGCAGATGCCCAGCAAATAGGGCGAGGACCAGACCAAACGGACACCGGCGAGCAGGCTCCCGCCCAATGGTTCCCCGATATTCGCTTGATGGGACAACGACCGTTTCTGACTCCAGGTTTCCAGTTTGTAGATACACCCCGTGCAGGCCAGCAAAAAGAGCGCCGACGCGAGCATGAGCACCGGAACAGGAAACAGATAGGTGAGTCCGGTGGTAAGCAAGGGACCGAACAGGGCTCCGGTGCTCCCTCCCGCGGCAATCACGCCGAAGAGACGCGCACCCTGTTCCGGCGTAAACAGATCGGTCATGAAACTCCAGAACACCGACACCACGAACAGGTTGAACACCGAGAGCCAGATGAAAAAACCTCGCGCAACCCATTCGATGTATTGCTGGCTGGTCATCACGAGGTACAGGGCGACCAGATTGGCGATAAAAAATGAGTAGACGGTGAGCAACAGCCGATAGCGGGAATATCGCGCAGACAGTAAGCCGAACAAGGGCGTCACGGCAAGCAGCGTCACAAAGGTGCCGGTCATCATCCAGGGCAGATTGTGGACTCCGCCCTGGATGGCCATTTCATCGCGAACGGGTCGAAGGATGTAGTAGCCGCAGAGGAGGCAGAAAAAATATCCGAACGACCAGGCCAGCGGCCACATTTCCTGCGGCTGGGCCCGCACGAACCGGGCAAGTGAACGGCGCCATCTCTCCATGCGGCTCCGAGTGTAGCAGGCGATCGATCACCGGCACGAAGAAAATTTGCTACAATGCCGCCGGAACCGCCTATTTTTTTCAGTAACCGGCCTGAGGCGCAGAAGTTTCGACCATGATCGACCTCCGAAGCGATACCGTGACCAGACCTTCCTCCGCCATGCGCGAAGCCATGTCACGCGCCGACGTAGGCGATGATGTCTACGGGGAAGATCCAACGGTCAATCAACTTCAAGCACAGGGGGCCGCGCTGCTCGGGAAGCAGGCCGCGCTCTTCGTTCCCTCCGGCACTCTCGGCAATCAACTCTGTCTCCGCGCGCAGGCTGAGCCGGGAAGTGAAGTCATCGTCGAACAACACTCGCACATCGTCCGCTACGAACAGGGCGCCGCAGGGGCGCTGGCCGGTGTGCAATTACATTGGGTGAACGGCAGACGGGGGCTCATGGAAGCAGACCAGGTAGAGGCCGCGATCCGCCGCAAGGACCCCTACGGCATTCAAACCGCGCTCATCTGCATCGAGAATACCCACAATGCCGGAGGTGGAACGGTCTACCCGCTCTCGACCATCCAGGCCATTCGCACGGTCGCCTCGGCCCACGGACTTCCCATGCACCTGGACGGAGCCCGTCTCTTCAACGCCGTCGTGGCTTCAGGGACCGCTGCCGCAGACTATGCGCGACATTTCGACACGGTTTCCTTCTGCCTCTCCAAAGGCCTGGGCGCTCCCGCCGGCTCGTTGATTGCCACGGACGACCGCGCCTTGCTGGAGCGGATGCGACGGTTCCGGCGAATGTATGGAGGCGCCATGCGACAGGCCGGCATTCTCGCGGCTGCGGGTCTCTATGCGTTGGAACACAATATTCAGCGGCTCGCGGAAGATCATGCGAATGCGCGGCGGCTCGCGGCGCTGCTGCAACAGATTCCCGGCCTCTCCATCGATGCCGAAGAAGCCCAGACGAACATTCTCTTCTTCGAGGTGCAGATTCCACACCTTTCGATATCCGACTTCGTGGCGACGCTCAAGCAGGAAGGCCTGCTGCTCGGCGCAGTGGGCGAAAAGACCTGCCGCGCCGTCACGCATCTCGACGTATCGCCGGATGCAATTGAGCGCGCCGGTGAAATCATTGCGCGCGCACTTCACTGCTAGAGCGGACTTCGCATTGACAGGCCGATTGCGCCCCTCCTAAAATGCCGCATGCTTTGCACCAGGGAAGACACATGACGCTTCAGGCCGTATCGTTTCAACAGATCAGCCGCATTCTCGATCTGACCGACAACATGGGACTCGATCGCGAGTGGGTGGAGATTCCCCTTTCGCCGGAGAGTCCCGGCATAGTGCGGACTCTTCCGAACGGAAAACTTGAAATCGTCGTCGACGCCGATCAACCTTTCGAGCAGTGGCTCGAGAACCTTGAACAACACATTCGACGAGTACAGGCTGCCTGACAGACGCACAGACTATGGACATCCAATCCCATGCTTCCTCGCCTCCCTCCCTGCCGAGGCTTCCCACTTCTGAAGAACTGAATGCCGAGTTGATCGACGTTCCGGAACCGCCGGAGGCGCCCCCGACCGTCACTCCACCCGGATATGAGGAAGCCGTCGCCCTGGCGCTGAAATACGTCCGCGCAAAACGCGGCGGCGACTTGGTGGGCGTCATCCTTGTCGGATCGGGAGCCCGGCGCGCCGTGACCGCGCATAGCGATATCGACCTCGTCGTCGTGGTCAAGGGATCGGCGGACGGGCAGGAATTGATTCGCGTCGCAGATCGACTCGTGGATATTCGCTTTGGGGAGCACAACAGCATCGCCGAGGAGATGGCCTATTCGTCCCGCCTGGCTCCGTTGCTTCGCAAGGGACGGATTCTCTATGATCACGAGAATCTTGCAGCGCTGCTGATCGAGAAAGCTGCGCAACGGTTCCGCCAAGGTCCTCCGCAAGCGGGTCTCCATGAACGTATCCGCCTGAAAGCCGACTGTCTCCATTGGCTGGGAAAAGTCGAAGACCTGCGCGACAAACCGACCACCGCGCAATACCTGCTGCATCTGTTTTTCGAGGACTGTCTCTCGGCGTTCTTTCGTATCCGCGGATTCTGGCTCACGGCGCCGGTCGATACACTCCGATTTCTGGCTTCGCGCGATCCCGAGCTCGGCGACCTGGCCGGCCAATTTCTGAGCGCGGCCACGCTGCATGACCGGCTCCTCCATGGCCGGCGTTTCGCGGACAGCCTGTTTCGGGACATTCCCCTCCCACCTCGCGTGGACTGAGAGAGGAACGTCATTCACGCGGACGCGGCTATTCATGTTCGTTCCTGCGGGCGGCGTTTGACGAGAGCGGAACGACGCGAGGAGTAACCGTTCGGCGGTTGACCTCGATCAGAGACCGGTAGTGCAGCGCGCTATATCAGAGAGGATACTCTATGGAACTCGGATTTATCGGGCTCGGCAAGATGGGCATGAATATGGTGACGCGCCTGCAGCAAGGGCGGCATCGAGTAGTGGTCTATGATCGCGCTCCCGACGTCGTCAAAGAGGCGGAGAGCAAGGGTTGTGTCGGGTCCTCGTCCCTGAGCGATCTCGTTGCAAAACTGACGACGCCTCGCGCCGTCTGGATCATGGTGCCTTCGGGAGCGCCGACGGAAGAAACCGTTCAAACGATCGGCGCATTGTTGCAACCCGGCGATACCGTGATCGACGGAGGCAACACGCGGTTCCACGACGATACCCGACGCGCCGCCGAGCTGAAACAAAAGGGAATTCACTACGTCGACGTCGGAACCAGCGGCGGGGTGTGGGGACTGACAGAAGGATACTGCCTGATGGTCGGAGGCGAGGATGCTCCGGTCCAGCGCGTGACGCCCATCTTCCAGACCTTGGCGCCCGCAGAAGGTTGGGCGCACATGGGGACGCACGGCGCGGGTCACTATGTGAAAATGGTTCACAACGGCATCGAATACAGCATGATGCAGGGGTATGCCGAGGGCTTCGAGTTGATGGCGAAGAGCGAGTATCAGTTGAATCTGAGGGAGATTGCCGATGTGTGGATGCATGGCAGCGTGGTACGCTCCTGGCTGTTGGAGCTGGCCGCCGGCGCCTTAAGAGAAGATCCTACCCTTGCCAACCTGAAGGGCTATGTGCAGGATTCCGGCGAAGGTCGCTGGATGATTCAAGATGCGATCGACAAGGACGTGCCGGTCCCGACGCTGACCGCCGCGCTGTTCACCCGTTTCCGGTCGCGGCAGGACGAGTCCTTCGCGGAAAAGATGCTGGCGGCATTGCGCAACGCCTTCGGCGGACATAGCGTCCGGCGCTGAGGTTTACCCGGAACACCACATCATGACCTCTCCAACCTCCCCTGTCGATCTCAAGCCGCTGCCGGAAAACGTGCCTCCCGTCGAGGCATGTACCCTTGTTATTTTCGGCGGCTCGGGAGACCTTGCCAGGCGCCGTCTTATTCCGGCCCTCTATAATCTGCTGCTGGATGGCCTGTTGCCGGACAAGTACGCCGTCATCGGACTCGGCCGCAAACCGATGGACGACAAGGAATTCCGCGATCTCGTGCGCGAAGGCGTGATCAAACATTCGCGGCAGGCCCTGGTTCAGGAAACCTGGCAGGAGTTCGAACGCCATCTATTTTACCTCCGGGGTGACAACGACGACCCGCAGACCTACACCGCGCTCCGTGCCAGAGCCGAACAGATCGAAGGCGGCATGCAGCTTCGCGGCAATCGCATTTTTTATCTGAGTATTCCCCCGAGCTCCTTTGCCTCGGTCTGCGAAGGGTTGGCTCAAGCCGGATTGGCAACCCCGCCGGCGGCCGACTCACCCTATGCGCGCATCATCGTGGAGAAACCGGTCGGGCGTGATCTGGCCTCGGCTCGGCAGATCAATGAAGTGACCGGCAACGTGTTCGATGAATCCCAGATTTTCAGGATCGACCATTATTTGGGTAAGGAAACAGTCCAGAACTTGATGGTGGTTCGCTTCGCCAACAGCATTTTTGAGCCGATCTGGAACCATCAATACGTCGATCATATACAGATCACGGTCAGCGAAACGGAAGGAGTCGGAACCAGAGCCAGTTACTATGAGGAAGCCGGCGCCTTGCGGGACATGATCCAGAATCACCTGCTGCAGCTGCTCTGTCTCGTTGCGATGGAGCCGCCCTACTCGCTCGACCCCGACGTCGTCCGCAACGCGAAAATGGAAGTGTTGCGCTGCCTCAGGCCCATCTCCGGCAAGGATGTCGAGCAGTTTACCGTCCGGGCCCAGTATGCCGAAGGCACCGCACATGACGGACCGGTGCCGGGATACCGCCGGGAGAAAGGCGTTAATCCGAACTCCACCACGGAAACCTATGTGGCGGTCAAGGCCTTCGTGGAAAACTGGCGCTGGTCCGGCGTGCCGTTTTACCTCCGAACCGGCAAAACCTTGCCCAAGCGAGCCAGTGAAGTCGCCGTGCAGTTTAAAGACATTCCGCAGATCCTATTCAATGCCGATCCCGGGCATCCTCAACCCGCGAATGTCCTGACCTTGCGGATTCAGCCGGATGAGGGCCTGTCTCTCCGCATTGTCTCGCGGGTTCCCGGCACGCGCGCTCAGACCCACCCGGTTGAAATGGACTTCCAGTACTGCGACGTCTTCGGACGCCCCTCCCCGGAGGCTTACGAACGATTGCTGCTCGATGTCATGGCCGGCGATGCCTCACGCTTCATGCGCCGCGACGCGGTGGAGGCCTCCTGGGCCTGGGTAACGCAGATCCTTGAGGGATGGGCGCAGCAGAAGCTGCGCTGGTTGCCCGAGTACAACGCGGGTACCTGGGGCCCGGTGGAGGCCGACCGGATGATTCAGAATGATGGCCGCAGCTGGCGCGTCCTCTAGCAGGCTGCTGAAAAAGTCCGCCGGCGGCATTCTCGCCGCGCGTCGAGGCTTACCGGCAGGAAAACTCATTCCTGGTCCCAGCTGTTCAACTTGTCTGATTCGCCTATGCACGAAATGATCCTTCCCGGAACCTGCTAGGATATCGGCAGCTGTTTTCGAATTTCGTCTTTTTTGCCGATCCCCCCGATAAATCGCACGAATACGCCCCGCTCGAACAGCGCAAGCGCCGGGAGAGAGGTAACTTCCAGTTCAGCGGGAATTTGAAAATTTTCCTGCACGTTCATCTTGAGAATTCGCACCGACTCGCCTACCTCATGCTGCAACTGTTCTAATTGCGACAAAAGAGCGCGGCAATGCCCGCAGCCCGGTTGCCAGAATTCCACGAGCACCGGCATCGAGGCCTGCTCCACCTCGCGGGTAAAGTCATGATCAGTAATGTCCCGGATCATCACTGCGCCTGGTCCGGGGATGTCACGCGAAGGAACGCTGGGTCGGAAGCAAACAGCTGCTCATACAGCAGCCTGCCGAAAAGATGATAGCCGTTCGTCGTCAGATGGAGTCCGTCGTTTGAGTAGGGTTCGGCAAGCAGAAGAGAATCCGGTTCGGCCGTCGCGCTGAAAAGATCGAAATAGGACAAACCTTTTCGTCCGGCATAGTCGGCGATCAAGGCATTCAACCTCTGCCGCCGGTGAATGTGCGCTGCAAGCCAAGCAGCGGCGTCCGGATCGTCTCGTGCCAGGTCCACGCGAATGGAAGGTACCGTCACCGGAATTGGGACGATCGAAGCCGCCCGTGACAGTTCATACATCTTGGTGAGGTTTCGCATAATCTCCGCCGGATCGGCATTCCATCCTAGATCATTCGTCCCGCCGAGAATAATCACCCTGTGCGGACGACGATGGAGCACGTCGGCGCGAAAACGCAGGACCATTTCGCCGGTCACCTCGCCGCACATCCCGCTGATATCCACCCGGGCGCGGTCCCCGATCCGCTCCTGCAACACCCGGCCATAAGGCGTTTCCTGACCATGAGGGTGAACAGGGCCGGGAGCTTGATAGCCGGCGGTGAGACTGTCTCCGAAACATACGATGAGAGGGGGACTGTGTAAGGGCTGCACGAAAGAATCTTACTGCCACTGGAGCGCAGGGCGCAATGCCTGGTCCCGGTCGCGCATCCGGGCAAGCAGTACTGAAATCGTGCCGATGCGATGCTGCTTGGAGCGGCTATTTCCTTGACGAAGAAGAAAGCTCAGGGTACGACTGACACGTATGGAATCTACTCAATCCGCCGACAGGGGTCTTCCACCCAAACCCTTCGTGAGAGAAGGAGTCGATCCCGAAATCACCTCCGTCAAGCAGCTGCTCAAACTGCTCGACAAAGCGGCCAAGTCCGCCCGAACATATGGCGCGACGAACCCAGTCGCCCAGAGGTTCTTCCAGCAGTTTTACGATGACCTCACCGCGCATCTTCAGCAGTACGCCCTTCTCGCCTTTCTGGTGCAAGGCAATCAATTGTTCTTCAAAAATGAAGTCGTCTACCAGCCCGAGAGCGATGCGACCGGAGAAAGTATCGCGTTCAAAATGTACTCGGACGGCGTTCGCGAGTTGACCTTTCATCAAGGGCTCTCCCAGCAGGATCTCTCCTTTTTTCTGGACGCGTTATGGGGCATGTCATCCGGCGAAACAGAACCGGAAGAGGCCCAGGCGGACAGAATGGAGGACGACGACATCGTCACTCGTCTATGGGCCAGGAATCTGAGCTCCATTACTCTCGTCACGGCGGAGGAACTGGTCAGGTCGTCCGCATTCGGTCCCGATATTTTTGAATTGCAGACGCAAGGCTTCATGAATATGGCCGTGACGTCGCTGCGTGAACTCCTCGACCGTGAACGCGCCATTCTGTGCCGCGACAAAGAATCTCGGCCCGGTGCGGCTCAAGAGGAAGGCGGCGGGACAACCGGCGCCGGCGCCTCCAGAAATCGCCGCCTCCAAGCCAATGTCGTCGGCTATGAAGTGTCCCCGCAGGAGCTCGATGTCCTGGCCGAAGAAATCGCCAGGGAATCCAACCGCGATGCCGCGACGTATATTCTCGATGTCTTGACGGCAGTGCTTGCCTCGGAACAATCAGCCAAGATACTGACTACCCTCTTCGAAGTCTGGAACGAGATCCTGGACGCGCTGATCCGCAATGGACAATGGACGGTGATCGAAACGGCGCTGACCCTGTTGCAGGACACCGATGCCGTTCGCCCGGATCTTTCGGATGCGCACAGGCAGCAAATCGCCGGTCTGTTCGAGGGGCTGAGCCGCCCGGAACGAGTGAAAGCCATCGGACTCTACCTGAACCGAATGCCCCACGCCAGAACCGAAGGACTGCTGACTCTTCTGCTCATGATGAAGGACCACATCGTGCCGGAGCTTTGCGCGCTTCTGGCCGGATTGGATGTCCCCGCGCATCAAACGGTCGTCGTCGAGGCATTACAGACCATCGGCAAAAACAATATCGACCCGATCCTGCGGGGCTTGACCGATAAACGATCGGCCTATGTGAAAAACCTGCTCACACTCCTCGGCCGTTGGAACGACTCCCGATTTGCCGACAGCGTCGAGAAGGCCCTGCGCCATCCGGATGCCGGCGTACGACGGGATGTGCTTCGGCTTCTGGCGGTGCTGCGCCCGTCGGGCAATGGAACCAAATTGGTCGGACTGCTCGGCGACGGCGATGAAACGGTTCGTCTGACCGCCATGAAAGTGCTTTCCACCGGTCAATACAGTGCCGCCTTTCAGGCCTGGGCGAACTTCGTCACGGCTGACGAGTTTCATGACCGGTCGCCGGCTGAAAAACGCGCCGTCTACCTGGCGATGAAGCAGACCGCCGCCGATGAAGCCGTTCCCTACTGGCAGGGATTGTTGACGGAGTGGTCCTGGACCAACCGAAAGAAAAAGGAAGAGCTCGCGCTGCTAGCGGCGGATATTCTCGGAAAACTTGCAACCCCTGCGGCCATGGCTGCCCTGGAACTCGGCCGGAAGAAAGGCGGAACGGCCGTTCGACAAGCCTGTGGAGTTGCTCTCTCCGCCGCCGGTCGCCAGCAACGGCATGCGGCTCCTTCGGCTGTGAATTCGTAACAACAAGGATATGACCCGTGAGTGATGCGAGTCCGTCCATCCAATCTGTTTCTTCCGCGGACGGCGCCCATCCGATTCTCACCCATGAGCGATCACTGGCCAATAAGATCGCCAAGGGGTCGGAAGCCGGTGACATCCTTGATCAGCAGCTCGCCATGCTTGGAATTCAACTGGTCACCCAGCTGAACGTCTTGATCAAAACCTCTCGGATTCACGGACGCACGAACGCCGCGCTCGACAAGCCGGTGGACTCGATGTTGACGCTCATCAACACGCTGGCCGCCGATAGACCCGCCGTATTGCGATTGCAGAATGATTTTCTCTTTCTCGGCGACAGCCATCTCAAAATGAGCTCCCAACAGATGCAGGTCTTTGCCAGCATCATCGAAGTGCTGAACAGATGGAAGATCGGTGGGCTGTCGTTTTCTTCGACGGTGGGATCCAAAGATCTCCGGGAGTTCGCGTATCTATTCGTCAGTCTCGATCCTGACAAACATGTTCTTGCCGACTTACAGCAAGGTTTGGAAGCCGCAGGGATCACGGGTATCGAGCTGGAAGAACCACGCGTTCTCACCATTCAACAGGGCAATGAAGGGCAGGCGGCGGGTGGGAGAATGGATTTGCCCGCCGGTCAGGAAGATCCTAACCAAAAAGGCAAGTCAGTCGCCAAAGGCGGATATGCCAAAGCTGCGTCGGCTGTGGGGGATGTGATCCAGAACGTCCGGGCCGGCGGGACGGTGAGTTTCAAGCAGGCCAAACGCGCGATCCAGAACATCGTCGAACTGATGAAGCACGATGAATCCACCTTGCTGGGGCTGACTACGCTTCGCTGCCACGATGAGTATACGCATAACCATTCCGTCAACGTGGCGCTCCTTGCGATGGCGCTCGGGAACCGGGCTGGCTACCCGAAAGTCGAATTGGCCGATCTGGGATTGGCAGCGCTGTTTCACGACGTCGGAAAATGCGCCATCGCCTTGGACGTATTGAACAAACCCGGTGAATTTACTCCGGAAGAGTGGACCATCATGCGGTCACATCCGACCGAAGGAATCTTCACGCTCGTACGATCCAGAGGAATAAATAACGTACCGGCCAGGATGGCGGCAGCCTCCTTCGAGCACCATATGAACTACGACTATTCCGGTTACCCCAAGCTGCGGATTCCCTGGACTCAAATGGTCGCCAGCCGAATCATCACCATCGTCGATTGTTATGACGCCATGACCTCATCACGCGTGTATCGCCGCGAGCCGATGTCGCCCGCAAACGTGCTCAAGTTCATGTTCAACAAAAGCGGCCAATCGTTCGATCCGGTCTTGCTCAAGCTCTTCGTCAATTGCGTGGGTATCGTTCCGATCGGTAGTCTCGTCAGACTTGATTCCGGACCGCTGGCCGTCGTGATGAAGCCTGCGGCTGACAAGGAAAATGCCGAGCGCCCGTTGGTCAAGGTCATTACGGATGATGAAGGCGTTCCTATCGAGAATGGCCCGGAATTCGACCTCACCGCGCAGAACGACGAGGGAACATACAGGCACAGCATTCTGCGATTAGTGGACAACACCGAGTACCACTTCGACACCAGCCGATATTTCATCTAACGAACAACCCTCCCTGAAACAGTTCTCTCACCGAGATCCCCTAGCGCTTACTTTCCGGCGGCGGCCAATCCATTTCGGTTTGTCGTCCGCAGTAAAAACAGGCCAGACGGTATTTGGCCTTTCGGCGCGGATTCGGCATCGAGATGAATACAACCGGCGTATTATCGAACGGACAGACCGGCTGCTGATGCATGAGATGCTCGTCGGCCATCAATTCCAGAGAAGCGTTGTCCCATGGCGGAGCGATCTGTTCGCAACCGGTGATCCTGGTGCGCCAGCCGCAGCGTTCGCATTGCACATCGAAGGTTTTGACCCGATCGCGTGTTTGGGACTGGTCGATGGTTTCGACCGGTCCCTGGCAGCCGGCATGTTCGCAACCGATCGGTTCATGTTGGAGCGCTTTCACGAACAGACGATGGGCCTGTTGCTGATCCGAAAGCATCAACGGCTCCTTTCTCATTGAGACGGTTGAAGCATACGCTCGTATGCCGTGACTGTGACCTGCGTGGCTTATAGTCGCCGGGATCCGGTCTGTCAAATCCCTTTCCCGCGCAGATCGCCCCTTCTTGACAGGGTATCCCACGGCGGCTATTCTCCCAAAGCTCGCAGCAGAGGATATTTATTCGGCGAAAGGAGTTCCGAGATGGGTGTGAAGTGGCAAGGAGTAGGCCGGCTGGCGGCAATGGTCGGCGTTCTCGTCGCGGGGACTCTTGGTGCAATCTCGACGAGCCCGGCGGCAGAATTCAAGATGGGGGTAATCGACCCTCAAGTGGTTCTAGAGAAAAGCAAGGCCGGCAAGCGGGCGCTGGACGGATTGCGGGAATATGTGGCGACACGCCAAAAGCTGTTGTCTCGAGATGAGGAAGAATTACGCAACAGCGAAAAGCAGCTCAAGGAACAGGCTTCCAAGCTGAGTGAAACCGAGAAGAAAGAAAAGGAAACCTCCTTCCGCAGCAAGATTCAAGACTACCAGAAGCGCGCCCAGGAGTTTAATCAGGAATTGCAAGGCAAGCAAAAGGAACTCGTTGACGAGTATATGAAGCGAATTGCCACGGCCACTCAGACAGTCGCCGACAAGAGCGGCTATCAGCTGGTGCTGGACAAGGGAAGCGAACAGACGGTAAAGATCGTGATCTTCAACAAAGACGCGATCGATTTGACCGAGCAGGTCATCAAGGAATTCGACCGCACGAACAAATAATGGTTACGCGTCGAGCAGATCCCGCTGAATGTGCTCCACCAGCTGAATGAAGGCTGGTGGAGCCGGATCCACCGCCTCACTCACCACCTCGATGTCACGCCCCGATCCGATCCCCATCCCGAGCTCGGCTGCACGCTTGACTTGGCGCTGATTCCCTATCCGCTTGCCCTGCAGCTTGGGCCAGGCGCCGAATGAACGCAGTAAGGCGATGGCGACCAGGTCCGCTGCGACGCGGTCACCGCTGCAGAGCAATAGATCCGTCTGCGCCGCCGTGCCCGAGGTGGGACCGCCTTCGATCATGGTCATCGTGCCGTCGGCCACCGTCAGCGAGGGTTGCACGGCGAGATTCAATTCAGCTATACGCTCATGCCAGTCTCCGGTCCAGAACGTCACGGACGGCCGGTACCGTGGGTGGACGGCTCCCACGAAGTTTTTCAGGCTACAGGAAAACTCCGCAAAGCGGTGCGTTTTGATCACCGGCATATTGATCACAACGTCGGCTGAGTAGACCGGTTCAGAAAAATAAAACTGTTTCAGAGCCTTGGCCTGGGGGGGCTCCAGCCGCACCCAAGGTTCATCCTCCAATGCAAGGACTTTGGCTCCTGCTGCCTCCGCCGCGGCCCGCATTCCGGTGCTGATCAAGTTGGCGGATGTCGGGAGTCGGATGATTCCTGATCCATCCGCCACGATGACCTCCGCAGCACCATTCGCCTGCACGATCTCCGCCATGGCTGCTACTACCCGGGGATTGGTTGTCGAGGGAGGAGGCCGGTCGTTCAACACATTGGGCTTCAACAGCACGCGTTTCCCGCGCAGCCCCAATTGATCAATCCCTCCGAGCAACTCGATGGCGCGCGAAAGCATGCGGCGAAGGTTCTTGCCGTGCACAATAACGACCAGGGATCGGCCATCCTGTACAAACGGATTGCGAAGAATCGGCTTGGGAGGCACGAGAGGCCCCTCTGGATCGAAAAGCAACTGTCGTAGGATGTTCCGCGGGGATCGCAGCAATGCTGGAAAGAGGAGGAGCCCAAACCCGGCATTATTGAATAATTCTCGCCTGGAAAAGGACATGCGCTATGAGCGGCGGCCTTTTTCGACGGGGTACCCGGCCGCGCGCCAGGCCTTCATCCCGCCGTCCATGGATATGACGTTGCCATAGCCCATCTGCCGTATGCTATCCGCCGCCAGCAACGACCGATAGCCGCCTCCGCAATACAAGACGATCGGCTCTTCTTTATTGGGAAGAACCGTCTCGATATCCCGTTCGATGACGCCCTTGCCGAGATGGATTGCTCCCCTCGCGTGCTCTTCTTCATATTCATGATCTTCACGCACATCGACGAAATGAAACCGTTCAGCTCGATCCAACCTGGCTTTCACATCGATCGCGATGCATTCGCGCACACGTTGTTTAGCTTCTTCCACGATTTTCAAAAATCCCGGATTATGGTTCACCCTTGTTCCTCCATGGCGAATAGGGATTGTTGGGCCTGAGGACGACGGAAGGTCTGCGGGATCGGCCGATCATCGGGAGGAAAACCGGCACGTCGACAGCCCAATTCGAATAATTGTTCGATACAGCGCCAATAGGTTCCACTGCCGCGATGGCGGCTGAAGAAGGTGGTGTCGTTTAATTTCCCCCCGCGCACATCTTGAATGCGGTGAATGATTTTCGAAATTCGGTCGGGAAACGCTTCTCGCATGCGTTCGAGGAACACGGTTTCCACATGACCCGACAGGCGGAGCAGGCTGCAGGTCGCGGTGACCGCTCCCGCTGTTTTGGCGCGCGATAATAACCCGAGAATCGCATCCTCGTTCAAGCCTGGGATGATCGGCGCCACCGAAATTGCGGTTGGAATTCCGGCATCGGACAGGATTCGCATGGCCTCGAATCGCTTGCTGATACTGGGCGCCTGAGGCTCCACCACGCGAGCCATGTCGTCATCGGCAAAAGCAATACTGAAGTAAACACGAATCCATGCCTTAGCCCGCAATTGCCGGAAGAGATCCAGGTCGCGGATCAGAAGGCCTCCTTTGGTGATGATCCCCACGGGATTGCGGTATTCCGCACAGACTTCAAGACAGGCGCGCGTCAGACCGAGTGTCGCCTCGATGGGTTGATAACAATCGGTATTGCCGGAAAATACAACCAACTCCCCGTTCCAGGATCGCTTATGAAAGGCTTGCCGAAGGAGCGAGGCCGCCCGCCGTTTGAGCACGATCTTCGATTCAAAATCAGTTCCTGCGCCGAACCCCAAATACTCATGAGAAGGCCGCGCGTAGCAATAGGCACAGGCATGGAAGCACCCTCGATAGGGATTCACGCTCCAGCGGAACGGCAAGTCGGGACTGTCATTCCGGCTGAGTATTTCCTTTGTGTCGTCTTCAAAGAGCTGAATTTCGACAGGGCGCGGCGGTTCGAGTCCCTCGCGATGCGTAGACTCGAACGGATTAGGTGGATTGGCAATGATCTTCATCGGCGATATGGTGGCCCCGTTCCAGTCTGTTGTCAAATGCGATTGTTCCGGCCTGATCAATCCTGGCGCGTAGCCGTTTCATTGACTAAGCTGGAATCGGGTGTTAGATTTCACGCCGCTTCAGAAGGAGCCGGCATGTACGATCCGCGGGTATTGCGAGACAATCTCAACGAACTGCGTGAGCAACTGGGAGCGCGCGGCAAGGATGTCGCGTGGGAAGAGCTCCGAAGGTTGACGGAGCATCGCCGAACACAAACGGTCCTGGTCGAGGATCTCCGGCATCAGCTTAAAAAAGGATCGGAAGAAGTCGCGCGTTTGAAACGTGGCAAGCAACCGGCCGAAGAAGCCATGGCGACCATGAAAGCCTTGGGAGAAACCATCAAAGCACGGGAAGAACAACTTCGCCTGATCGAGGAACAACTGGCTCATGTGGCGTTGCGTATTCCCAACCTCCCCCATCCATCGGTTCCGGCAGGGCCAGAGGCTAGCGCCAATGTAGAAGTGCGCCGATGGGGATCGCCTCCGCAGTTCTCGGGACCGGTATCGGCACATTGGGATCTCGGTGAAGCATTGGGCATTCTCGATTTTGATCGAGCCGTGCGCATGGCAAAGGCAAGGTTCGCCGTTCTGACAGGACCGGGAGCCCGGCTTGAACGCGCCCTGATCAATTACATGCTGGACTTGCATACGACGCAGCATGGATACAGGGAAGTGCTGCCTCCGCTGCTGGTCAATCGTGCAGCCATGACCGGGACCGGGCAGCTGCCGAAATTCGAGGAAGATCTGTTTCAACTGCGCGACGAGGAACTGTTCCTGATTCCGACCGCCGAAGTCCCGGTCACCAATCTACACCGGGAAGAAACTCTGACTGAGGAATCCCTCCCGATTCGTTATACGGCCTACACCCCCTGTTTCAGACGAGAAGCAGGATCCTATGGGAAAGATACACGCGGTCTCATTCGACTGCATCAGTTTAACAAGGTGGAACTCGTTGCTTTTACCAAGCCGAGTGAATCCTATGAGGAACTGGAACGGTTGACTGCCCATGCCGAGGCTGTTCTGCAGGGTTTGGAATTACATTATCGAGTGGTCTCTTTGTGCAGGGGGGACATGGGATTCTCCGCGGCGAAGACCTATGACATTGAAGTCTGGTTACCGTCGCAGCAGGCGTTTCGAGAAATTTCATCATGCAGTAATTTCGAAGCCTTTCAGGCGCGGCGGGCCAACATTCGCTGGCGTCAAAGAGCCGGGAAAAAAGATGCCAAATCAGAATTCGTTCACACCCTGAATGGATCCGGGCTGGCGGTTGGAAGAACCGTGGTCGCGATTCTCTGGGCGGAGTTCAATACATCGCGAGATCCTGATATTCTCTATTCTTCGGCTCGGTTTTGGAGGGGTGACGGAGCGGCCGAACGTGCCGGTCTTGAAAACCGGAGACGGGGTAACCTGTCCGCGAGTTCAAATCTCGCCCCCTCCGCCATATTTCAAGAGCTTGCAAGGTTCCCTGGCGGGGGCTTTCCCCCACCAAGGCTTCCACTGTAACCGGAATTGTAACCTTTTTTGCCTCCATGTACTGATTCAATCGTTTGGCTGCCTGTTTTAAGTCTTCCTCACTCGTGACGTTGTACCGATCAAACACTGAGCGTGTTTTGTGTCCGCTGATCTTCATCGCAACGGTTTCAGAAACCCCAGCCCTTATCAAGTTCCTTACCCCCGTGCGTCTCAAGTCGTGAAAGGTCTTGCCCATAAGACCAACGCGTTTGCAGGCCGATAGCCACCCTTGCCGGAGGTTATCGAACGGCTTTCCCTCTCGATGGCACACATAGGGGCAAGAAGAATAGTTCCTATCGTGAAGCTCCTTTGCCTTCAGCATGACCTTGAGGAAATCTCCTGATAGGAAAACGGCTCTCCCCTGCTTTGTCTTTGTCTGTGCCGATGCCAAACGAATACACCCACCATCCTCGAACAAGGTTACTTGTTCCCAGCGGAGGCCCTTCACGCTGATGATTTCCCTCATCCGCATGCCGGTATAGTACGCTATGGTAATCGGGACCTTGAGATAGTCCGAAGCTGCCCCTCGGACAGAAAGGAACTCGTCATGCTCTAGGAAACCTTCTCGGACATTGTTTTCGGCCAGACGAGGGAAATGCGGCACACCGGAAACCTTCGGAGGGCTACATCGAGCGCCAAGTAGGAGCATACGCTTTAGGCAGTCCAATTCCCTATTGATAGTCGCGGCTGCAGCCTTCTCCCCTAATCGCTTTGCAATGTATCCCTTTAGCTTCTCCGTTGTAATGCCTTTCACCAACATTCCCCAAAACACAGGCTTTAAGTGAGCCAGGCAATCCTCTCGCCTGCTCCAAGTTCTCAGACCGCGCAAGGCATAATCCTGCTTGAGATCCTCAATGAGGTCCTCAAACCTCGTTCGCTGCATGCGCGGAATGATGCGCCTACCCTCAAGGACATTATTCTCAGCCTTCTTGAGAACCTTGACGGCCTCTCGCTTCTCGAACGTGCCAGTGCTTTGACAAACAGGCCGACCGTTATCGTAGTACTTCATCCACCAAGGGCCGACCTCAACCAATTCCCCTGCCTCGTTTTTCTTTTTTCGACGGTACAGCATTCCCATGGCTACCTCCGCCCAAGATGGTGGTAACAGTAAATGTTTCTATCAGCCTCCATAGCTAGACCTCTACCATTTTTAAACTTCCTTGACCTTGTTTTGGTCAATAAACGTTTCCATGTCCTGTACGTCTACATGAACACGACGCCCATGTTTCACACATGGCAAGGCCCCCGTCCATATCATCCGGCGCACAGACCACTCTGAGCGCCCCAGATACTCGGCTGCCTCTGGCAAGCGATACAATCGCTTCTTCGCCCTCTCCCTCCGGTTACGTATTTCCTCCATACGCCTCCTTATTGAATTACTGTTTAAATCCTCCCAGTCCCAAAGCACCTGCCCATCATGCCCAATTGTTCCCATCACCAACATGATTCAGCCATCCGACCTAATGCTCATGTGCGTACGGACGACATGATATGCTAGCAGTATTATCGTAGCTAGTCACTATATATTGACAAGCAAACAACTATTTTGCTAACATATGGTCACCAAATATGCCGTAACAGGGCATTAGCGTTGCAATGTCACAAACGAAGTCCGAC
Organism: Nitrospira sp.; assembly: GCA_020697375.1. The sequence continues at coordinate 338 of JAJFBJ010000020.1, read as the reverse complement.
AAAGAAACGACCGTCTTATATATCCGAGAAGCCCCCATGTCCCTCGCCAGAAAGCTGCGAGCTGCCGCAGCCCTAGCGGGGCATCGAGGCATCCCAGACTACGTTATTGAAGTTCTGACGAAGCACACTGAAGAACTGGAGCGTAAGGGCCTTCTGCCGAAGTCCAGATAGCCCATTGCCGTGGTTCTGCCATTGCGTTTCACAACGGTGACAACCTTTCCAGTTCCTCAGCCCAGAGCGAGACCCGAAGAGCTCTCAGGCATTCAGAGCTTGCCTGAATCCGCAAACTACTCTGCTACCGCCCGGCAAACTTCAAGCAGAGACTAGGTCAATACTCT
>JAJFBJ010000019.1 GCA_020697375.1 Nitrospira sp. | reverse complement strand
CCGGCCCGTGGTGTCATTCGCAATCGACCCGAAATCGAATGCGGACATCGAGAAGGTCAGCCTCGGACTCCATAAATTAATCGAAGAAGACCCGGCCTTGGAGTTTGTCCGCCATATGGAAACCAAGGAGATGGTGCTGAGCGGGATGGGACAATTGCACATCGATGTCGCACTGGAAAAGCTCCATCGAAAATATGGCGCCGACGTCACATTGCATGCCCCAAAAATTCCCTATCGAGAGACGATTCGCAGCGTGGCACAAGCGCAAGGGAAGTATAAGAAACAGACCGGCGGGCATGGTCAGTACGGTGATTGTTGGCTGGAAGTCGGCCCCTTACCTCGCGGGAAAGGATTCGAGTTTGAGAACAAAATCGTCGGCGGCGCCATCCCTCGCAATTTTGTGCCTGCCGTCGAGAAGGGGGTTGTGGACGCGCTGCACGAGGGTCCACTCGCAGGATATCCTGTCATGGATCTTCGGGTCACCGTCTATGACGGGTCCTACCATGTCGTCGATTCGTCTGAAATGGCGTTCAAGATCGCGGCGTCCATGGGAGTGAAGAAGGCAATAGAGTCGGCCCATCCGGTCCTACTCGAGCCGCTCATGACCGTGGAGGTGGATGTCCCGGCCGAATGCATCGGCGGGGTCCTGGGTGATTTGAATGCCCGCCGCGGACGGATCGTCATGGTCGTAGCCAACGGCCACATGGAAACCGTCAAGGCGCTGGTGCCTCAGGCGGAGATGCTCAATTACGCGCCCTCGTTGAATTCGATTACGGCAGGCCGGGGAAGTTACCTGATGGAGTACGCGCAGTATGAAGAAGTGCCACGAGAGCTTACCGGCCGCATCATTGAGGAGCACAAGACCGGTCGCCATGCCGTCGCCGCGCATTGATGCGCGGCGTGAGAGCCGGACGACGTTCTGCTAACGATCGGCGGGTTTCAGCACGACATAGAACGCTCGGTCTTCGCGCAACACGCGTAGCAAAATCGTGTCGCCGCGTTTCACCTTGGACACCGCCAGGGTGAATTCTCCGACTGTCCCGGTGTCGACGCGGTTCACTTCCTTGATCAGATCCCCTTCGCGCAAGCCTTCGGCTTGCGCCAGGCTGCCGGTCTCCACCTTGGAGATCAACACCCCTCTCGTCTCGCGCAGGTGAAATTTTTCGGCCAATCCCGCCGACAGATCCTGCACATCGATGCCCAACTTTAATTCTGATTTGGTCTGTGGTAGCGACGCCGTCACGACGGTATCCCGGCGTTCGCTCAACGCCACGTTGAGATTCGTCCGTTTTCCGTCGCGCACAACTTCGACGTGAGCGGTCGCTCCGGGCTCCAATCCCGCGACGAGACGTGACAATTTGTTCGGGGTATCCACGAGCGCTCCATCGACTTTGGTGATGACATCGCCTGGTTTGATTCCGGCCATAGCGGCAGGATCCCGTTCGAACACCTCATTGACCAGGACGCCTTCGTTGTCCTCTACGCCGAATTTTCTGGCCAGTTCCGGCGTGAGAGGTTGAAGGCCGACTCCCAGCCAGGCGCGTACGACCTTACCCTTCGCGATCAGCTGGTGCATGACCTGCCTTGCCATGTTGGAGGGAATTGCAAAGCCGATACCCTGTGCAAAGTTGATGATCGCTGTATTGATGCCGATGATTTCCCCCCGGAGGTTGAACAGAGGCCCGCCGGAGTTGCCGGGGTTGATCGAGGCATCGGTCTGAATGAAGTTCTCGTACCGTGACAAATTGATGTTTTCCCGCCCGATTCCGCTTACGACCCCGAGAGTCACGGTCCGATCCAGTCCGAATGGATTCCCGACCGCGAGTACCCATTGGCCGACTTTCACTCTGGTGGAATCGCCGAAGCGGGCGGCGGGGAGGGGATGGTCGGTTGTCACTTTGAGGACCGCCAGATCCGTGTCCGGATCCTTGCCGACCACCTGGGCAAGTAACTTGGTTTTATCAGAAAATCGGATTTCGACTTCCGCCGCTTCGCCGACCACATGATTGTTGGTAATGATGTGGCCGTTCGGATCGACGATGACCCCTGATCCAGACCCCGTGGAGCTCGGCATGCGTTCCCCGGACCCGTCGCGCGATCGTCCCAGGGCCTGTATGGGAAAAATGCTCACGACGGATGGTTTCGTTTCTTCCGCCAAGTCCGTAATGACGGTTTGAAGATCCTCCAGCAGCCGTAATCCGGCGGATTCTTTCGGCTGTATTGCTCCTCCCGACTCTGTCGCGGCAAGGCCGGTCATGGCGCTGCCGAACAGCCATACGGGGAGGCTGAATCCAAGTATGATCCATGTCGAAAAGGAGATTCGTGTCTTCATGGCGAGGGCATGCTCCGACAACGGCATTCTATTCCGGAAACAGAATAGCAGATTCCTGATTAGCGGGGAAAGGAGCGGTCAAGCAGTCTTGGCTGGGACGACTTGGTTGAAATGAGGGAGCCAACGGGCAAGATCCTTGTGCAGTCCGACGAGAATCACAATGTCGTCCGGCCGGAGCATCATGGAGTCAGAAAGCGGAAGCAGAAACGGTCCTCGGAAGACTGCAACCATTCGGGTCGTCGCCGGCAGGTCGAATTCGCCGATCGGATGGCCGATGACCGGCGCGCCCTTCGCCACCACCACGCGCTCGATGGCGGCGTCATGCAGTGCCAGCTCACGCTGCATGGTGAGCAACTCTTCTTGTGCCAATTCAGCTTTCAAGTTCCGGATGTGGGTTTCGATTTCAGACAACGCCGCCCGTTGCGCCTTGATGCGCTCCGACGACGTTCGGATGAGGTCTTGCAGTGACGACAGCGCAGAGCGGGAGTCCGTGCCTCTAATTTGAGTGGGCTTGGCTGTCAGATCAGCCACTCGCCGGCCGATCTGTCGGTGGAGCAGCTGAATGTGACTCAATAAAGTCGTGGCTTGACCGTGGAGACGGAGCACCTGCACCTTGCGATTGACGCGTTCCGCAATGGCGACGATCGTTTCATAGAGCGCACTGCCTGTGAGGGAAAGTTCTTTGCGGAACCGAGCGAGCAGCTCAAAAGGTAACATCGTATAAATGTCTGATAAGATATATTATGTCAACTAGCCTGTCCGATTCGAGATTCCGTTCCGCTCCACAAACGAATCAAATTCTCCTTGTGCCTTGTCCAGATCAGCAGACTGACGAAACAGGCAAATCCGATAAAAAACCAGGACCGGTGAAACAGCAATGCCACGATCGGAAACAAGCCGAAGGCCAAAAGCGCGCCTCCCGATGAGTACTTCCACCAATACACGGCCCCCAGCCACAATCCCATGAGTGTGAGCCCGAGCCAGGGAGCCACTCCGAGTATGGCTCCAAAGGCTGTCGCGACGCCTTTTCCACCGGTAAAGTGGAGGAAGACCGAATAAAGATGGCCTAAGATCGCAGACAACGCGACGAGCAGGACGGCGGATTCTTGAGTGAACAACAGGGTGCCAAGCCATCCGACCAACCACCCTTTCCCAATGTCGCCGATTAAGGTAAGGATGCCGGCCTTTTTCCCGCTGACCCGCAGGACATTCGTGAACCCGACATTCCTGCTTCCGGCGGATCGAGGATCAGCGACACCCAGGAAGCGCGATACGACGACACCGAACGGGATCGACCCGATGAGATAACCGAGAAAAGCGAGGATACCGATAAGCCAGAGACTGTCCATTGATCGTTGAGCGGAGGGCCGGAGCGCGTATCGCCGGGGCAGTCCGGCTACAGTCCTTTCGCCCCGACCTGACGCCAGAAATTCCAGACGTACTGCGCGCCCGATACGTACCCCAGGATCAGAGAAAGATACAGTGTGACCATGCCGGCGAGATGGAGGTTGCCGATTGCTTCCACGACTGTGCCTTCAAGAACGAGCAGCACGATGGCAATGACTTGCAACGCCATTTTGTATTTGCCGGTGACTTCGGCGGACATGATGAGTCCTTCGGTAGCCGCGATCGCACGGATTCCGGTCACGGCGACTTCTCGCGCCACGATAAGAATGGCGACCAGACCGCTGACTCGATCCACTTGCACTAACAGGATCAACGCTGAAAGGACCAGCAATTTGTCCGCAATCGGATCCAATAGCCGTCCGAGTTTCGTAATTTGGCCGGTCTTTCGCGCGACATATCCATCGAGGAGATCCGTTACTGCCGCCACGGCGAACACGATGGCAGCGGACAATGCTCGATCCGGTGTGGGTTCCATCAGCAACATGACAAAGACCGGAATCAGCAGAATCCGGAGGAAAGTCAGGACATTGGGCAGGTTGATGTTGCTTTCCTGCCCCGCTGACCGCATCAGGACCAATCCCGCCTCTTTCCAATTCTCTGCCATGCTGTGCCCTAAGGTTCCCTGTAGTGATTCCCTACACAATGCCGTTTTTTAAGAGGTCATGCAAGTGGATGACGCCCGTCAGACGCTGGTCGTGATCCACGACGACGAGCGCGGTAATCGTATAGCGCTCCATGATACCAAGCGCCGTCGTGGCTAATTCGTCCGGGCCGACCGTCTTTGGAGTGCGGTTCTGACTGTCTTCGGCGACGCGTTTGTGTACTGGATTCGCGAGGTCGATGGCCGTCGCTGCCGTAAAGTCCCCGCCCCGCTGGAGAAAGCGTCGCAGATCGCCGTCCGTGATGACGCCAATCAATGTCCCAGCCTCGTCGAGCACGGTCGTCATACCGAGTCTTTTTCCGGTCATTTCAAGGATCGCTTCGGAGCCAGGAGTGTGGGGTCTGACGCGCGGCACGTCCGATCCCGTATGCATCAGGTCCCGCACTTTCACCAGCAAGCGACGCCCCAGCGTACCTCCGGGATGGAATTGAGCATAGTCTTCCTGCTTGAATCCCCGCTTTTGCAGAAGCGCGATCGCGAGGGCGTCTCCCATCGCCAACGTCGCCGTGGTGCTTGCAGTCGGCGCCAAGCCGAGTGGACAAGCCTCTTCGCTGACCGAGACATCCAGCGCCACGTCGGAGTTCTTGGCGAGAGTGGAATTCATTCTGCCTGTGAGGGCCACCACGGGAATATTGAGGCGTTTGACGAACGGCAGCAGCTGTAAGACTTCTTGCACTTCGCCGCTGTTCGAAATCGCAATCATGACATCATGTCGGGCCACCATACCCAAGTCTCCGTGGATGCCGTCAGCAGGATGGAGAAAGAACGACGGCGTGCCGGTGCTGGCTAACGTCGCCGCAATTTTTTGGCCGATGAGGCCGGATTTCCCCATGCCGGATATAACGACTTTGCCTTGGCACTGATAGAGGATATCGATGGCTCGGCTAAAGCGCTCATCGAGGCGCGTCGTCAAATTCTGCACCGCGCGCGCTTCGATTTCCAGGACGCGTTTCCCCTCTTGCACGCTGGCATCAAGCGGGATTCGGCCGGTGGGTCGCTTGGCCTCCCTGCGCTTTAACGAACCGGTTGTGTCGCGGCTGCGTCGCATATCCGTAGTACCCGTTCGAGAAGGGATTGAAGAGTATGGAGGGGGACCATGTTCGGTCCGTCGGACAAGGCCGAGTCCGGATCGGGGTGCACTTCCATGAAGAAGCCGTCGCAACCGGCTCCTGCCGCCGCGCAGGCCAGTGGCTCGACGAACTCCCGCTGGCCGCTTGATTTCGTGCCACCTCCGCCGGGGAGCTGCACGCTATGGGTCGCATCGAACACGACCGGATATCCGAATCGTCGCATGATGGGAAAGGCGCGCATGTCCACGACCAAATTGTTGTAACCGAAGGATGATCCCCGTTCCGTCAGTACGATCCGCCGGTTTCCGCATTCCTCCACTTTTTTGGCGGCGTTGCTCATTTCAAGCGGCGACAGAAACTGCCCCTTCTTGATATTGACGACTTTGCCGGTCTTTGCCGCTGCGATCAAGAGATCCGTCTGGCGGCAAAGAAATGCAGGGATCTGGAGTATATCCACGACAAGGCTCGCCTCGATGGCCTGTTGTTCTGAATGCACGTCCGTGAGGACGGGAACTCCAACCTGCCGTTTGACCTTTTCCAGTACGGCGAGGCCCTTTGCCAATCCCGGTCCGCGAAACGAGGTGATTGAGGTGCGGTTGGCCTTATCGTAGGACGATTTGAAGACATAGGGCATGCCAAGGGACTTGGTGATTTCGGCGATGCGTCCCGCGGTGTCCAGCGCGAGCTGTTCGCTCTCGATCACGCAGGGACCCGCAATCAAAAACGGCCGATTCCCCGCCCCGATCTTAAACTGTCCGAGATCGACTTCGTACGCCATGGTTTCTGACTTTAAATGAACCGCAGGATGTTCAACATGGCCGTCCAGCGCGGCCGCAGCGAGTGAGGAGGCGATGCGTACTACTGTACGTGGAGCCTTCGAACGATGCGAGAACAAAGCTGGGGGTCGTGTTCAACATCCTGCTCAGTGGCCGCACTTGCGGCGTAGCGCCGCCCCCACAAACCCGCTGAACAAGGGATGTGGACGATGCGGCCGTGAGTTATACTCCGGATGGAACTGCGTCGCCAAGAACCAGGGGTGGTTTTTCAGCTCGATGATTTCCACCAACCGGCCGTCCGGTGATAATCCGCTCAGAATGAGTCCCTTGACAGTCAATTGGTCGCGATAGACGTTATTGAATTCATACCGATGACGGTGCCGCTCGCGCACGTCACTGACCCCGTACATTTTTTGGGCCAGCGTTCCTTCCTTCAATGTGCAGGCGTAGGAGCCGAGCCGCATCGTGCCGCCTTTGTCGGCTACCGATTGTTGATCCGACATCAAATGGATCACCGGATGCGGCGATTGCTCATCGAACTCCGAGCTGTTGGCGCCTGCCAGGCCGGCGACATTTCGTGCAAATTCGATGGTGGCGCATTGCATGCCCAGGCAGAGACCGAGAAAGGGGATCTGATGCTCTCGCGCATATTTGATCGTCACAATCTTGCCTTCAATTCCACGCGCACCGAAACCACCGGGGATGAGAATCGCATCGGCATCGCGCAGGATGCGTTCGGTGCCCTGGCGCTCCACGTCCTCGGATTCGATCCAGGTGATGTCCACACGGGTTTCATGATCGATGCCGCCATGCACCAAGGCTTCCGCCAGACTCTTGTAACATTCCTTCAGTCCGGCATATTTGCCGACCAGTGCGATTGAGACCTCGTGCTTCGGATGCTTGATTTTCTGCACCATCGCATCCCATTCACGGAGATTCGGCGGGCCGGTTTCCAGCTTGAGCAGGCGGATAATCAATTCGTCCAGGCCTTCCTTCCGGAACACGATCGGCACTTCGTAAATGGTTTCGACATCTTTGGCCGTAATGACGGCGTCCTTTTCCACGTTACAGAACATGGCGATCTTGGCCTTGAGTTCAGGCGGGAGATATCGATCCGTCCGGCATAACAGGATGTTGGGCTGTATGCCGATTTCACGCAGCTTGTTCACTGAATGTTGCGTCGGTTTGGTTTTCAACTCGCCGGCGGCGCCGATGTAAGGCACCAGCGTGAGATGCACGTAGAGCACATTGTCGCGTCCCACATCATAAGGAATCTGACGGATGGCTTCCAAGAACGGCAGACTTTCGATGTCCCCGACGGTCCCGCCGATTTCGACAATGGTGATGTCCATTCCCTTGGATGTCCGCATGATGCACTGCTTGATTTCATCCGTGACATGCGGCACCACCTGCACGGTTCCGCCGAGATAGTCTCCGCGCCGTTCCTTCGTAATCACGGAGTGGTAAATCCGGCCGGTGGTGTAATTATTTTCCCGGGTCAGCGTCAGCGAGGTATAGCGCTCGTAATGGCCGAGGTCGAGATCGGTTTCCGCGCCGTCCTGTGTGACGTACACCTCTCCATGCTGGTAAGGATTCATCGTTCCCGGATCGACGTTAATGTAGGGATCGAGTTTTAGGAAGGTGATCTTGAAGCCTCTGCTTTCAAGCAGGTTTCCAATGGAAGCGGAGGCCAGCCCTTTTCCGAGCGACGACACGACACCGCCGGTGACAAAAATCAGCTTGCCCATCGTGGCACCTTTTTGTGAACGCATTCGAGCATCATGATTAAGTAAGGCAACGTCCGGTCTCATGGTTGCGAAGCTGTTCCAGCACGCCGGGCACGTCCTCCGGGCTATCGATGCGCAATGAGGGATGGACGGTTTCCCACACGCGAATACGGATGCCTTCTTCCAGCGCGCGCAGTTGTTCGAGCTTCTCCGCTTCTTCGAGGACTCCCGTCGGCAGCGAGGCAAGCCGCAGCAGCGTCTCGCGCGTATAAATATACAGTCCCAGATGGATGAAATGCAGTCCGGCCACGGCGGCCCGCCGCTGATCGTCGCGCACAAGAGGGATCGCCGCCCGCGAGAAATATAAGGCGTACCCTTTGCGATCGGTCGTCACTTTGACCACGCCTGGATTATGCAACTCCTGGTCAAAGCCGATCCGCCGTTTTAACGTTCCCATGTCCGCGTCGCTCCCGAGGAACGGCACTATTAGATCCGTGAGGAGATCGGGGTGAAGGAGAATTTCATCACCCTGCAGGTCCACGAAGCAATCGCCGGCACGGCTGTTTGCGATGCCCGCCACCCTGTCGGTCCCGGTGCGATAGGGTTCCATCATTAAGACGGCCTGTCCGCCGAATCGCTCGACCGCTGCCTTGATACGTTCGTCGTCGGTCGCAACCAGGACGTCATCGACCACGGCACAAGCTTTCGCCTGTTCATAGACGTGCTGGATCATCGGCTTGCCCAGCAAATCGAGCAACGGCTTTCCAGGAAACCGAGAAGACCCGTATCGCGCCGGAATCACAACCGTGACCGAATGGCTCACGTCAGCCCTGCCTCAGCGCATCAATCAGTTGTTCCGCCGTCACCGTGGCGGTACCAACCATTCCGACCACGACCCCGGCTGCCTGATTGGCTAGCATCGCGGCCTCACGCATCGAGGCTCCCGTCGAGAGCGCGAGCGCCAGGGTTCCGACGACAGTATCCCCGGCCCCGGTGACATCAAAGACCTGCCGCGCGCGCGTGGGGATATGCCAGTGTTCTCCGTGGCCCTGATAGACACTCAGGCCTCGTTCGCCCCTGGTGATGAGCACTGTCTGGCATCCCAGACGCTGGCGGAGGACCGTGCCGGCCTTATTGATCGTTGGATCGTCCTCGCCATGGACGCCGGCTGCTTGAGTAGCTTCCAGATGGTTGGGTGTGACGACCGTCACCCCTTTGTAATAGCTGAAATGTTCGACCTTGGGGTCCACTACGATGGGAATCTTGCGCTGTCCGGCCAACCGAGTCAACTCCGACATGAGCGACGATGTGATGACGCCCTTGGCATAATCCGACACCACGAGGCAGGACAATTCATTCAATCTCGACTCGACATAGCGGAGAATGCGGCGCTGCAGAAGTCCCGTGACTTCCGTGCGGCGTTCGACGTCGTAGCGGACGATTTGTTGATTGTGCGCGACGACGCGCGATTTTCGAGTCGTCGGCCGGTTGTGATCGATGACGACTCCGCCGCGGCCCTGCCGCCGGCCGCCGAGTTCCTTCAGGAGCAGCCGCCCGCTTTCATCGGCTCCGATCACGCCGCAGATATCCGCCTGCCCACCAAGCGCGAGGATGTTGTTAAAGACATTGGCCGCGCCTCCCAGCTTCAGGGATTCGGACTCGACATGGACGACTGGAACCGGCGCTTCCGGAGAAATCCGGTTGACCCGTCCCCACACATAATGATCAAGAATCAAATCCCCGATGACCAGCACGCTGGCTCGGGAAAAGCGCTGAATGTAGGCATCGAGGCCAGCCTGTTCGGCCGGCATCCCGTCACCATCCCGCTGGGAGTGAGGCGTGGCTGATTGTCCGGACCGCCCTACTGGATGGCTTTTCCGAATCTTTCCCATCGTACCCATTCCATCCAGGATCCTTGGCCACTCCATGACCAGTAAATGCGAAATGCCTTGCCGCGAACTTTTTCCGTTCGGACATAGCCCCAGAAACGACTATCCAGACTTTGATCCCGATTATCGCCCATGACGAAGTAGGCATCGTCCGGGACAGTTACCGGGCCGAAATTGTCGCGCGGATTGATGTGTCCGTCGATGATGCCGGGATCGATGCGCTGCGTGAAGGCGCGATCGTCAAACGGCGCCCCGTTCACATGTACGACTTTGTTCCGGATCTGAATGGTATCGCCGGGCAGACCGATGACCCGCTTGATGAAATCCTTATCTTCATCTTCGGGAAAGCGAAAGACGATGATATCGCCTCGCTGGATTGCGCCGAAGGGGATAAGCGTTCGCGAGGAATAGCAAGTAACCGGCGGAAATCCGGGTTGCAACTTACAGCCGGTCGGCCATTGCAGTCCATACGATAGTTTGCTGACCAGAATGTGATCCCCGACCAGCAATGTGGGGATCATCGAACCGGAAGGAATTTTAAACGCCTGCACCACGAAAACGCGGATGGCAAAGGCCAGCAACATAGCGATGATGATCGCTTCGGCATATTCCCGTAGGATCGATTTGTGGGCCGGTTGCGCGGCTCGCGCGGCTACTCCCGGTTGCGGCTCGCCTGTCGTTGATTCGGATGGAGCAGGAGCGACCACCGGTCCGGCCGCCGCAGAGATGTCATCGGGACGAGTGTGGTCAGGGTCTACGCTCATTCGTCGGACACCTTGAGGATCGCCAGGAACGCCTCTTGCGGCACTTCTACCTTTCCAACCGCTTTCATGCGTTTTTTCCCTTCCTTCTGCTTCTCCCACAACTTGCGCTTGCGGGAAATATCGCCGCCATAGCATTTGGCCGTGACATTTTTCTTGATGGCGCCGATCGTTTCGCGCGCGACGATTTTGTTGCCGATCGCAGCCTGAATGGCGATTTCGAACATCTGCTTGGGGATCAGTTCCTTCATTTTTTCCGCCACCTGCCTGCCCCGCTGATAGGCACGATCCTTATGCGTGATGAACGACAATGCGTCGACCGGTTCGGCGTTGAGCAGAATATCGAGGCGCACCAATTCTGATTCCCGATACCCGAGGAGTTCGTAATCCAAGGACGCATACCCCTGCGTCCTTGATTTCAGCTTGTCATAAAAATCCAGAATGACTTCATTGAGCGGAAGTTCATAACTGATCATGACGCGCGTGGGATCCAGATAATGAATGCTTCGCTGGATGCCGCGCCGCTCCTGGCACAATTGTAAAAGTGTGCCGACATATCGTTCGGGTGAAATGAGCGTCGCCAAAATGAACGGCTCTTCAAATGATGCGATCGAGCTCGGCTCAGGAAGATCCGCCGGGTTGTTGATTTCCAATACATCGCCCTTGGTCGTGAGCACGCGGTAGATGACGGTCGGGGCGGTGGTGATGAGCGTCAGCCCATATTCCCGTTCCAATCGCTCCTGAATGATTTCCATATGGAGGAGGCCCAAGAACCCGCAACGAAAACCGAACCCCAGCGCGAGTGAAGTCTCCGGCTCATAAATGAAAGATGAATCGTTCAGCCGCAATTTAAGGAGCGCGTCTCTCAGATCCTCGTAGCGGGCGGTGTCCGTCGAATAGAGTCCGCAGAATACCAGTGGTTTGACTTCTTTGTATCCGGGGAAGGCCTCTTCCGTCGGCCGCATGGCCTCGGTCAAGGTATCGCCGATTTTTACGTCGGCCACTTCCTTCATGTTCGCGCAGAGGTATCCGACTTCCCCCGTCAACAACTGTGCGCCCTTCGTCCGCTTCGGCGTGAATTGTCCGACTTCCGTCACTTCAAACAGCCGGTCGTTGGACATGACTTTTATTTTCATGCCTGGGCGCACCGAACCGTCGACGATGCGGGTCAGCACGATGACCCCTTGGTAATTATCGAACCAGGAATCGAAGATCAACGCCTTGAGCGGACGGGTCGCTTCGCCGGACGGAGGTGGAATGCGTGTGACGATCGCTTCAAGGATCTCCGGCACCCCGCGTCCTTCCTTGGCGCTCACCAGCATGGCATTGCTGGCGTCCAGGGTGAGGACCTCCGAAATTTGCTGTTTCGTGCCCTCCACATCGGCGCTGGCCAAATCGATTTTATTGATGACGGGAATAATGGTGTGGTGATTGGCCATCGCCAAATTGACGTTGGCAATGGTCTGCGCCTGCACGCCCTGTGTGGCATCGACGAGGAGGAGCGACCCTTCACAGGCTGCCAGGCTGCGCGATACTTCATAGGTGAAATCGACGTGACCCGGCGTATCGATCAAATGCAGCAGATACGTCTTGCCGTCCTGAGCCTGGTAGCGAATGGCCACGGCATGAGCTTTGATCGTGATACCACGTTCCCGCTCAAGGTCCATCGCGTCGAGGATCTGTTCTTTGAACTCTCGGGCTGTGATGGCGCCCGTGGCTTCTAGGAACCGGTCAGCGAGGGTCGATTTGCCGTGATCGATATGGGCGATGATCGAGAAATTTCGGATGAGACTTTGCAAGTCCTGGCTCATGTCCCCAAAAATCGATTCATTATAGTGACCGCTCCCAAGGTTGTCAAAGAAATCGCCCGCCGTTATAATTCGCGCGCGGCGCGGCATTTCACGCAAGCCGCAATCTCCTGCCACAGGATTATACGCGCACACATTCATGACTACTCCTTCCCAGACTGCACGACTCGCCGCATGGGACCACGCGTATGTGTGGCATCCGTTCACGCAGATGCAGGAGTGGGAACAGGATGTTCCGCTGATCATCGAAAAAGGCCAAGGCGCCTATCTCATCGACACGGAGGGTCGTAAGTATCTCGACGGCACCTCTTCAATCTGGGTCAATCTGCATGGTCATCGGCATCCGCGATTGGACCGCGCCTTGACGGCGCAACTCAAGAACATCGCCCATTCAACGCTGCTCGGTCTCTCTAATCCACCGGCGATCCGACTGGCCCGGGAACTCGTTCGTCTTGCGCCTGAAGGGCTTCGGCGGGTGTTTTATTCCGACAACGGTTCGACGGCGGTTGAGGTGGCGCTCAAGATGGCGGTGCAATATTGGCAGCAGCGGGATCCGGAGGCGGGCTCTAAGCACACGTTTCTCCATCTGAAGCTGGCTTACCATGGAGACACGGTCGGGGCTGTCAGCGTAGGCAACATCGAGCTGTTCCATGCCCGGTTCAAATCGCTCTTGTTTCCCACCTTCCAGGTCGATCCTCCCTATTGTTATCGCTGTCCGCTCGGTTTGACCTATCGATCCTGTCATATGGCTTGCATCGATCCGCTGGAAGCCATATTGAAAGAGCGCCATCGCGAGTTAGCCGGTGTCATTATCGAACCACTCGTCCAAGCCGCCGCTGGGATGATTACGGCGCCGGCCGGATATCTCTCCCGCGTGCGCGAACTTTGCACTCGGTACAACGTGCTCTTGATCGCCGATGAAGTGGCGACCGGTTTCGGGCGAACCGGCAAGATGTTCGCCTGTCAGCATGAAGGAGTGACCCCGGATCTGATGGCGATCAGTAAGGGGCTGACCGGCGGCTACATGCCTCTCGCGGCCACCTTGACGACGGAGGAAATTTATCGCGCCTTCTTAGGCCGGTACGAAGACTGGAAAAGCTTCTTTCATGGACATAGCTATACGGGAAATCCTCTGGGATGCGCCGTGGCCCTGGCCAACCTCGGTATCTTCAAACAGGAGAAATCGCTCTCCCAGGTCCGCCGGAACGCCGGGCTGCTCAAGCGCCTGCTGGATCCATTGCGGTCGTTGGTTCACGTGGGAGACATTCGCCAATGCGGCTTCATGGTCGGTATCGAACTGGTGCAAGACCGCCGGACCCGCAATCCCTACCCTCCTGAATTGCGCATGGGCCATCTGGTTGCCAAGGCCTGTCGTGCAAGCGGACTTTTGCTCAGACCCCTGGGCAACGTCTTGGTTCTAGTACCTCCTCTTTCCACTCGTCCGCGAGAGCTCACCAGAATGGTGGCCATTCTAGAGAGGGCCATCATTGCAACCACCGAAGGTTCCTACAGCTCCCGGTAAAGTCCCGCTGCAGAATGCCCGCTGTGCCGAGTCGAGCGATCAAGTGACACCTCAAGCGTTCACTTCTGAACGAATCCTGACGTTTTTTGTCCCTATTTCCCAGTGACTTGCAGGTGATTTCTCGAGTGCTACACTTGATTTCATGCTGCGTTACATCTCGTTCTTGGCGGATAGCGCTTCATGAAACAGGGCTCGGTGATCTGGATCTTCCTCGTGATCCTTATGGCGCCGTTTCCTGTTCGAGCGGAAGATCCCCAACATTCGGATCTACTCCTTCAGCGCATTCAATTCACGGATACTGCCCGGACATCCGGCGCATCGGCCATTCCCTTCTCGATCGTTTCTCCGGTTTTGCATACCTCTTTCCAAGCGTCGTCTTTCGTCCCACCGGCGACATCCACCCGCTTGAAAGACCTGGTTCCGGATTCAGACATTCCGAAGACGAAAGGAATCGTCGCTGCCTCCACTTGGCTCAAGGGCCAGTTCAAGGCGGAAGGAGAAGTGGCCAACAACGCGACGAATGACGCAGGCATGGCGTCTCGTATCGATCAACGGGACGATGGCTCCAAACGGATGGTACGTATGTCGTTGGGAGGAAGCGTCGGCCAGCTTCGATACGGCCTGAATTATCGATCGGCAGGCAAAGCCTTTTTTAATTCACCGGACCAGACAGTGCGCGAGATGTGGGGCGAATGGGGTCTTGGTATCGCCAAGCTTCGAAGTTCGACCGGCCAGACCTGGAATAATGTGGACCTGGATCCGAGCCGTGCGCGGCTTCAACAGAGTTTCAATCGATTCGGTGTGGCGATTGCCAAGCCGGCTTGGCCCGAAATCAGTCTGACCTATTCACGCAGCACCATGGCGAGCACGTTCGATCCCGCGAACACGATTCCGCAGCGGAGTCAGAGCAACAGCATGGAAGCCGCCCTCGCTTACAGCGGGCTCACATGGGACGCAAGGCTGTCGTCCAGTTACATTCTGACGAGCGACGAGATCCGCGGGGGTGCCGAAACGACGGCATTCGCTCAGACCTTTACCGCCCTGTATCGGCCCTTCAATACCATGACCCTGGCTCCGACTCTCACCTATCGGACGGAACATCAGCGCTGGTCCGGCGCGAGGGTCCAGACGCCGATGGCATCCCTGTCGTTGTTGTACAAACAGAGTCAGCGATTGTTAGTCAGCGCGATGGGAGGATATACGAGCACGACGTCCAGCGATAGACTGACCGCGATGGAAAGCATCGTGGGCAAGGGGATGTTCGCATTTCATATGGATCCAATCTACGGACATCCCACTACGATTTCTCTGGAGGCGTCCTATACCAATACGACCAACCGGGCGGTGTTCGGCCTGGATAGCGAGGATTTATCCGGATTGGTGCGGATTCTTGTCGCCACCCTGTAGATGAGTGCCTGATATCCCGCTTCGTCATACACCATCGGACGATGTCGGACCGCCTGCGAGCCGGTTGACTGTAGAAGGCGTAAGGACGATCCGTTCTCCCTCCGCGATCTCTTCTCGAATCGTCACCTGATTACCTGCCGCGCTGTCGATGTTCACGACCCGCTCCTCATAGCGACCCGGGGCATGCTGCAGGACGATCCACTGTTTCCCCGCCCGTTCGATGAGCGCCTCCCGTGGAACGACTACCTTCTGACGAATGCGGTGACCGGGGACCGTCAATCTCGCAAACATTTCAGGTTTCAGGCGTCGATCTGCATTCGCGACGGACGCTCGAATCTTGATGGTTCTTGTCGCTGGGTCGACGACATCGCCGATCACTGCGATGGTGGCTGGAAATTCGATGTCCGGATAGGCCTCGACCGTCATGGTGGCGACGGACCCGATCTTGATGCCTGACAGATCCCGCTCGTACACATCCGCCACCACTTGCAGTCGGTCGAGATCTGCCACGGTAAACAGAGGGGCATCGGTAGTGGGACCGACGATTTGTCCGGGCGTCACATTGCGTTCGACAACCGTTCCGGTCAACGGACTCCGCAAATCGAATCGTGACGTGATCAGCTGCTGGGCCAGGGGCTTGCTCAATTCAGCGGCCGGCACGCGAAGCGACAATAGACGTCCCCTCGCCTGTTTGAATTCCGCCCGCTCGCGGTTCAGATCGTTTTCCGCATGTTCGAGATCCTTCAGTGACATGGCTTGGGCTTGGTATAGATCCTTCGTCAATTCATAGTTGCGTTCGGCAAGTCCCAGTTCAGAAAGTTCTTCGACATAGGCGGCATAGGCCCTGGCGATATCGGCCGCGTCGATCACCATCAGAATGTCACCCGCCTTGACCGCCTGTCCCAGTTTCACCCGAATGTCCAGCACCGGCCCCTGAAGGGGCGATGAAATCCTTGAAAATCCGTCCTCGGCGTAGGTCAGTCGAGCGGAGAGGGTCAGGGGATGAAGCGAGGCCGCAGTTTCTACGAGCATGGTCCGGACATGCGGTTCCTGATTTGCAGCAAGCGGGGCCGGGACGCTCTCGGTCACGGGCAGCGGCGGGTCAGGACGCGTGCAGGCGGTGACGCTCAGGCAAAGAATGATCGCCGGCAGATAGCATAGGGGTTTCAGGCATGCGATGGGAAGGCTTACGGAGGCCATAGGAGACAGTTGAGCACCGGAAACACTATCGAATTGATCAGTTTGCCGGTGGATATGCGAGAAGATCGGCATAGTCCGGTGAGAGCAGGTGCACCAATCTAGACCTGGACGGGCGTCATTTAAACATCGGCCTCCTTGCCCTGTCAATTACGGGTCGAAGGACATGAGGGTGACAAGTGCGTTGGCCGCCGACTGCAATCCAATGTAACTGGCTCAGCAGAGTTCAACCCTTGTCCCTCGGACGGCGTTCATTCGATCTGCCGCACGCCCCTCTTTCAAGAATACCTCCAAGTACCCGTTACTATTGATCAATGCCTGCGGCAGATCAGGAGAACCGTCCTCATAACTCCCTACCAATCCCTCGATCGTGAGTCCGCCGATGCGAACGTACGGCTCGCGCTTGACGAGACCACGCGCTTCTTTGAAGTGATAGGCGGTCAGATTAGTCATGAGATTGCCGAAACGGTCGATGTGTACGATCTGTCCCGCCATCACATGTTTGTCCCAGGCCGGATCGGGAATCGCCAACCGCTCGTAATTCGGCACGAGCCGGCCGAACGATCCGATCGGCTGGCCTTTGGTCAGCCAGGCTGCCGCAGGTGCGAAGAGATCGCGTCCATCGAACGTGGCGCCGTCGGAATCCAGCCGGTATTGGCGGTTTTCAATGTGGCGCGCCTCAATGCCGCTCTCCTCCTGGTAGACATGCGTGAAGAGTCCATTATCCGGCCCCACGAAAAAATAGCGCGATGAAGAAACAAGGAGTGGTCGCCGCTCGCCCCCGACGCCCGGGTCGACGACCGCCACATGGATCGTCCCATCGGGGAAATATCGGTAGCAGGATTTCAACAGGTAGGCCGCATCTGCCACGTCATGAGCGGTCACCTGATGAGACAGGTCTACAATACGGGCTTGCGGATTGATATTGAGAATGACGCCCTTCATGCTCGCGACGAAATAGTCGCGCTCGCCGAAATCCGTCAACAGGGTAATGAGAGGGATGGCTAACGGCATGGAATGACAAGACCGGCAAACGTACCTTCGGCCTACAGTTCTTCGAACCTGATTTCCACCACTTCGTACTCGACGACCTTGGCCGGTGTCGTGACTTCAACCAGATCTCCCACCCGTTTGCCGATGAGCGCCCGGCCGACCGGCGACTGGACGGAGATACGGGAAAATTTGAGATCCGCCTCATCCTGTCCGACCAGGGTGTACTGCTTTTTTTCCTGGGCCTCTTGTTCGATCAATACCACGGTGGCCCCGAATACCACGGTCTCGCTCGTCCGCCCCGCGATCTCGATGATACGGGCGTCGGCGAGTTTGCTTTTCAGCTCAGCCAGCCGCGCTTCAATAAATCCCTGACGCTCTTTCGCTGCATCGTATTCCGCATTCTCGCTTAGATCGCCATGCGCGCGGGCCTCCGCAATGGCTTCGATCACCCGAGGCCGCTCGACTTTATGCAACCGGTCCAATTCAGCTTTCAGCGCTTCATATCCTTTTTTCGTGATCGGTGTCGGCATACCTTCCCCCACATGACCATGGAACATGTATCAGCGTCCTGCCTACTCTGCCCCTCACGCGGTAACGAGCACAATAGAAATTCTTCACCTCCCGCTGTCTTGCCGGAAGGTGAAAGAAATCGCTCGTCGCTTGAATCCGTCGTCAGGTAATGCGGTGATACTCCTGCAACGCTCGAATGGCAAGCCCCTTTTTTAGCAACGCTTCAATGCCCATCACCGCCGCCAATGCTCCACGCATGGTGGTGTAATAGGGAATTCCCTTATGCAGCGCTTCACGCCGAATGGACAGGGAGTCGGTATGGGCGGAGGCGGTCCGCACCGTATTCACGACCAGGGCGACGTCACCATTTTTGATATGGTCGACGACGTGCGGGCGTCCTTCCTGCACTTTGTTGACGACATCCACGCGCATTCCCTGTTCACTGAGGTGGGCCGCGGTGCCGGACGTGGCCGTGATACGAAACCCCAGGGCAACGAGCCGTCGGGCGACATCGCAGGCTCCCGCGCGATCTTCGGCTTTGACGCTGATAAAGGCCGTGCCGGAAGTCGGCAGGCTGGAACCGGCTCCGGCCTGGGATTTGGCGAAGGCCCATCCGAAATCACTGTCGATTCCCATGACCTCCCCTGTGGATTTCATCTCGGGACCCAGCAGAACATCCACCCCCGCGAATTTCGTGAAGGGGAAGACCGCCTCCTTGACCGAGAGGTGCGCCGGCGCCGGGGCGCTGGTGAAATTCAGCTGTTGGAGCGATTTTCCGACCATCACCTTCATCGCCAATTTTGCAAGGGGCACCCCGATCGCTTTGCTGACGAACGGAACGGTCCGCGACCCGCGCGGATTGACCTCCAGGACGTAGATCGTCTGATCCTTCACGGCAAATTGCGCGTTCATCAAGCCGATGACCCCGAGCTCCAGCGCCAGAGCGGTCATTTGGCGCCGTATTTCTTCGATGATGGAGGCATCCAATGTGTAGGGCGGAAGCGAGCAGGCCGAGTCGCCGGAATGGACGCCGGCCTCTTCAATGTGCTCCATGATCCCGGCCACCACCACGGTCCTGCCATCCGAAATGGCATCGGCATCGATTTCGATGGCATCGCGCAAGTACTTGTCGATCAAGACCGGATGTTTGTCCGATGCCTTGACCGCCGAGCTCATGTAGTGAAGCAGCCCCGCCTCATCATAGACGATTTGCATGGACCGCCCGCCTAGCACATAGGACGGACGCACCATCACCGGATAGGTGATGCCGGCGGCGATCTTCACCGCTTCCTCCACGGAACGAGCCATGCCGCTCTCCGCCTGGCGCAAGCCGAGTTTATCGAGCAGCTCGCGGAACCGCTCCCGGTCTTCCGCGCGATCGATCGCATCGGGGCTGGTGCCGAGGATCGTCACGCCGGCGCGGGACAGGGAAAGAGCCAACTTCAACGGTGTCTGTCCGCCGAATTGCAGCACGACCCCCATCGGCCGTTCCCGCTGCACGATGTTCAGCACGTCTTCTTGCGTGAGGGGTTCGAAGTAGAGCCGGTCGGAGGTGTCATAATCCGTGCTCACCGTTTCGGGATTGCAATTGACCATGATGGTTTCGATCTGTTCTTCACGCAACGCCATGGCGGCATGGACGCAACAGTAGTCGAATTCGATCCCCTGCCCGATGCGGTTGGGCCCGCCGCCGAGAATGATGACTTTTTTACGATTGGTGGGCCTGGCCTCGCATTCCTGCTCGTAGGTCGAGTAGAGATAGGGCGTGTGGGCTTCAAACTCGGCGGCGCAGGTATCGACCCGTTTATAGGTCACTCCGCGCGGACGATCTCCCTGAGCCAACGCCAGCCGCCATCCTCGCACGGTCTCCTGTTCCACGCCCAGGAGCTGAGCCAGACGCTCGTCGGAAAAACCCAAGGCCTTCGCTTCCAGCAACAGCTCCGGATCGAGTCCCGAGGAGCCTACCGAGCCGCGTTTCGCGACGAGTCGGGGTTCGAACAACACGATTTCGCGGATCTGTTCCAAAAACCAGGGGTCGATCTTGGTGAGCGCAAACAATTCCTCGTTTGTCATGCCAAGCCGCATGCCGTCCGCCAGCCGCCAGAGCCGGTCGGGAAGCGGCGTACGGAGGGTTTTGCGAACCTGTTCCGTCGCTTCCTCCCGGTCCAGGCCGGGCGGCATTCCCAGATCCAAACCCATCTTGGAACTGAACCCGTACTGATCGATTTCCATGGAACGGATCGCCTTCTGGAGCGATTCCTTGAAGGTCCGTCCGATCGCCATGACCTCCCCGACCGATTTCATCTGTGTGGTCAGCGTGGGGTCGGCGCCGGGGAATTTCTGAAAGGCGAATCGTGGAATTTTGACGACGACGTAATCGATGGTGGGTTCGAACGAGGCCTTGGTGACGCCGGTAATGTCGTTCGATACTTCATCGAGCGTATAGCCGACGGCGAGCTTCGCCGCAATCTTGGCAATGGGAAAGCCCGTCGCCTTCGAGGCGAGGGCGGAACTCCGGGACACCCGCGGATTCATTTCGATGACCACCATCTCGCCGTTGAGGGGGTTCATGCCGAACTGGATGTTCGCCCCCCCGGTATCGACGCCGATTTCGCGGATGATGCGCACCGCCGCATCCCGCATCATTTGATATTCCTTGTCCGTCAGCGTGAGGGCCGGCGCGACGGTGATGCTGTCCCCGGTATGCACGCCCATCGGGTCGAGATTTTCGATCGGACAGACGATGACCACATTGTCGTTGAGGTCGCGCATGACTTCGAGCTCGAACTCCTTCCAACCGATGACCGACTGTTCGATCAGCACCTGCCGGACCGGACTCATGGACAGGCCCCATTCCACATGCGCGCGGAATTCTTCGATGTTGTAGGCGATGTTGCCGCCGGTCCCTCCCATGGTAAACGACGGACGCACGATGGCCGGGAACCTGATCCGTTCCAGTTCATGCTCGGCCTCCGGCAGGGAGGTCGCCACGCCGCTGTCCGGTACGCGCAAGCCGATTTTCCACATCGCCTGGCGAAAGGCGTTGCGGTCTTCGGCCTTATGGATGGCGGCGATCGACGCGCCGATCAGTTTGACGCCGTACTTTTCCAGCACTCCCCGCTTGGCGAGGCCGATCGCCGTATTCAACGCCGTCTGTCCGCCCATGGTCGGCAACAGCGCATCCGGCCGCTCGCATTCGATCACCTTTTCGACCACGTCCAGCGTGATCGGCTCGATGTACGTCCGGTCGGCAAAATCCGGGTCGGTCATAATCGTGGCGGGATTGCTGTTGATCAGGATGACCCGATAGCCCTCTTCCTTGAGAGCCTTGCAGGCCTGCGTGCCTGAATAGTCGAATTCGCAGGCCTGCCCGATGACGATGGGGCCGGAACCGATCAAGAGTATGGAGCGGATATCTGTACGTCGTGGCACGATTGACCTCTAGAAAGCAGTTACCCAGTCGGCAGGGGCGCCTCAGGCATAGGTCCCACCGGAGGCCGGTAGGGTTGAATCGGACCGAAGGGGATCGTCGGGATTTGTCCGGGATCGTGATAGTGCTTCAAGGCCTCAGGAATCCAGGCTTCGATTTGATTGATCCGGCTGACATCCGACGGATGTGTCGAGAGAAACTCCGGAATCGCCTGTTGCGAACGAAAACAAAGTTTATTGATCATGGCTCGCGGACAGCCGCTCATCCGTTCCCAAAAGGCGACGGCTTCGCGGGGGTCATAGCCCGCCTGGGCCATCAACCGGAGGCCGATAAAATCCGCTTCCGATTCCTGTCTGCGGTCGAACGGCAACGACACGCCCACGCCATAGGCTGTCATTGCCGCCATGGCCGCATCCGGACGACCTGAGGCTGCGCCCGCGCCCAAGGCGGCGAGCTGTCCGATCTGTTCGAGAATCCCACGACTCATCCGTTCCACCCCGTGGCGTTGCAGGGCATGCGCCACCTCATGGCCCATCACCGTCGCCAATCCGTCTTCCGTCTTCGTCACTTTCAAGATTCCGGTAAACACGGCCACCTTCCCGCCGGGAAGCGCGAAGGCGTTGATGGTGCGATCATCCTGAATGACGGCGAATTCCCACTGATACTCAGGCTTGTTCGCCGCTTGGGCGATACGGTCTCCCACCCGATGCACCATTTCGTTGATTTCCGAGTTCTCGCTCAAGGGGGCCTGCCGGAGCACTTCCCGAAAGGCCGAAAGCCCCATGGCCATTTCTTTTTCTTCCGACAGGAAAATGAACTGATCGCGCGCCGTGCCGGGCGCCCGCTGACAGCCTGCGATGGATTGCAGCAGTCCGGCCGCCGCTCCAAGCCCACACATGGTGGACAGGAGAGAGAACGCGCGCGCGCCGAGCGCCAGGGCAGCCCTCCGTCCCATCGGGCGGTGCAGCATGGTTTCGATTGAATGATCCGACGATGGACGCATGGTGGCTGCTCCATTCAATCAGCACCTTGCTCAGGATGCAACTCATCGGCTTACGGCATCCAGAGATACATGAACTGCGGCGATCCGCCCCGTACCATCGAAAGGAGATCGATATTCGCCAAATTGGCGAGGTTCGGCGCCGGCGTGACGATTCGCGAGTAGACGTTATTCTGATATTCGCCCGGTCGCCTGTAGGTCACGACGCGCGCTTCCGATAGACCGGCTTTCTTTTTGGCCAGTTCGACGGCGTCCTCCAGGTACCCGATCTCATCCACCAATCCCGATTCTTTGGCTTGTTCGCCGGAGTAAATCCTGCCGTCCGCCAGTTTCTTGATATGGTCGCCGGATAAATTCGGACGACCTTCCTGCACGACATGAAGGAATCGTTGATAAAACCCGTCGATGACACCCTGGAAGATCGCGCGCTCCTCCGGCAGCATCGAACGGAAAGGTGATCCCATGTCCTTGCGTGGTCCCGACGTCACGGCATTCGTTTCGACGCCCACCTTCTCCAGAAGCCCCCTGGCATTGACGGTCAGCATGATCACGCCGATGCTTCCGGTGACGGAAGAAGGATGGGCCAACACGGAATCCGCGGCGGCCGCGATGTAGTAGCCTCCGGAGGCGCCGACATCCATGATCGAGGCCACCACCGGAATCTTGCGGGAAGTTTTGAACGATTTCAGTTCATGGTGGATGATATCCGAGGCCGTGACCGTGCCTCCCGGACTGTTGATCCGAATCACGACGGCCTTGACGCGCTCATCCTTCGCCGCGCGATCCAGTTCTTCCTTGATGGTGGCAAGCATGCCGGGAGAAGAATAAAATCCATCCTTATTCTCCGAACTGATGACGCCCGATACATCCATCAGCAGGACCTTGTCCTTCCCGCTTCCGCTCACCTTATGCTCTTCGAGCGCGCCAGGTCCAGGAGGTAAATTGATTGTCACGCAGGCAGCCTGCATCAGGGCGAGAACCAAAACGGCGAGACCGGCACAGAGTTGCCATGGGCTAGGCATGCTGTTTCTCCATTAATGCGGTGAATTCATCAAAAAGATACGTTGAATCATGAGGACCTGGCGAAGCTTCCGGGTGATATTGGACGGAGAAGACTGGATGGTCCAAAAAGACCATGCCTTCCACGGATCCGTCGTTGAGGCTGGTATGGCTCAACTGCACCCGGCCGAACGGCGTCTCCACGAGCGGCATCTCGAGCCCCTGTTGCGCGCGATCGGTTGGAAAGCGCACGGCGAAACTATGATTCTGGGATGTGATTTCTCCTTTTCCTGTCCGAAGATCGATGACGGGATGATTGGCGCCATGGTGGCCGAACTTCAATTTATAGGTTGAAAAGCCCAGCGCCAGCCCGAGAAGTTGGTGCCCCAGGCAAATCCCGAAAATCGGTAATCGGCCGATCAACTCTTGCAAGGCGACTATGGCATAGGGCAGGCCTTCCGGGTCGCCGGGACCGTTCGAGAGAAACAATCCATGGGGATTGAGGGCCAGCACGTCCTTTGCCGAGGTCGCGGCCGGCACCACGGTGACCTCGCACCCGATATCGACGAGCCGCCGAAGAATGTTCTGTTTGATCCCAAAATCATAGGCGACCACGCGCCACCTGGTTCGTGGCACGGCCTGCTCAGGCATCTGCAGCCGGGGCATCCAATCGCCCGTTCCGGCGGACCATGTGTAGCGGTTTGCGCAGGTGACGGTCGCAGCCAAGTCACGTCCGATGATGTCCGGCGCCATGCGGGCCTTCTCTGCCACACGGCGGTGATCGAGGTCGAGGTGGGAGATCACACCCTGCTGCGCTCCCTTCTCCCGCAGGTGTCTGGTGAGAGCCCTGGTGTCGATTCCCTCGATCGCCACGACGTTCGCCGCCTGCAAATATTCCTGGAGCGTCGCCTTGCTGCGCCAGTTACTCGCCAGCCGGCTGGATTCTTTGACGACAAACCCCTCCGCCCAGATGCGACCGGACTCGATGTCTTCCGGTGTCACCCCGTAGTTCCCGATGTGCGGGCAGGTCATGGTCACGATCTGGCCATGATAGGAAGGATCAGTCAGTACCTCCTGATAACCGGTCATGGCCGTGTTGAACACGACTTCACCGCCCGTCTCGCCCTCGGCTCCCAAAGCTCGCCCCTCGAATACCGTTCCATCGGCGAGCGCAAGAATCGCTTTCTTCACTCTCACTCCTTCTCGCGGACCCACGATCGCACGCGCACGGCCAGTAGTGCGATCCCAAGCCCCACATTCACGACATACAGAATGCGCATGGGTTGATGCATCTGAAAGAACGCTTCGAAGGCCGCTTTTCTCGTCTCCTCCCCCTTGGTGGCATAGGCCTGCGCCTGCATGGCCGCGGCCTGGGGATGCAGCACGAATGTAATGATCCCGGCGGTCAGCAGCATGGCCCCGAGCAGGAGCCACTCGGTTCGTGACACATCGCCCTCCACCAGCCCTTGCTGACTCAGCCAGGCCCGCGACATGATTCCCAGGGTCAGGACCGCCGCGGCGCCGAGGACTAAACGATTATACCCTTCGAAAACGCGTGTCAAAAAGAAGCCGCCGGAGTCCTGTCCTCCGAATGTATTGAACACGGCGGGAATGACCGCCGCGATCAGCACCAACAGGCCGCCGATCCAGACCGCCAGAGCGAGTAGTTCCATTGTGATGCCGGCGATCAATCCTTGACGCAACGTCTCCGCCTCTAGCCGCAGGATGCTGAAAAAGTCCGTGAGCTTTGTTCTCGCATCGCTCCACTGCTCAACGTACGCCATGGGATCAGAGCCTGTCGCGGCAGGCTCGGGGTGGGTGGGTAAAAATGACGCGCCTCGCCCCTTCGCATCGCTGCGGCCGAGCCTTGGGACAAGGCACGTCTTGGCGCGCCAGGGTTGGGCGGGTAAGAAGGCCGCCTTTTTGACCATCCTGCCATCTGCGTCCTCATGATCTGGAGACCTTTGCACATGCGGTTCTCATAGGGATTGAGCATAGCGACAATGGTTTACTAAGCGTGAGGCTCGGGATGTTCCAGTTCGAAGACCATGCGGCCGGAGACGATCGTAGTCGTCACCCGTCCCTTCACTTTCCAGCCGGCGAACGGCGTGTTGCGGCTCTTGGAGCGAAACCGGGAGGGATCGACTTCCCATTGCATGTGCGGATCCACGATCGCCAGGTCGGCCGGAGCGCCGACCGCCAAGGTTCCGGCGTCGAGGCTGAAGGCCCTGGCCGGCGCGGTCGCGAGTTTCTCCACGGCCGATTCCATGGTGAGGATACCTTCATCGACGAGGGCCAACGTCAAGGACAGGGCCGTCTCCAACCCGACGATGCCGAACGGCGCTTCGGTAAACTCCTGTTGTTTTTCCTGCGAGGCATGCGGGGCATGGTCCGTGGCAATGACGTCGATGGTCCCATCGCGGAGCCCTTCTTTTATGGCTTGCACGTCCTGCCAGGTCCTCAGGGGAGGGTTCATTTTCGCATGGGTATTGTATCCCCGCGCGAGTTCTTCCGTGAGGGTGAAGTGATGCGGACAGGCTTCGGCCGTGACCTTGAGCCCGCGGGACTTCGCTTCTCTCACCATGCGCACCGAGCCGGCGGTGCTGATATGGGCCAAGTGCAGCCTGGCTCCAGTGAGTTCCGCCAACGAGACATTGCGCGCCACCATCACATCCTCTGCGGCAGAAGGAATCCCCGGCAGCCCGAGTTCGGTCGAGACCAGTCCTTCGTTCATGCATCCGCCTTCGGAAAGGTGCAGATCTTCACAGTGATCCACGACCGGGACATCGAAACCGCGGGCATATTCCATCGCACGACGCATCACGAGACTGTTCATCACCGGCCGCCCGTCATCTGAAATGGCGACGCAACCGGCGCGGCGAAGGTCTCCGATTTCCGCCAGTTCTTTGCCTTCGGATCCCTTGGTAATGGCGCCGATCGGATATAGATGCGCGTTGCCCGCGGCCTTCGCCCGATCGAGCATGAATTCGGTGATGGACTGATTGTCGTTCACGGGATTGGTATTGGGCATGGCGCAAACCGAGGTAAAGCCCCCCGCGACCGCCGCGGCCGTTCCGGACTGAATCGTTTCTTTGTATTCGAACCCCGGCTCGCGAAAATGCACATGGAGATCGACGAACCCGGGCAGCACCAGCCGGCCGGCCGCTTGAATCACCAACGCGCCGGTTGGTGCAGCCAGACCCGATGCCACCGCCGAAATGTTCCCGTCCTCGATCAGCACATCCGCGATGCCGTTGAACCGCCCGGGATCGATCACTTGTCCGCCCTTGATGAGAATCGTCCTGTCACGCAATTCGGTTGGTCTCCTGTCAATTACAACTCGTGTTTGTCGGCGGGGCCGCGCCTGTATTCAGACAGTCCATTGGCGTCCCTGACGGATAGGGTCCTTCCCGCGCCATTTGGTCGTCGATGAGGATGTTCACCTCGTCGGCAGTGGCGTTGGGATATCGATGACGGAATTGAATAGCCAGCGCCTGCTTTCTGAGTTTGACGGAACGATAGGCATCCAACGCCATGCTCAAATCCTCCTCGCTGGTCGCATCCGGATGCTCGGCTTTGAATTGGTACAGGGCCTGGAGTTCGTCCGGATTTTTGGCCAATCGTTGAAGGTCCACGGGACCAGCGCAGCCCAAGAGTAGAAGCGCCAGGCTCAGCAGGCTTGCGAAATATCGACGAGACCCAGGATCATGGGTCAGCATCGCTTTCCATCTGTTATCCCTATCTACCATCTCGTCGCTACCCGGCGCCTGACATCAAATAGAGGATTCCCATCCGCACCGCCACTCCGTTGGCGACTTGATCCAGGATGACGGAGGAGAGGCTGTCCGCCACGTCCGGCGCGATCTCGACGCCGCGATTGATGGGACCAGGGTGCATGACGATGGCGCCTGGTTCGGCCAGTTTCACCCGCTCGTTCGTCAATCCATACTGGCGCGCATATTCCCGGATCGTGGGAAAGAGCGCACGGCCCTGCCGTTCAAGCTGAAGCCGCAGCATCATAATCACATGGACTCCCCGGAGCGCATCATCCAGGTCGTGGTACACCTGCACGCCGAGACGATCGACCTGCTGAGGGATCATTGTCGGGGGGCCGACGACGCGCACCTCCGCTCCGAGTTTCGTCAGGGCAAAAATATTCGAACGGGCTACGCGGCTATGCGCGACATCACCGACGATCGCCACGCGGAGGCCGGTGAAATCCATTCCCCGGTTGCGGATGGTGTATAGATCCAACAAGGCTTGCGTGGGATGCTCGTGCCAGCCGTCACCGGCATTGATGACCGAAGACTTGACGCCGCGGGCCAGCGTTTCCGCCGCCCCTGCCGAGGGATGCCGAAGCACGATGATGTCCGCCTGCATCGCTTCGATGTTGCGGGCCGTGTCCAGCAAGGTTTCCCCCTTCACCACGCTGCTGGAGGAGGGAGAAAAATTGATGACGTCGGCGCTCAATCGTTTGGCGGCCAATTCGAAGGAGGTCCGCGTTCTCGTGCTCGGTTCGAAAAACAGGTTCACCACGGTCTTGCCCCGCAAGGCCGGCACTTTCTTGATTTCTCGTCCGGAGACTTCCTTGAAGGAATCCGCCGTGTCGAGGATCAACGTGATATCGTCCGCCGACAGCAAGGTCAAACTCAGCAGGTCTTTCCGTTTGAGCCCCACGACAGTCTCCGGTTATGCCTTAAGGATGACCACGCGATCTTCGTCTCCATTTTCTTCGAGCGAGACGTGAATGGCCTCATCACGCGACGTGGGAATATTTTTCCCGATGTAATTGGCCTTGATCGGCAGCTGCCGGTGACCTCGATCGATCAACACCGCCAGCTGGATTTCCGCCGGCCGTCCCAGGTCGATCAGGCTGTCCATGGCTGCGCGAATCGTGCGTCCGGTGAACAGCACGTCGTCGACCAGGACCACTTTGAGATCCGAAATCTTGAACGGCACCGAGGTTTTCCGCAAAATCGGTTGATCCTTCCGCAGCGACAGATCGTCGCGGTACAGCGTGATATCCAGCTCTCCGATCGGAACCTGTGTCCCCTCGATTTCATGAATACGGCGCACCAGCCGATGGGCCAGGTGGACTCCGCCCGTCCGGATACCCACCAACGCCAGGTCTTTGGTGCCCTTATTGCGTTCCAAAATTTCATGGGCCATGCGGGTCAATACGCGCGCGATATCGCCCGCGTCCATCACGACCCGTTCCTGACGCTGACCCGTTGTCGTATCCATAGTCATGGCCGTTCATTCTGCCGGAGGCATAAAAAAACCTTCCCATCGATTTGGATGAGAAGGTTTTGACGGTCCGACGGCTCTCTGCCGTTCATCATCATCAGCTCCTTACTCACCTCACAGGATGAGCATTAAAGGCGAGCGAATCTTAACCAGTTGGTCATACTCTGTCAAGGAATGTGAGCCGGTAGCAGTGGCTGAAATTCATCGCGCGCCTTCATTGACTCGCTGCATGCCATTTGTTAGCCTCCTAAGAGAAAGTATCGATTGTCCTCTCGTGACTCTGAATCACCGATCGATTGTGAATTGTGAAAGGATCGCGCATGACTTCCTCTACCGCTCCTGCCGCCACGTCTGAACTCCTGACAGTCCTGGCCAATAAAGCGACACACCTTCGCATTGAAAGCGTCAAGGCGACGAGTGAAGCCGGAAGCGGCCATCCCTCCAGTTGTTGCTCGGCCGCGGACATCGTTGCCGTGTTGTTTTTTTCGGTGATGCGATATGACCCCAAGAATCCCAAATTGCCCAACAGCGATCGATTTGTGCTGTCGAAGGGCCATGCGGCGCCCCTGCTGTATGCGGCCTGGGCCGAAGCCGGTCTGTTTCCCAAGTCGGAGCTGCTGAAACTTCGCACTCTCTCCTCCGATCTGGAAGGCCATCCTACTCCCCGTCTCTCGTTCGTCGATGTGGCGACCGGATCGCTGGGCCAGGGTTTGCCGGCCGGAGTCGGTCTCGCGTTCAATGCAAAGTCCATCGATAAAACCGATTACCGCACCTACGTGCTGATGGGAGACGGTGAGTCCGCCGAAGGCTCGGTGTGGGAGGCGGCGGAAGTCGCGCGTCATACCAGGTTGGATAATCTCTGTGCGATCGTGGATGTGAACCGGCTGGGCCAAAGCGATCCGACCATGCTGCAACATGACATGGAAGCCTATCGTGCCCGCTGGGCCGGTTTCGGCTGGCATGCCCTGGTCATCGACGGACATGATATCGGCGCCATCAAGGCAGCGTTTGACGAAGCGGCCAGGACAAAAGGCCGCCCGACGGTGTTGCTGGCCAAGACGTTCAAAGGACACGGCATTTCCTCCATTGAAGATCATCCGGATTGGCATGGAAAACCGCTGAAGCAGGGTGAACAGATTCAGAAGGCCCTCGATGAATTGAAGGCTCAGCTGAAGCCCACCCAGGCAGAGCCCCGGATAGCAATGCCTGCGGCAGGTGAGGCTCCCGCTACCTCGAAGGGAACGATGGCCCCCGCTCCGTACAAACTCGGTGATTCAGCCGCGACTCGGGAAGCGTTCGGGACTGCGTTGCTGGCGCTCGGTGAAGCAAACCCATTGGTTGTTGCTCTCGATGCCGACGTGAAGAACTCTACCTATAGCGAAAAATTCGGCAAACGGTTCCCCGACCGGTTCCTCGAAAGTTTTATCGCCGAACAAAATATGCTGGGAGCCGCGGCGGGTATCGCCGCCTGCGGCAAGATTCCCTTTGTCGCGACCTTCGCGGCGTTTTTTACCCGCGCCTATGATTTCATTCGCATGGCGGCCATCAGCCAGTCGAACATCAAGCTGGTCGGCACCCATGTGGGGGTCAGCATCGGGGAAGACGGTCCGTCCCAAATGGGATTGGAAGATCTGGCCATGATGGCGACTCAACCAGGTGTCACGGTGTTGTACCCTTCCGACGCGCTGTCGATGTACAAATTGGTCGAGGCGGCCGCGGCCCACAAGGGAATGGTCTACCTCCGCGCCGGCCGCCCCAAGACGCCTGTGATTTACGGTCCCGACGAAGCCTTTCCGATCGGCGGATCCAAGGTTATCCGGCAAAGCGCGGAGGACAAGCTGACGATCGTCGCGGCGGGCGTGACTCTGTTCGAAGCCTTGAAGGCGCACGACCAGTTGAAAGCCGCCGGGATTGCGACGCGGGTCGTGGACCTCTACAGTATCGTACCGGTGGACCGTGCCACGCTGCTTGACTGTGCTCGGGCGACCGGCGGGAAATTTTTAACCGTCGAGGATCACTATGCCCATGGTGGAATCGGCGATACTGTGCTCAGTACCCTGGCATCGGAAGGCGTGCGGGTTCACAAACTGGCTGTTCGTGAGATTCCGCGCAGCGGGAAGCCGGAAGAACTCATCGATCATTTTGGGATCGGAGTACGATCGATTGTCGAAGCCGCCAAAGAGATCCTCCGCTGAACAGCCAGGCTCGAATGCATCGTCCGGGCTGAATCAGATTCCCCTCCTCAACATCCTCAGCGCTCAGGATCGACAGCAGGTCCTGAGCGAATTGACTGAAACCCGCTATGGGAGAGGTCAGTACATCTTCCGCGAAGGCGACCCGACGGAATATTTCCATATCGTCAAGGAAGGAACGGTCAAGTGTGTGAAATCTTCTCTAGACGGGAAGGAATGCACGCTGAAGGTCCTCATGCCAGGCGATTTGTTCTGTTGCGACGCCGCGACGTTTGACGGCGCCTCTCATCCGGGAACGGCTCAGCCGATGGGCGAAGTCAGCGTGCTGCGGATGAAAAAAGAAGCCTATTTCAAGATGTTGCGGCGCAATCCGGATGCCGCGATGGAAGTCATTCGCTACCTCGGCAGCCGCCTCAATGAAGCCCAGGAAAAAGCCAAGGTCCTCGCGCTGGACCGCGCTGATCAACGACTGGCCTCTCTGCTGACAGACTTGGCCGAACGTACCGGAGTGAAAGAGCCGAACGGCATTCGTTTATCCGTCCGTCTCACGCGGCAGGATATGGCCAATATGGTCGGAGTAACCACTGAGACCGCCATCCGCATCATGGCTCGATTCAAGAAGGATCGTCTGGTCTCGGGAACGGCTGCCCGCCTCGTCATTCGAGATCTTCCCCGGCTCAAACTCCTGGCTTCCACGTAATTTTTCACACGACAGTCAGATAATGTCTCAAAACATGACAATTGTCATGTTTTGTTGCGATCGATCTGCCGTATGGTGCAGACAGACGAGCAGCATTCGAGCGCTACGAATGCTGCAACAAGATCGTCGAGGCGCTTGATTGGAAATCGGAGGAGGCAGAAATGCAAGAGCAAACATGGCAGCACAATCTCAGACGCCGCTACGGCAGGACAACGTCGTTGTTGGGTGTCACGTTGGGGATCATGGCGAGTATGGCCATGTCCGTCCAAGCGAAAACCCACGATATCAAGATGACGGCCGTGGAGACGGACATCGTCATCGACGGCGGGGGCGAACGATATGCTGCCTGGACGTTCAACGGACAGGTTCCCGGTCCGGTGGTGCGGGTGACCCAAGGAGATACCATCAATTTCACCCTGGATAACCCGGCCACGAATAAGTATCCGCACGCGATGGATTTCCACGCAGCGAAGATCGATTTTTTGAAGAACTATCGGGCCATCAATGCCGGTGAAAGCATCAGCTTCACGTTCGTGGCCAAGCACCCGGGCATATTCTTTTACCACTGCGGCGCGCCGCCGATGATCCAGCACGTCGCCCGCGGCATGTTCGGCGCGATCATCGTCGATCCAAAAGACACCAAGGCATGGCCCAAGGCAGATCGAGAATATGTGCTGGTGCAGTCCGAGTTTTTCAAGAATCCTGACGATGTGCAGACCATGTTCGATCGGAAATTCGACGGCATGTTGTTCAACGGCGGGGTCTTCAAATACCATCCATTCGTAACCGGTGGAGGGAAACTCGATGCCAAGCCGGGTGAACGGGTGCGGATCTATTTCGTCAATGCCGGACCCAACGAATTTTCATCGCTCCATCCCATCGGCGAGATTTGGGAAAACGTCTATGAGAGCGGCAATCCCGCCAATAATCTAAGGGGCGTCCAGAGCTACGTGGTCGGTCCCGGCAGCGCGGCGACCTTCGATGTCGTCGTAGAATCCGCCGGAGCCTACCCGATCGTCACCCATTCTCTGACGGCAGCCTTGCGGGGAGCCATCGCGGTGCTGGTGGCGGGACCGGATGCCAAGCCCGCGCCATTGATGCCGATGGTACCCTGGGAATTGAAGATACCCCAAACGGGAATCAGCGGAGTGGAGGCGCCATAGTCATGATAGGAAGCGGTCGGCCGTTCGCGGCCGACCGCTCACGCTGAGCCTTCGTGATGAACTATTTCGAACCGAGGTCCTGCTCGTAGGGAGATGCCAATGCGATTTCCTGGGATGGTACTGTGCTCAGTGATGCTGTCCTGGTGCTTCTTAGGACCCGCCATTGCCGAAACATCGCGTGAGCGCGTGGCGCTCTCCTTGTCAGGGGAGAACTGTTCTTCTCAGCGCCACAGGATCTCTGCCGCCTTGGCGCAGGTTCCCGGCGTCGCCGGCATAGACCTGGACAGCGTTCCAGACCATGCCCTCGTTGATATTGAAAGCGGCGTGGTGACGCCGGACCAGGTTCGCGCAAGTGTTGCGCAGGCCTTGCAAGCCGGCACGCAATGCGGGGCCGAGATCATGAAGTCCTGTATCACCGCAAGTCTCCCGCCTTCACATCGCTAAAGCCCTTGCGATAGGCGGCGATCCGGTCATCTTGCGGCAGTTCGCTTGCGGATCCGCTCTTCAGACATCGCGCCATCCTGTGACGGCGACTCGCCAAACGAGCTTCATGCTTGATTCGGCGCCACGAACACGAGGACTTTCAACCGCCGCTCGGTATGATTTCTCACTCCATGTTCGTCGCCCGCCGGAGCCATGGTACTTTGCCCGGCCTTCAGCACCTGTTTTTCTGACCCGACCTGAAATGTCCCTTCCCCTTCAAGCACGATGTAAATTTTATCCTGCTCGCCGTGCACATGGCCCTTCTGTTCCTGACCAGCTTCGAAGCAGTAGATGTCGCAGAAAAACCGGGAGGTTTGGAAAAGATTGTTCTTCTTCATCTTCTCCTGGCTGAACTGCTCAAAGTCAGACAATGCAATGATGTTCATGTCGCGGGCTCCGCTGGTGACGATGATGGAGATGAAAGTGCTTTGTCCTGAGTTTGAATGCGTCTGACGATGCTGTCCGCCGGGATCAGATGGCGCGACAGGCCCAACTCCTGCGCGGGAATTCCCATGGCAAGGCCGAGGAGCTGCGGCAGATGCAGAATGGGGAGGTTGAGCGCCGTCTTGACGGCCTGTCCCGCCCGTTCCTGATAGATGTCCAGGCTCATATGGCACAGCGGACAGGGCGTGACCATGAAATCGGCGCCATGATCCTTCGCCTCTTTCATATTGGTTCCGGCCATGGCGACCGCGATGGCTTCCTTCTCGAGGATAATGGGGAATCCGCAACACTTTGTCCGGCCCGCATAGGCGACCGGTTCCCCGCCCACCGCGCGGATGATCTTTTCCAGCGAGGTCGGATTCTCAGGATCGTCGAACCCCAATTCCCACGAGGGCCGCAGCATATAACATCCATAAAACGGGGCGATGCGGAAATCTCGAAGCGGAGACCGTACCGTCTCCGCCACGCGCGCCAGACCAATATCTCGGACCGCAATCCAGAGAAGATGTTTGACTTGAACGCCGCCATGGTAGGCGATTTCGTCCTGCGCGAGAATCTGATTGATGCGATCGAGCGTGGCCGGTTCCGTCTTCAGGCGCCGGTTTGCCGCGCTCATCACCCCTTGGCAAGTGCCGCAGATCGTCATCACGTCCAACCCGAGCTGTTCCGCCTGCGCAAATGTCCTGGCATTCAACGCGAGCGCCAGATCTGGATCCGCTTCGCCGATGACCCCCGCTCCGCAGCAGGAGGAGGCAGCGAGCTCGACGACGTCGATACCCAATCGGCCGATGATGGCCATGGTGGATTGATAGAGTTCAGGAGTCGCGCCTTTGGCGGCGCAACCAGGGTAGAGGGCAAATTTCAGCGGCATCGTGGTGGTCGCCTCTCAATCGGGCCGATCAATGCAACATAGCGTATTTGATACTTCGATTGACAGTATGGGGCGGAATTACATGGTGACGATAGGATGCCGGTCTCGTGAAGTTCTCAGAGGAACAGCCGGGTCTATATGCCCGGGGTGAGGATAGAATGTTGTTTCATCAGGCAGGCGCCATGGCATTGCGCAAAGGATGCCGGTCAGGGAAGCTTTGAAAGCGCCTCCTTATAGCTTTTCTTGAGATCCTCAACCGCCGTGGCCATGCCGTCTTTCAATTTGCTCCAGGCCGAGGTAGTCGATGCGTTCACTTCCTCGAGCTTCTTATTGGCTTCCTTCTTCTTTTCCTCGAGGTCTTGAATCGCCTTCTGCATTTCGTCCCGGGCCTTCACGGAGGCGACGCTTGTTTTCTTTTGCAGTTCCGTTATCTTGACCTGCATCTCCTTCAGTTCTGCTTGAATGACTTTCTGGAAGGCCTCTTTCTGTTGGATCGTATACTGCCTGGTTGCCTCCATCGCCTCCTTCGTGTCCCGAACCATTCTGTCGGCCGCGGAAGATTCTGCCTGGTTGCCTGCCATGACCGTCCAAGGAATACCCATCAAAAGGGCTCCGGTCACGCATAGAACGGGCACGATTCTTCCAACGGTCATACGGTTATCTCCGGGTTTGATACGGCATGCCATGATCAACTCTTCGCCGGCGCAGTATACCATCCAAAACCTCGGGCTTACCCCTCGCATCGACGGCAAAAATCCGCCGGACGGCAAGATCGGACGAGGCAGCAGGTATTCATCGATAACCCGGGTTAAGGTTTGATCACGATGAGCCGAAAAGGATCTATCACGCAGATCATTCAATCATCTTAATCTCCGATGTGAACTCTATGCATACAGAATCTCCGCAGACGACGGAGGCGGCCGCGCCTGAACCGTTGGAACAGCTTTTGATCGATCGCATCAGGGCCGGATCGATCGAGTTGCCGCTTCTTCCCCAGGTGGCTTCCAGGATTCTCGGCATGGTCAACGATCCGAACGCGGAGGCGGCCAAGTTGGCGGCTCTGATTCATCAAGACCAGGCCTTGGCAGCCCATGTCATTCGTATCGCCAACTCGCCCGCCTACATGACCAGGAATCCCGTGGTCTCGCTGCAGCATGCGGTCTCGATGCTGGGCATGAATTTGATGTCGGAGATTGCGTTTTCGGCTTCGATCAAAGGCAGTGCCTTCAAGGCGCCTGGCTGGGACGATGAGGTGAAGCGCTTGTGGCAGCATTCCCTGGCGAGCGGGGCCTATGCCAAAGAAATTGCGCGCATGCGTCGGTTCAATGTCGAAAGCGCTTATCTCTGCGGCCTTCTGCATGGGATCGGCAAACCGGTAGTGTTGCAGACGATGGTGGCGTTATCACAGGAACATGGCCATTCCTTGTCGCGGACTCTGCTGCATCAACTCCTGGAGGGATACCATACACAGGTGGGTTTACTCGTCGCAGAGGACTGGGGGCTTCCGTTGCCGGTACGGGAGTCGATTACGTTCCACAGCGAGTACCAATATGCCAAGTCAGCGAAGCAGGAATGTATGACGACCTGTCTCGCCGAGCGGTTGGCCAGGCATTTCCTTGACCCCGAGTCGTTCGATGAGGCGGCGGTGCGAGACCATCCCGTGTTCGCTGATTTGAATTTGTATCCCAAGGATATCGATGCATTGCTGGCACTCCGAGAACAGGTTCGCAAATCCGTGGACGCCATGCCCTTATGATACCGACAATCTCATATGACATCGTGGTGGTAGGAAGCGGCCCAGCCGGACAGAAGGCAGCCATTCAAGGGGCCAAGGCCGGCAAGACCGTCGCCTTGATCGAGCAGGAGCAAGGCATCGGCGGCAATTGCGTATACAGAGGTACGATTCCGAGCAAGACGCTGCGCGAAAGCGCGCTGCAGTATGAACGCCTCAAACGATCGAGCGAGGTGTTCGAAGGGCGGCTGCGACTCGATGTTCCCATGGCGACCCTGCTGCATCGCTTGGATGAAGTGGTGCACGCGCATGAATCCTATATGGCCGATCAACTGTCGCGCAACGGTGTCGCCTACCGGCATGGACGCGCACGCCTGCTCTCGCCCCACGAGGTGCAGTGGGAGGCAGTGGATGGAGTCTGTCAGACGCTGTCGGCCGAGACCATCGTGCTGGCGACTGGTTCCAGACCTCGCTCGATCCCGGACATCGCCATCGACCACGAGCATATTCTCGACAGCGACTCCATCCTCTCGATGATCTACCTGCCCCGCTCCCTGACCGTGCTTGGCGGCGGTGTCATCGCGTGCGAATATGCCGCCATGTTTGCCTTGCTGGGAGTAACCGTCACGATCATCGACAAGGCGGAACGGCCGCTGTCTTTTCTGGATCGGGAGGTCGTGGAAGTTTTCCAGCGCGCGCTCGAACAGCAAGGAGGCCGGTTCTACGTAAGCCACACCGTCAAAGAGGTGGCGTGGGACGGCGTGTCATCCGTGGTCGCGACGCTCGAGAACGGGATGGCGGTCAAAAGTGAAAAAATGCTGGTCGCCTTGGGTCGCCAGCCGAATGTCGAAGAGCTGAATCTCGATGCCGCGTGTTTGACTCTGGATCAAACGGGACGGCTTCCCGTGAATGAATACGGACAAACGGCGGTGCCTCACATCTATGCCGTCGGCGACATGCTGGGTCCCCCATCCCTGGCGTCGAGAGCCATGGAGCAAGGCCGCCGCGCGGTCAGCCATGCGCTCGGTCTTCCGATCGGGGACGCCGTCAACCAGATCCCGATCGGTATCTACACCATTCCGGAGATCGCCTCCATCGGGCTCGATGAAGAGCAGGCCGGCTTGCGTTATCGCGCCCCGCTCGTCGGCCGGGCGCGCTTCACGGAAATTGCCAAGGGTCAGATCACGGGCGCCTGCGACGGACTGTTGAAGCTGATTGCCGATCCGATGGGCGAACGCCTGCTGGGGGTGCAAATCGTCGGCGAGGATGCGACCGAATTGATTCACCTCGGGCAGATGGCCTTACAGGACGGCGCGACCATCGACCGGTTTATCGACAGCATTTTCAGCTTCCCCACCTTCGCCGAAGCCTATCGCGTCGCCGCCCTCGATATCCTGGGACAACGCCGCAAACTGCACAGCAACGCCCAAGCCGCGTAAGAGCCTCCTCCCCTTCCATCTCCCGCTTTGACCCTCGCGTCACGTTTGCGATACTCTCTGAACCGGCCTGTTAGGGCATTGCCGAAGGAGCCGCCGTGAATCGCGAGGAGCGTCGCCGCCAGGAAAAAATAGGCGAAAAAAATCCCCGAAGGGAACAGGTCATGGCATCGGCCGGTCTCCTTCGCCAGGCGCAGATGCACCATCAGGCAGGACGTCTGGACGAGGCAGAGCGGGACTACCGTCTGATTCTAGAGAGA
Organism: Nitrospira sp.; assembly: GCA_020697375.1. The sequence continues at coordinate 12,088 of JAJFBJ010000019.1, read as the reverse complement.
CCCGCGTCGCAACCGGAGGCGCTCCATGGCCTGGGGCTGGTGACCTACCGGCGCGGCAAACTACAAGAGGCCATCGAATGGCTCGCGCGAGCCTGTGCCGCAGGCTCCGGCAATCCCGTCTACTGGTTCAATTACGGAGTGGTCCTGCAACGAGCCGGTCTGCTCACCGACGCCGTCGAGGCCTATGGAAAGGCCATCCATCTCAACTCCCGCTACGTTGACGCCCGCACGAATCTCGGCAACGCCTATAAGGAGATGGGGCGTCTCACGGATGCGCAAGCAGCCTATGAACAGGTCCTCGCGATCAAGCCCGACCATGCCGAGGCTCACAACAATCTCGGCGTCGTCCTGAAAGAACAGGGGCAGCTCGATGCTGCCGCAGAGGCCTACCGGCGAGCTATCGCGCTCAAGCCGGCCCATGCGGAGGCGCAGAACAATCTAGGGCTGGTTCTCATGGAACAGGGTCGATTGGATGAGGCGATCCATTGTTTCGAACAGGCGCTCCGCATCCTCCCCGGCTATGGGAGCGCGCTCTACAATCTCGGCATCGCGTGGATCTGGCGCGATGATCCTGCCGGCGCCTTGCGTTGCTTTACTGAAACCGCCAGGGCCAAACATGACCACGGGCGTGCAGTCATGGACAGAACGGTCTTTCGCTCCCGGCTCAAACACGATGCCGAGCAACTGAACCAGCTGTTGGAAAGCGGGCTGGTGGGCGATGAATGGCGCCCCTACCAGGAAGCGTTGAATCGGTTGCAGGCAACGGTTGAGCCTGCGACGGGAGACCAGGCCGCCTCTTCGAATCGTGTATCGCTGCGGGCCAGCGACCTCCAGTCTGTCGCGGCCTCCTTCAATCGTCTGATTTATGTCGCGCCCTGCGAGACGATAGCAGGAAGCGCGCTGAATCCGGATCTGGATCTCGCGGCAATCGAGGCCCGCTACCATGCCAGACAACCGGAAGTGACCTACATCGACGAACTTCTTTCAGATGAGGCGCTGCAACGATTGCGTTATTTCTGCCGGACCTCGACGATTTGGAAGAAAGACTATGAAAACGGCTATATCGGCGCGTTTCTTGGCGACGGGTTTGCCTCTCCCCTGCTGCTGCAGATCGCGGAGGAGTTGCGACGCCGCTTGCCGCGCATTTTCGGCGACCATCGTCTGACGCAGGCCTGGGCGTTCAAACACGACAGCGCCAGGCGCGGATTGAACATTCATGCCGACGCGGCAGCGGTCAACGTCAATTTCTGGATCACGCCGGACGAGGCGAATCTGAATCCCGGCAGCGGCGGGTTGGTGGTCTGGGACAAGGAAGCGCCCCGGGAGTGGGATTTCAAAACCTACAACAGCGACAAGAACCGCGGCAGGATCTACGAGTGGCTGACGCAGCAGGGGGCGCAGGAGATCAGGATTCCCTATCGGGCGAACAGGGCGGTGCTGTTCAATTCAGACCTGTTTCACGAGACCGACGACATTGCGTTCAAGGAAGGGCCGGCCAACCGGCGAATCAACATCACGCTCCTGTACGGGCATCGGCACAGGCCCTAATCAATATTTGGCAGTCTCCGCCCAGACCTGACGGCAGAATGGTTCGTTCAGCTGCGCCTCTTGCCCATCAGCCGCCGCGACTGGTCCAGGCAGAGGAAGGCGGTGAGAGCGTGAGGTGGAAAAACGCCCGGCGGAAATCAACCGGCTTCGGACAATCAGGCGGCTCTTTTCGCAGGGTCCTGGCTGTGATCCATGGCCTCCAGAAGAATGCTGCCGATTCTTGAGCGGACCTGGCTCAGGATTCCGCGCATGGTGATGGCCAGCAGCGCCGTCATCAGCATGAACAGCGGCGCAATGGCGATGGCAACGTCTCGCACGAGATCCCCAGGTGGCCGCAGCGTCGCGGCATTGAGGGGTGTGGCGGCGACGAGCCGGACCCATCCCACCGTATGATCCTCTCGCCTGAGCGGCTCGACCACGATCAACGTTTGCCATCCCTGTTCGAGACCGCGGACGATGGAACCGCCCTGGCTCGCCCGCGCGGTCAGCCATTGGGTGTCTTGAAGCCGGCTGCCGATGGTCGCCGGATTTTTGGCCGCCACGATGACGTTGTCCTCGGTGACGACGACAGCATCGACCAGACCGGCCTGTTGGACATGGTCAGCAAGGACCTGTTGCAACATCACGAGATTTTCGCTGATCAACGATTCGCTGAACCAGGCCAGTGTTCGCGCCATGGCCTGCGCGCTCTGACCCGCAGCCATGACCGCCGCCGCATTGCGCTGGGCGACGAGTGAGCGATCATGTTGGGCCAGCACATAATAGAGCGCCATGGCGCACAGCATGGAAAGAGTGAAACTGACGAGGACCGCGGGGAGCCATGTGCGAGGTAATCGGGATCCGGTGACGGAAGCCTGGGCCATTCTCAAACCTCTCTAGCAGATGCGCAAAAAGTCCGCCGGCGGCGTTCTCGCATCGGTTAGCGGCCTTGTTGGAGGGCCTTTTTGCGCATCCTGCAAGTTATTCTGAAACCGATACGGCGCATGAGTTGATCGTCGCGTATTGAGCAAAAACGAGTTTTTTCGCAGCCTCCTAGGGACAGGTCTCTAACGATCGTCGGCGCCGTTCGGGCATTGCCGGGATCAGCCTTTTATATTGCCGATCGGTTTCAGTTCCGCCACTTTTTTTGTGATTCCTACCCGGTCGACGGTTTCCACCACCTCCGAAATATTCTTGTAGGCAAGTCCGGCTTCCTCTGCCAAGCTCGACATGGACACCGCTTTCACGAGGATTCCCCGCTGCTGCATGTCGCGCAGGAGCTGGTCGCCCCGCACGGCGCGCTTGGCCTGTCCCGCGACATGGTCCGTCCCGACCCGTGCATGGTCGAACCGAACGTATCCTGCATGGCGCGATCCGTACCGACGAGAAGATACGAGCCCGTTTCCATCGACCCGCCGCAGATCACCGGCTGGCCGATCGTGCGATAACAGTCCGGCGGTTCGGGATGGCCTGGTCCGAAGGCTCGCGTGGCCCCCTTGCGGTGCACGAGCCACTCCACGTCCCGATACCGCTCGACCTTGGCGACGTTGTGCGCCACATCGTAAATGAGTTGCATGCCGAACGCATGGGACGTGGCGCCGAATACCGCCGCGAAGGCTTCCCGCACCTGGTGCGGATGACCTGCCGGTTCGCGAAGGCCGTGTTGGCCGCGTAATTCATCGCCGCAAAGTAGTCCTGCCCTTCCGGCGAGCGAAATGGTGCGCAAGCGAGCTGCTGGTCCTTGACCGTGATGCCATAACGGCGCATGGCCTTTTCGAATACCTTGAGATAGTCGCCGGCGACTTGATGCCCGAAGCCGCGTGAGCCGCAATGCACCATGACGACGATCTGGTCGCGGCCGGTGAGTCCCATGGCAATGGCGTAGTCCGTGACTTTGGAAGGGTCCGCGCCCTCGATGCATCCCCGCTCCTCGATCCGCTCGAGATCTTCAATCCACCCATACCCATGGCCGATACACCAGCCAGCGCCCTTCCGCATGACCTCTCGAAAGTCGCGTTTCGTCGGATTGATGAAACCTCTCGAACCGACGCCGGCCGGGATGCGGCGGAACAATTCAGTCATCAAGCGTTCGAGTTTCGGTCGACTGCCGCTCGCGTGAGATCGGTGCGGATCAACCGCATTCCGCAATTCACATCGTAGCCGACGCCGCCGGGAGAGATGATGCCGTCCTCGGGATCGAATGCCGCGACGCCTCCGATGGGAAATCCATAACCCCAATGGTCGTCCGGCATGCAGTACGCGTATCGATGAATGCCCGGCAGGCAGGCCACGTTGGTGACCTGGTCGAAGACTCCACGATCCATGGCCGTGAGAATGGCCGCGCTCGCATAGATTCTGGCCTGAACCAGCATCCCCGGTTTTTCCGATGCCGGAATTTCCCAGAGGTAGTCGTTGATGCGATTGACCTGCATGTCGGTTTGCAGTTTCATACGTCCAGGACCACCGTCGCTTTCCATCCGGTCTCGTCCTGTGTCACGGCGTACAGATGTTTGGTGACGCCTTTGACGTCGGATCGCAGTTCCTGGGTCGCAGGATTCGCCGGCGCGCCGATCACGTCGGCATGGAGTCGCCAGGAGGATGGCTCGAGCCGCTGTTCGATGGATAAGTCTGCCCGCTGAAACACCATGCCATCCGCATCCTTAAGATACACGAGGTGTCCCAGCCATTCAAAAAGCAGTGTGGGGGATGTCCGGCTCGTCCAGGTCGACCGTCCGCCGCCAGGTTGCGGCGATGCCGGCCGGATCGGCCAGACTTTCGATGAAGGCTTGCGTCGCCGCGTCGAAGAGCGCCGGAATGGAATGACCCTCCGCCTCGAACGCCATGTCGGCCAGCGCGATATCGTCGAGGAATCGAAAGCTGCCTGCCATGGCCGTCAGGCGCGCCTGGTCCGACGTCGCGCGGCCGCGAAAATGGCGCGGATCTGCTCGATGCCCGGGATGGTGTTTCCGAACGGAGAGGGGACCTTGCCCTTGAACCACATGCGGATGCCCAACGGCAGCACATTTATCAGCCGAGGGAGATTCGCCCCGACGACCTTCAGCGGCATGAGCGCTTCATTCAGGCGTCCTTCACGCGAAACGAGATCGACGAAACCGGTAATGTGGCGGGCCCCTTCCGTGGCGGTCAAGCCATGCTGAAGAGAGGCGCGGCGCAACCGGATGATGGCCTCCATCGGCTGGACATCTTTAGGACAGACTTGAACGCACATGTTGCAGCGCGTGCAGTCCCATATGCCGTCGGCCTTTTGCAGAACGGTCAGTCGCGCCTGCTTCGCCGCGGAGGGCTCACGCGGGTCCGCGACGAATCGTTCCGCCTTCGCGAGCGCCGCCGGACCAAGAAATCCCGGTGAAACCTCGTGCGAGGTGCAGGCGGCCACGCAGGCGCCGCACATGATGCAGGCATCCACATTGTGAAACTGATAGGTATCCGGAAGCAGCCGCAGTTGCCCGGACGGGCCGTATCGCTTGGTGGGGTGCGTGACCGGGGTCAGCCAGGGAGTCACCGCGCGGATCTTGTCCCAGAACGGCGACATATCGACGACCAGATCTTTGATGACCGGAAGGTTATGCAACGGCTCGACCGAGATCCTGCCATGGCGCTCCAATTCCTTGCGGATCGAGGTGCGGCAGGCCAGTTTTTCCGTGCCGTTGATCTGCATCGCGCAGGAGCCGCAAATGGCGGAGCGGCAGGAATACCGCATGGACAGGCTGCCGTCGAGTTCGTTTTTGATGCGGATCAAGGCTTCGAGGACCGTCATCCCTCGCCCGATGTCGAGACGGTACTCTTCCTGGTGCGAACGTTGGTCTGTTTCAGGATTGAAGCGCCGGATGGTGAAGGTGAGACGCACCTCGCTCCTTACGGTGTCGTTCAGTCGAGTTCGAATCGTTTCGGAAAGTTCGTGAGGTTACGGCAGCCGTCCTTGGTGACGAGGACCATGTCTTCGATGCGGACGGCGCCGAGCCCTGGGTAATAGAGCCCCGGTTCGACGGTGACCACATGCCCTTCCTGCAGCAAGGAGCCGGTGCGATTGATGCGGGGCGCTTCATGAATGTCCAACCCGACGCCATGGCCGGTGCCATGAAAATAGCCTTGCATGCGCCCCTTGACCAGTCCGGTCTTGTAGCCGGATTGTTCAAACCGGTCGCAGATGCCCTGATGAATCGCCGCGCCGTCGGCGCCGTCGCGAATCTTGGTGATGGCCTCTTCCTGTGCGTCCTTGACCGCCTGATACAGCCGTTTCAATTCCGGAGAGGCGGTTCCCCGTATCACGGTGCGGGACATGTCGGCAAAGTAGCGCGAGCCGGCGGATCGGGGGAAGACGTCAAAAATAATACTGCGATGGGCCGGCAGCGGGCCGCTGCCCTCGTTGTGAGGATCGCAGGCCTGCTCGCCGCCTGCCACGATGGTATGTTGCGCGACACAATCCGACTCCATCAACGCGACGTTGATCTGTTTCTTGACGCGCTCCGACGTGAGGATGTCCCCGTCCAGCCAGAGATGCCCATTGCGAATGTCCGCGCGGCTGAGACTGTGATGCGCCGCTGCGACCGCCTTTTCGGTGGCCCGCTGAGCCGCTTCGATGTGCCGGATTTCTTCTTCGGATTTCACGACCCGGCGTTCATAAAACGGTTCGCGCTTGGTGCGCAATGTATAACCGAGCTCCTGCAACCGGCTGGCATGGCCGAAGGGAAAGGTCGAAGGCACGAGAATCTCAGTCAGGCCGGCCTCTTGTAAGAGCAGGTGGATCACGTCGATCATGCCGGGATCCGTCACCCCTTGCGACTTGGCGCGCCGCTCCAGATCGGAATAGGCCAACACACGGTCGACCGTCGCCTGGTTCCTTGCCCGATCGACTTCCAGGTCGCTCATGATCATAAGCCGTTCGCCCTTCACTTCGAGGTAGATGAAGGGATCGGGGGCGATGAACCTTGTGGCGTAATAGAGATTGGAGTCCGTTTCACTGGCGGTCACGAAGAGCGTGGCGGTCTGATCGGGATGGGTGGCTTGCACGATGGAGTGGCTCATCAGGTGGATGCGTTCACGTCTTTCGGATGCTATCACGCGTTCCACATGTAATCAAGGCGAGGCCGGCGCCGGCGAGGTGAGCGGTTCTGCCTGAGGCTGCGGCGAGGGCGGCCTCTGCATCTCCAACGATGGATCGAACAATGGATCTCTTTGTTCCGGCGGGGAAAGCATATCGATCGGCAGCATGACCGTGTTCTTCAGCAGGTCGAACGCGAGCTCTGCGACGCCGGTGAGTCCCGTGGCGAAGGACTTCATCGGCATGTACGTCACTTGCGGATCGTCGATCGACCCCTTGACCTGAAACAGGGCCGTCGCCAGGCCCTTGCGATCCCCGGCCACCAGTCGCCCGAACAGCGGAATCGATTTCAAAAACTGCGAATAGGAGCCGAAAGGGCTGACGGCCCAAACCATGTCCAGCTGATCGGTGGGCATGTCATAATTTCCGACGGCGGAGATTTTCAGCACGGGACTATCCAGAATGAAATTCTGCGTTTTCATCAATCCATCGTGAACCGTCACCGTCGCGGTCATGCGGTTGTACTGCAATCCCTCTTTCTCCAGATCGACCTTTCCCTGTAGGACCGCCGGAAGATTTAGGATCGAAATGATTTTCCAGATGGCGCTCTCCGTTTTCAGGATGCGCCCATCCTGCGCCACGATCTCGGTCTTGCCGTTCAAGGTCGGCAGCAGGCCGTGCGGGTTGCGTCCATGTCCGCGCAGAAGCCCCGTGAGTTTCAAGTCGCCCGTCATCGGGCGGTCGTTCGTGTGGAGCAGCGGCAGCAGCGCGTCGAAAGGAATGCCGGTCATTCTGACCGAGGTTTCCGTTTCGGCCGGCTCCCCCTTGGGAAGCCGGACGACCATGCGTCCTGCGACCTGGCCGGTTCCCGATTGGGCGACGACGCGATCGAGATCCAGAAGACCGTCTTGAATGGTCAATCGCCCGGAGAGCCCCCCGAGCCGCAGATGCTTGTACAGCCCCTTCTCAATGGTGGCGGTCGCGCTGACCTGGCTCGTCGCGGCCAGGGTTTCGAGAAATTCTCGGATCGGGGAACGATGCCCTTTAGGGATCAGCAGGTCCAGATCCATTTGAGCCGATTCGATCTTGACGGCGATGACCGGTTTGGTCGTCCAATTTTTCAAGGCCCCCGACAGACTCACATCGCTGTCCTTGACTCGAAACGAGAGCTGCTTGATGTCGGCGATGTGTTTGGAAAACTTCAGCCTGAGATAGATATCCTCGACGTGGCCTTCGATTCCTTTGACCTTCATCAAACCGTTGGTGAGCGCCAGCCATCCGCCGGCCCGCCAATGTTTCCAATCGGCGTCCATGCCCTTCACGTCCATGGAGACTTCGAGATTCCCCGCTTCGAGCCCGTTCTTGAATATCCATTCGGGAAGGCTCGACAGCGACACGGTGCCCGAGGCGAGAGAGGCGTCGATCGTAAAGCGATCACCGAGAGTGATCCGTCCCTTCAATGGAAGGCGCAAAGGAGGGACCACGAGTTCCAGGCGTGATATCGTCAGCCCGGCTCCGCGCGTGACATCGGCGTCGAGTTCCAACGAGGCCGGCGTGCCGGGCGGCTTTTCGCCCACGGAGGGCAGGACCAGTTTCGCGTCGTTCAAGCCGATCTCTCCGCGTAAATGCGGGGCCCCGGAAGGACCGGATAGTTGCACCTTGGCGTTGACGATGCCGGACAGCAAGTCATCGGGGAACGACCCGGCCGAGACCATCTGGCGGAGCTGGGCGGCATTCCCCTTCGCGCGGATGACGAAATCCTGAAAGAGGCTTGGCGTGCCTCCGCTGATCTGACCGTTGAACTGAAGCTGGGCTTCTCCCAGGTTGGCCGTGACCTGATCGAACTGCGCGCCGCCGGTTTGTGAAAACACGATGCGGCCTCGCATGGCGGTAAGCCGCTGCGGCAGAGAGGGATTCAGCAGGCTCACCTGCTCGGCCATGACTTCCCCGCCCGCGAAGGTGATGCCGTCCGGCTTGTCGAGCGGCCCGACGAGACGGAACGTGGGATGCGTCCGGCCTTCGATCTCGCGCGATTGCGCCAGCAGCGACGTGAGCTTGTCCGCGCGAATCGTCTTCACGAGAAATTTCACTAGGTCGGCGGCCGTCATGTTGCCGCTGACATCCAATTCCATCCAGGGCCCCGCATCGAGAAAGGAGACAACGGCTTTACCGTCGGTCATTTGAAGCGTGCCGTAGGTGCCGGTCACCTGCCCCACCCTGATGCGTCCCGGTTCCACGGAAATGTTGGCGGTCAAATCCTTCGTCGGGACCTGGTCCTGCCCGATGAGCGCCGTGCCATTCTCCACGCGGAAATCGCCCGTGAGCGACAGTTGGGGGCTCGGCGCCGTGGCGCCCGTCAGCGTCGCGGAAAGAATTTCCACGTTGCCCCCGAGCTGCCGTTGCTCGACGATGCCCGGCAATTGCGGATGGATCCACTGGGCGGGAACGCGCGCGAAAAGATTCTGAAGGTCGATGGAGGGCGAGGCGAAGGTGATGGAAAATGTGGGCTGCGAGGTGAGGAGCCCCGCCATGTTGGCCTTGCCCGTGACCGCCAGCTGATCGACATTGGCGGTGATGGCGGTCAGGACGACATCATAGCCGGCGACACCGGGCGCCACGCGGATGTGGCTTTTCAGATTGGCCCCGCCCTGCAGCTGATCCGGCACGGGACGGGGTCCGAAAAAGTCGGCGGCCTCGCGCAGGCGGAGGTTGACCGTTTCCACCTCGCCCTCGAATTGAAAGGCCGGACGCACCGAGTAGGGTTCCTCCGCGGCGAGAGTGGAAGAGGATTCGCTCAGGCTGATGGTCCCGGTCAATGAAAAGGAGGAAGGGGTCTCTTCGGGAGGCAACGAGGCGGAGACATGCAAATCCCCCTCGGCTTTCCCCGGATAGACCTTCAACGCCATCTCGACCGATTCAAGCCTGGTGGTGCGGACGCCGTCGGAACGGGCTTCATCGGTAATCGTCACATGGCCGTTTTGAATGGTCGCTTCGCGGATCTGCAGCAGGCGGCTGAACATCTGGTAGGCCGATTCATCCTTGGCCGCGGATGGAAGCCCTGCGAGGACGTTCCAGTGCCCGGAGCGATTGCGAATCAGCGTGACCGTCGGTTCGTCGAGAAACAGCCGCTTGGCCACGACCTGCTTCCTGAGCAGCGGCAGCAGGCGCAGGACGATGTCCATTTCCTTGGCCTTGAAGACCAGGTGAGACGGGTCGTCATGGCCGTAGACTTCGACGTTGGAGAGTTCGAGTCTGAGACTCGGCAGCAGCACCAGTTTGATCCGGTCCACTTCGATCTTGCGTCGCAGGCTCGCTTCGAGTTGCTGGAGGAAAAAATTCTTGACGATGTCGACGCCGAACAGCTCTCTGGAATAAAGCAGGAGGAGGGCACCCACGACCAGCAAGCCGAGCAACGACAGCACTACCGCGCGCGGACGAACCCTCACTCGACCTCCAGCAGGATAGGTAAAAAAAGAGTGTACCGGATGCGGGAGCGCGAAATCCATACGATGTCTCGCGGTCCATTCCCCGGCACGGCTGGTGGGCATGGCATGAGCGTTCTATAATGCCCCGCTTTCATGCGCGGGAGTTCTCGCCCGGGAGGAACTGTGCAATCCGATCTATCGGCGGCAAAGCCGAGGTGGGGCATCCTCAGCCTGTTGTTCGCGATCAGCGTGGTGACCTACATGGACCGGGTCAACATTTCCGTCACGGCGCGGCAGATGATGCCGGCTTACGGACTGACCGATCAGGACATGGGCTACATTTTTTCCGCCTTCGTCTTCGGTTATGCCCTCTGCCAGATTCCCGGCGGCTGGCTGGGAGATCGATGGGGCGCCCGTCTCGTGTTGACCGCCGCCTTGCTCTGGTGGTCGTTGTTCACCGCCTTGACGGCGCTGGCCGCGACCCTGCCGTTCGCCGCGACGGTCGGGACCGTGGGAGCCCTCGTTCTGGTGCGATTTTTTCTCGGCGTGGGAGAATCGGTGGCCCTGCCGAATTTCAATCGGGCCGTGGCCGACTGGATGCCTCCCTCGCAGCGCGGACTAGGAATCGGCATCGCCATCGGCGGCATCGGAGTCGGGGCCGCCATGACGCCTCCCCTCGCCTCCTGGATCATGGTGAACTACCGGTGGCAGACGGTGTTCTACCTGTCGGCATTGGTGGGGATCGTCGTGGCGTTACTGTGGGTGCTCGGCTCGAGGGACGGCCAGCCCGCCGCTCGTGGTTCATCGGCGCTCGCGCGCAAGGTCGTTCCCTGGACGCAATTCTTTCGGTCCCGTTCCCTGCGCTGGCTGGTCGCGAGTTATGCCTGCCTGGGCTATGTGGCCTACATTTATATGTCCTGGTTCTACCTCTATCTGGTGAACGTGCGAGGGATAGATCTCTTGCGTGGCGGCTGGCTCGCCTCCGCGCCGTTTTTTGCGATCCTCGTGTTTTGCCCGCTGGGCGGGTGGATCACGGATCGCCTGGTTCCGACCGCGGGGTTGACCAGGGCGAGAATGGGGGTCGGGATGGCCGGCATGGTCCTGGCCGGCAGCATGATTGGCCTCGGAGCCTGGGCCGACTCGCAGGCGGCGGCCATCAGCTGCCTCTCATTGGGGGCCGGCTGGCTCTACTTCTCAGTCGGGGCCTACTGGAGCGTGACGACAGACCTCTCCAAGATCCATGCGGGCACCTTGTCGGGCGTGATGAACATGGGCGCGAACGTGGGAGGCGCCTTGTCTCCCAGTCTAACCCCCTGGCTGGCGGATCAATGGGGCTGGACCGCCTCGTTGCTGGTCGCTTCCGTCATCGCCGTCTGCGGCGGGCTGATGTGGATGAAGATCGATGCGAGCGAGAAGTTGCAGGAGTGAGGAGTATGAGCAATGACTCTTTACGATTCTGCCGGGTGCCATGAAGGCGCACCCAACGTATGGTCATCTGACACAGTACTTGGAGCAGACTAGCGTGAAGCAAGCTCGCGGGCGTGGGCGATTTCGCGTTGTCCGACAGGGCGGACCTGCGACGCTTCGAGTGTGATCACCGCGGCGGTCTTCCCTTCCAATGTCATGAACTCTATCTCGTAGGCCTGACCATCACGGTACACATGAACTACCGCTCCGACATCGCCGGGCAAAAGCCCTTCACCTGGAACGGCAGTGACCAAGACCACGGTGTCATGTTCTTTGATCATCGTGATGACTCCTGCGCTGCTGGATAGGCTGTTACCAATCGTGGCCTCTCGCGCCCAGCATCGACTACCCACACCGTGCGGATAAGGGGCAGTTGCCCGCTTGGCGTGACCAACGCACCCTCTACAATATACTTCTGCCCATGGAGGGATGTCATGCTTTTTGTGAGGGGACAGTCGCGTGCCACTTGCCTTAAGGCATCGGCCAACACTTCCCAGGCGTCTCGCCGGAATCCCATTGAGGTGAAAAACTCTGCCTTGCCCTGGCCGGTTGGATGAGACGGGCTGAGCAGGTAATCCCTGACCTTCTCACGCTCGACAATAGCCTG
>JAJFBJ010000094.1 GCA_020697375.1 Nitrospira sp. | reverse complement strand
AAGGAACATTATCTCCGAGAACTGAATGCCTCAGCGCCGGACCTGATCCTGTCTGATTATTCTCTCCCTCAATTTGACGGAAAGGCGGCACTGCAATTATTGAAATCGACGGGGCTGGAGATACCCTTTATTATCGTTTCCGGGTGCATCGGCGAAGACATGGCCGTGGAATGTATGAAAGCCGGCGCATCGGATTATTTATTGAAGGATCGCCTCGGTCGGTTGCCGCATGCCGTGTCACAGGCGTTGGAACGCAAACGGTTGATGGAGGAGAAACGCCAAGCTGAACAACGGCTGTTTCTCGAAACCTTCCACGACCCCCTCACGGGTTTGCCCAATCGTTCTCTGTTCCTTGACCGGGTCAACCGAATAATTCTTCGAAACCGCCGAGATGCCAGCCGGCTATTTGCGGTGATCTATCTGAGCCTTGAAGGGTTTCAGATCGTGCATAATACTCTGGGGCCCTCCGCCGCCGATCGGTTACTCATCGACGTCAGCCGGAGAATATTGATGCGGGTTCGTTCCGCCGATACGCTGGCTCGATTGGGCGGAGAAGATTTTGTATTTCTGCTCGACAATCTCAAATCAGACGACAATGCCACCAGAGTGGCGGAACGGATACGGCAGGAATTTTCGCTACCCTTCTCTCTGGACGCTCAGGATCTTTTTCTCACCGCGACTCTCGGCATGACCTTGAGCGCCACTGGTTACGAGGATGCAGAGCATGTTTTGCGTGACGCAACGACGGCCGTGCATCGTGCCAAGGCGTTCGGCCGCTCCGGCTTTGCCATCTTCGATCAGGTGATGCACGACCAGGCGATGACCCGGCTCAAATTGGAAACGGACCTCCGTCAAGCTCTGGAGGGCAATGAGTTCCGGCTCCATTATCAACCGATAATCGAATTGGAGACGGGACATATTACGGGATTTGAAGCGCTCATTCGTTGGCAGCATCCGGAACAGGGACTGATGATGCCGCATGCGTTCTTGACGACTGCGGCCGAACTGGGAATGCTCCCATCGATTGGAGCATGGAGCTGTGAAGAGGCCTGCCGGCAACTTCGTGCTTGGCAGGAGGCTTTCCCGAAACCGGCACCATTAACGATGAGCGTGAATCTGTCGACAGAACAGTTCTCTGAGGCCGACCTAGTATCCAAACTCCAAGACGTGGTGCGGTCCACGGGTATCGAGCGGGGGAGCCTGAAGATTGAGATTACGGAATCTGAAATAATGGAGAATGCGAAAGCCGTGACCGATATCCTGCACCAACTGAAGGGACAGGGTATCGACGCCTGTTTGGATGATTTTGGAACCGGCTATTCGTCGCTCAGCTACCTTCAGCAACTTCCCATCACGTTTATCAAAATTGACCAATCCTTTGTGCGCCGGTTGGGCGGGGAAGATGATGCCTTGGCAATCGTAAAGACGATTGTGGTTCTCGCGCATCAATTGGGCCGAAAAGTGATCGCAGAAGGGGTCGAGACCAGCGAGCATCTGAACATCCTCAGGTCGCTGGGCTGTGAATATGCCCAGGGCTACCTATTCGCGAAGCCACTTCCTGAAGTGGCGGTTCGAAATCTGCTCATCGCGAGCCGGCGATGGTGAGCCTTTGCCTTGGTGAGAAGGCACTGGATGCGCAGTCCCATTCTGCATCGCAATGGAGTCTCACATGCCGCAATCCACGTGATCGGAAGGCGCAGATCCTTCTATAACATTCCTCGGACCGACAACCCGGATAGATTCAGAATGGAGCAATTCAATCCCATGAGGACACCATCGATCAACGCTCACCTGTTCAAGTCGTTTGACGCCCTTGCTTGATTACCGCGCTCATCCTGGGGGCTCGTCCTCTCCGGCATAGACGGTGGATTGATCCCCAGTCTCGATAAGAAGGAGTGCAATCTATGGATAGAGCATGGACGAACTATAGCTCGATATTCCTGGTCGCGTTAGGAATTACCTTCGGATGTACGGCGGCTCCGCCCTGCCAGGACCCAAGTACTCTCCCCATGCCCTCTTCTTCGCCTCTCCTGTCAAATTCGGCCTTGCAACAAAAAGTGAAAGCCCAGGAAAGGCGCATCAGTGAGCTCTCGACACAATTGAACCTATTGAAGCGTATCGATCAGGATCAACAAAAGCAGCGATAAGCCGTCCGCGTCTTAGGACCCCGAAGACCCTCCTCTGTCCTGCATGCATCGCGTGTACACGCCGTAAGGACTGGAGAGAGATTCCTTGGCGTATTGAAGACACTTGTTATGATCCTGTCTCCATCGATCATTCGTGGGCGAGCCCTGAGGGGGCTGGACCGAAGACGGAAAGTGATTGTCGGGAGGCGGGAGACCAGCAGCTTCGATAGGAGCGCGAGGGACGATCTCAATGGGAATACCCTTGTCCTTCGTGCCGACGGGGACGCATTTATGGTAGCCAAAGGAATCGACGATGAGGCGACCGCTCGGACAATCCGAAATCGCAGCAGGCTTGACTCCTGCTGTCGCGAGAGGATGTGGCCGTGGGCGCTCGACCACCCACTGATAGCCATGAGCCTGGATACACTTCGTATACAGTATCGCCTTATAGCGCTCCGACCGCGCTTTTGCGTCATGGGCCGACATCGCGTCGCAGTCCTGTGAATCGGAAGGGTATTGCTCATTCGTCAGCGTTTGGGCAACGTTTTCCTTTGTCCAATACCCCTGCTGAGAGGACTGGCAAGAGGCGTGACTCGCCATGATCGCAATTGCGGCCCAAAGGCGCCAGGATTTAATGAGTGAGAATCGCATCGCAGCCTGAACAGAAGTGCGGCTGAATAATATTCAAATAGTGCCTAATTACACCAACTACACCAATGCCCACGCTCGCTACGCAGAGAGCCCAACGACCAAGAATGGCAGTCCTTCGGCTGTTACGACCTCTCGCTCCAGCGCAACGGACGAGTCAACAGCCCGAGTGTCGCTAATCCACAAATCACCAGCAGGAGGATAAGGCTTGCGACTAGGAAGAACCACCCCTTTACCTCGTTCATCATCATGCTTCATTGTATGGACGATCTGCGGGAAGCCACACTGGGAATACCTCTGGGTGAAGATCACAGCTCCAGAACGTTTATTCCGCCTTTAGTCCGACGGAAGCGGCAATGGCCCTTTAGAATGAGCCGGATTGTCGGGAATAACGTGGGCTGGCCCACGTGAGGGCCTGAACTGTGTTTTGACTAGGTTGAATCCTAGTGGAAAAAACAGTCGGCCCTCTGCACCATGCAAAGGGAACAGTTTCTATGCGAGAGAGTTGCAACTGGGTGCATGAGGGTGACGGGAGGGGGGGCACATGCCACAATTACATGAGGGACCACCTCGACCAGATCCGTTTGCCTGGCACCATGAGCCACTCTGTCCCCGCTCGACCTGCGACGGCCGGATGCATCTTCAATCCACTGGAGATCATTTACATTTAGGTGAGCTCGGGCTCCAGCGGGTGCAGTGTGGAGTCTGTGAGCATCGCGGATTTCGCGCTCTCAATGGGGTGCACGTATTATTCGCAGGACGGCACGAGCACGTCTGTAGCTATGGACCCTTTACTCACATCCTCACCGTCGTATTCTCAGAATCTGCCTTGAGTCCGTTTCTCGATGAGGATTTATCTCCCACGCAAGCTGCCATCTATGCTGCCCAGTGGGCGCTCTTGGGTGGGCAAGTGGACGGCACGGTGCGCCTGTTGAGTGAGAGTCTGGCTCTTGGACAGTGTCTGGCACACTTTCAACGCGAGCTTATGGGAAGTATCTCGCGACGGCTAGACCGGAAGCAGTTGGATGAACCTGTGCAGGTCGCCCACTCTGACCCGCAACCACAGGGTCTTCGCATATAGAGCTGAAAGAGGTACTGACTCAACCCATAGTCCACGTCAGTGAATATCAAGTTCTCAAAGCCAGGGAGAGGGCGGCGCAAGTGAGCGACAAGCCAAGACGCTTATTGCAGGCCTTCCGGCCCTGAGGAGAAAGTTTCATGATTCGATTTGCGCGTAAACCAGACAGTGTTTTCACTGAACTCATTGATTGCGCCATCACCGAGATCGTCGAAAACTATCTGACCTTTGACAATCCCCGGGATCAAGAAGATTGGTTGTGTGCTTCCATGCCTCGAGGAGCCAGATTTTTTACAGCCTCGCAGGCGAAGGAGCAATTGCTCGCGATTCAAAAGATTTATCACGATGATCGCCTCTATCAGCTCACAAAATACCACTGGCTCCTGCTCTATGAGTGCCTCGAGACCTTTTCGCAGGCCTTCAATGAGCAGCCGGTGGGATGGCTGGCTAAAAAATATGGCATCCAATACATCGACTTCCGCACTTTGGTTCAGCTGTTCTTCTGGGACACGTCCTTTCTACAGGACCACCTCGCGAAAATGAGCCTCCAGGAATCCCGGACCATGTTGATCTGGCCGGAAACGATCGGCCTCACGGCCGGCTTCAAGACCCATCCCGATGAGCTGGCATTCACCGTTTGTAATGATCCGCTCGCGAGAGAGTTTGAGGCGCAGAAAGCAGCCCCCACTTGGTCCCTCGACTCACATTCCTATCCTTGCGTTTCGTCTCGGTGAACGAGATCGCATGCCGGTGGAGTAGTCTTCGTCGGCGATAGTGCGGTACGCCCATCATTATCCAGAGTTTGCGCGCTGGTGTGAGATCTTGGATCGCGTTCCGACAGGAGTGAGCACAAATTTAGCGCAATCGGCTTTTCACAGGAGTGCCGAAGTCGAGACCCAAACTGCTGTAAGTGCCGGAGCAGCGATTACTTAGGACGTGACTTATCAGAGCGCTTTAACTGCCCATGTCTTAAAGCCTACCCACTCGGCCATAGGTATGGATGGGAACGGCGAGCACCACATCCATCGCTGTGTGGACGGCCAGAAGATGACGGAGAAGGCCTTTAAGCACATGCCTGGTGTGACTCACATCAAATGGGGCTTTCCCATGACCCGAGATGCACCGCCTCGCCGGACCGCCCGAGCTCCGAATTCGTGAAAGTCAAGTGGAAGAAGCGAACTGGGATGATGCGGGCCTACTAACTAGGCAACTCGTCGAAGATGATCAGAAGACTCCGAGGGTTCGACTGTGGCACGAGGGGGAAGATGAGGGTCCGAATCGATTAGATGGTTGACCAAAACCTTCAAGATGGTCCAGATGAGCACCATGAGGTCGAGCATAAGGAAGAGGATGAATTCCGGAGCGAGCATGGTTTCAAGTATAGCGCTCTTCCGAGATTTGACCAGGGGCTGCGGTCTGGGAGGTGAGGATGTGAAAAGGGATAGGGAGACGGCCGCCGCCGGCCGCATCTAGCGAGCAGCCTTCTGGCTATGCCAAGCGCGTCCGGGGGACATCAATGCCTAATAACTGCCTGAGTTTGGGCGAAGCGTAGGTCGAGGCAACATGAATGCGGATTAACGGAATGTCGACCTGTTTCAGGACGGACGCGACAAAGACATCACGTGTCACTCGTTCTTCCCGCTCATGCGAACGGTCATCCAATTCGATGACGGCTTGCGGCTCCAGGGTCAAAGGATCCATTAACACAAAATCCATTCGTTTGAGGCTAATTTTATTTCGAAAAATGGTAGCCGCTCTTCTATCCTCGGTGGCCGTATCGACTATTGCCCACAACGGGAGTTGAGTAAAAATAATGTACCGTGTTCCGATGGCATCCTGAAGAGCCCGGAAGAATTGTGTCTCAGCGGCCGTGAGAAGCGGTCGGCGGGTCAAGGTGACCGCGTCACATACATCGCTAGCACTGTTATCTTTCGAAGCGGTGAGACGTGCATCGGCTCTGGCGCTCGGATTCCATCCTGGTTTCCTTCGTGCACGTAACCAGGCGCGACCCATTATGACAAGGCCGCACACGAATATGAGGCCGGAAATGAAAATGTAAAAAGATAGGGGAATGATACTCGCTGAATTGGCCATGCCCCAGTGTAGCGGATCGGCTTCATACGTCAATCAGTACTCGCAAGAGAGTCTTCAGTCATTATGCGATGGCGACTGCACAGTAACGCTTCCCGAAAGCATAAGCGGATAGAGTGCTCGAGCAAGACAGTTCCCTTAACAGCCTTCTCCGTCTGAGCCATCATCGCCGCTTCCTTAGAAACTGAGCGTATCTCAGTATCCCCAGAAGCCATTTCCAACTCAGATTGATGCCGAAGCCTCGCGCGAAGGCTGTTACCTTTTTGAGCAGTATCATCCCCGCAACAAGGAGGAGCAGGAAGATGGCTAGAAGAACATAGAAGAGGATCCGCGCAACCTCTGACGCGCCGGTAGAAACGTCAATAAACCCAAATGCCGCCGCGGCGAGTGCGACCAGAAAGAACATGACGGCCCATATAAAAAGCATGAGCATCTCCGATGACCGGTGTCCCTGTGGCAGTCACTTCTGCTTCTTGGCAGCTTTTCTTAACGCCCTGGATAAGGCTGGACGGTTTTTTATCGCAGTATCATCGTTCAGGTCCTCGTCGATCTCTTCACCATCGGCCACTCGCTTGCGCGTGACCTGTACCTTCCAGACTTCTCTCGACAGTTGTCGGAGGATCTCCTCGATCCTGGATAGTTGATTAGAGATTTGCTTTTTCTTCGTTTCGGCCATCTCGACGATGTGGCAGATTATTTCGGAGTGCGTGTTCGTGTCTTGCCCAACGCTTTTTGAACTGTTTTCTCGCTTGCTTTCGGTGTCTGGAGGACCGGCGATGCCTCGTGGTCGGGTCCACCATTCGTGAGCCGATGTGGCAGAGGGTGCAATTTCCCCACTTCCTTGATCAAATCCTTGAGGGCCTGCTCGATTCGGTCTAACCGATCACGCACTTTCTTTTTCATGCTGCCTCTATGTATGTTATGGGAGGTGTCTTTATTCGGAACACGGCCAAAAAGATTCGGATAGAAATACGGACAATTCAGTCGATTTAGAAGCAGTTGCTATGAGAAAGATGAGGTAAGCGATTGAAAAGGTTGGTTGCGGGGAGAGGATTCAGTCATTATTTAACTGAGCCGATTCGCATTCCGCTACGGTAGACCGCCTCTATCTTAATGGGCAGTGGAAGCCATGCGCTTCGTCGGCTCTAACCACTAGGATACTGAGGTCATCTTGGGGCGTGCGATCACATTCCCGCCTTCGGCACCAACCTTTCAAATCTCTTTAATTATTCCATCAGTTGCTCTTTCCTAATCGTTCCTTGCTAACGGATTGCTAACGCGGCTGCCTGTCGTAGCTAGCAAGCAGGACACGACGTGGCGGAGATGCTGCGCCGCTCAGAAAGGCCACATTTCGACTTCATCTCCTAGCAGAAACGCCGATTTCAGTTCTCCACTTTGCAAGGCGATGGCTACTGCCCTGTGAAGATCACAGACATCCTTTCAATTCTGCTAGCCGCCGATCGGCTGAAAAATCACGCACCTTGGCTCGTTCATGTTTGAGATGGTACTGGGCTTCCACTTCCTCTTGGTATGGAGTGTCCTCTAGGAGTTCACAGCAGCGTTCCATGGGTGTCTTGCCGCCCAATGCGCTGTGAGGGCGATGCCAGTTATAAAAGAACTGCCACTCCTCTAAAAGGTCAGGCAGTGACGGATCCTCGCGGTTCACAGTGGAATAAAATTCCACCCAATCGGTTTGCTGTGAACGTTCGACCTTTCCGTTGAGGTGGGGAGCTCGGGGGCGGTTGGGCCGGAACTTAATGCAGAATTGTTGCAGGGCCTCT
This sequence comes from Nitrospira sp., assembly GCA_020697375.1. The sequence goes on along the minus strand of JAJFBJ010000094.1, from coordinate 4,671 downwards.
TGGAACGCTACCCCGAAAAATTCTCCACCGCGATCCGTTTGGACCCGCTGCATCGGAAATGGAAACTCTTCGATCATGCGATGCTCAAGAAAGTGAACCGCATTGCTGGCGGTGCGCCTGGGGTACAGACCAAGCACACGCAGGCGGGTGCAATCATCGATGGCGGTATACTGAAACGGCCCGCGATGACCTTCATCGTATCGACCTGAACGCGATCTCCGGGCAGGGGCCGGCTGTATCGTCGTGGAGCCTCGGGCGGGCGCCTGCGCACGAGTGGGGCTCGCTCATGGGCATGAAGGACTTTCCAGATCGTTGCAGTGGACAAGCGAAGGCCATGATGGCGCAGTAATTATGCTTGGATACGTTTGGGACCGAGTTTGCGCTCATCACGTAAGCCTAAAATCAGGCCAATGTGTTCCTGATCCAGGACGCGGCGCGGGGAATTAGGTGGTCTCCGACTCAGGCTGACGAGTCCCGCGTCCCCCTTCGCCATAAATCGTTCCCACCACAGGCGTAAGGTAGGACGGCTGATGCCGCAATGCCGACAGACCAAGCCTGCATCCCTAGTTTCGGCATAGAGCTGAACCCACACCAGTCGGCGTCGTTGCTCATCTTGAGCACTATTCACGGGGCCGAAATATACATCAGTTCATTGAAAGGATGTATGTGATCCCCACACTTTATCCGGAGGGCTATAGCGTGACTATAGCCTCTCATCCCAAGGCAGATAAATTGGGCTTTCCTGAGAAGTATGTGCCTGTCCTTGTTAGTGCTTAGGTCTACTGCAATCGTCCTCGACCCGGGATAAACCTACTGTTGGACGTTAGGATTCACGCACAGTGTGCTCCCAACACTCTCACGCATGGCTCGAGCAAGCATATGTGCATCGTCACTGTGCCGTAGATCGGCTTTGAACCTGAAGATTGTTGTTGACCGCCTTGACTCCATCGATCTGTCGTGCGATTTCAAAAGCCCGTGCCTTTGGTTGCAAATTCTCAAAAACGCCGCTGAGAACGACCACTCCACGCACCGTGTCGACCTCAAAGCGACTGAAATTCATCGTACGATCCTCAGTCAGTTTTCCCTGGACCTTGGTGGATATCGAACATCGCTGACGGTCTCCGCCGCTGGCCGGTCTAGACGTCTTATTGTCAGGTTGTCGTTTAGGTAGCTCATAGCACACGCGTTCAGCATTGTCATGAACAAAGTCACGAAGTTCAGCCCTTAACTCTTTTGAATTTGACAGGACTTCTTTGAAGTCTTGTAGATCCAGCTTGGCCAGCACATAGTGGGTGCCGGTTTTTGAATCTTTATAGCGGTCAATTAGCCGCACTCTATTGGCCGTAGTAGCGATAAGTCTGTTCATCGTCCCTTCCACATTTTATTCCTCAACAATGGGCGTAGAATCGCCCGGGCTCGTTGATGCGAGATAATGACGCATTAGGGAAGTCGTGTAGTCCTCGCAGGTTTTGACTATTTCGGCTCTTGCCCGATTTTCAGCCACATCCCACGCTAACGGCTCATTTCTAACCCCAGTGACCGAGCCAACAGCATAGAATGCCTTTCCATTTTGTGGGGCTCTCGTTATCCACGCCGGTGCCCGTTCCATCCTAATAAACAGAGAGATGCCAATAGATAGCCCCACACATGCGATTACAATCGCAGTTACCTTGTACACGGACATTGTGCCTGCAAACATCTGACGTAGATTTAGTATTAAGAAGAAGCCAAGTCGTTCGATTTGGCCAAGCAATAGAGTTCTGAACGCCAAAATGAGCGAAACGGTGGGGGGATGGTCTTACCATGAAAGGCGAGAGCAAGAAATACCGAATACCATATGTCGTCATGAGACCCATGACAGATGTGAATATCTGCGTTAAGGTCCCATTCAATTCCAATCCAGGGTCAGCTAGCACAATGGGGATGAACACGGCATATGACGACAAAATAATCATTAATGCCCGGAATCGATGCCGAAGCAATTTTCGCCTGTAAGCACTAATTGATTCTTTCGGCATAGATGGAACCCTGGCGTCCGATTGGAATGAAATCAAAAATGCCATCTTCTTCAAATTCCCAATCTAGCCGGATCGCATACTCGGTAATGTCTTGTAAATTCAGACGACACGATCGCTTCTCGGTTCAGGCGGAGTTAACGTTGTCGACTCGAGCCGCCAGACAAAATCAATAAGGCCATCGGTGCTTACCAGGTCTGGATCGATTAGAAACGGTTGAAAATACCTATGTATTCCAGGCGCTTCGAGGTCCCAATCAATAACCAGCACCTGTTTGCCGTTGCTTGCAAGAATCCAGGCGACATTGGCCATTGCCATAGACCGACCAGTGCCGCCTTTGTACGAATAAAAAGTGATGACTGTTCCTGGGCTCTTGACTCGCATTAGGTGCTTTTCTCGCCCGGGCCTTGGATGGTCGGCTTCGTGGAAGGCCCTTCTCCTGAGGCTATTCGTTTCACTTCCCCATTCTGCAAGATACGGCGTTGGAGTTCAGTTAGCATCTTGAGAAACTTTTGCATAAATTCGTATATAGAGCCCATGGCTTCAATTACTACAATCTGGTTCGCCTGGGAGACCTGCCACGCGTCGCGCACCGTTGCGACTAATTGCACTGTATCGTGAGCCTTCGCATCCACTGGTATGATGACTCCACCTCGCCATGTCGCATTTGTCAAAAGCTCGAGACAAGCATCCAATAGTAGAGACCTACGTACAAGATTAAAACGTTACCGATGTCAACCCACTTCAGAAAATGTCCTGTGTTTCCCACAACTGACCTGCCTCCCTTAAACAAATTCAGATCCTATGGTAGGGTTGGCGTTGGCCCCGTTTCTGAGACGGTTCTTAACCAGAGCAGACGACTTCTTCGACGATCGGTTGACCCTGACGTTGTGCGACAAACTCACTTGGGGTCAGATACCCAAGTGAGCTGTGAGGCCGACGCTGATTGCAGTCCACGCGCTAAACTTCGATGAAGGCCTGGGCGTCGGCCAGCGACGCGAACTGGTGCACGCTCAAACACTCGCCTCGTAGGCGCCCGTGAAACGATTCAATGAAGGTATTCTCCACCGGCTTGCCTGGTCGAATGAAGTCGAGTTGGACGCCTCGGCGATACGCCCAGTCCTCCAAGGCGCGTGACTGCTGGCAGGGGAGGAGTTCGGCGACCAACATGACCTTTATAATGAACACGGCAATGTCACTCATCAGGGCGGGAAGCTGGTCGATCCGGTGAACTTCCGTCGGTTTGAGGAACCTGAACGCAAGGCTTTGTTCGACTATGTGACTCGATTAGTCAAGCTGCGGGTATCTCATCCGGCCCTCGCAGTCGACGCCGTCAATTTCATTCATGTCGATTTCGAAGAAGGGAAGCGGGTTCTAGTCTGGCGACGAGGATCCGACGATGATCCGATTGTTGTTGTGGCTAATTTCTCTGACTTCACCACGCCTCACGCCTTGGCGTCTGGTTCCGAATACTTCGTTCCTAACTGGCCTCCGACTCCAGCGGGTAAACATTGGTTTGAAGTCACGCAAAATCGGGACGTGAAGACCGGTCGACATAATAGAGAATCCATATTTGCCTGGGAAGCCAAGGTGTATCGCATCGTTACCGGCAATAATTGACGCCAGCCGTCTGTATGCTATACGAAAGTCTCTATTACATGTACATGCAGTGACCGTTTGCATTCTGTTTGCATGCTTTCAATCCTCGCGAAAACCAAAGGCCACAGGTTCGGTGCCGAACTGGGCTCGGACTCCGCATTGGAGATTTACGACGGCTAGTCCAATAATTTAGGCTGCGGGTAAGGGGCATAGGATTCAGAAATAGCAGTGATTTATTCTTCTATCGACGGGAGTTCGCGACCCGAATAATCTCATTGGGCTTGCTGGGTAGCCAATTAGGTATGATCCTGGATGACTATCCTTAGAATGCGCGGGGCTATTCGTCGAAGAAGATCAGCAAGTCCGCCAGCCGAAGCCTGATATACAATCTGACAGTACATTAAGTCTTGTCACTTCCGCCAATCGACTTCAGTGTCTCTGAAGATACTCGTAGGACAATCGCCCTAACTCGTGTCTCTCGTTTCTCTACCTGCATACTCCTCCTACGTACTAGGTGGCGACAGTCTAAGTAAGTAGCTAACGTAAGGTGCGTCGAATTTCACTACGCTGAGGCTTTCTCTAAGGTAATTGTTCCCTATGAAAGGACACGCATACATCGCTCTCAAATGTGAAGTGTATCCTTTTGTTATTTTGGTGTATCGATTCAGATTCATGGGTTATCGGACTTTGTAGGGACCGATTGCAAAATTACGCAGAAACCTCATAGCTATGATGTGAAGGCATGGCATCGATGTTGCTTAAGCCAGGAGAGACCACGCACGCTCGGGGACAAACATCCAACCTGGAGGAGGTCAAACATGGCGCTGTCAAAAAAAGTACTGGATCTCACGCTTAGGAAGATCATCTTTCGGATTGACCCGAGCCACGTCTTCTATCGTGTGGCCGTCGACGAAACGATTAAGGGTGGTGAACTCGCCGAGATTCAGAGCCTAATCAAGGGCGCACGCGGCGTCAAAGCCAAGTACGGCGATATCGACGGCCTGATCAAGGCACTCGAGACGGCCGCCGAGAAGGTCCGGTAAATGGACGCCCGGCC
>JAJFBJ010000218.1 GCA_020697375.1 Nitrospira sp. | reverse complement strand
CGGCTGCCGTGCGTCAGGTGTCCGCCCTGGGCGAGGTCCATGCCGAGGATCGTATCACCGGGTTTGAGGACGGCCAGATATGCTGCCATGTTGGCTTGCGAACCGGAATGGGGCTGCACGTTGACATGCTCGGCTCCAAAGATTTGTTTGGCGCGTTCAATCGCCAACGTTTCCACCGTATCGACATGCTGGCAGCCACCATAGTAACGCTTGCCGGGATAGCCTTCGGCATATTTATTGGTCATGACACTGCCCTGAGCAGCCAGAACGGCCGGGCTGGCGAAGTTTTCCGAAGCAATCAACAGCAGCTTGTCCCGCTGACGCTGTTCCTCGGCCTGAATGGCTTCGTAGGTCTCGGGGTCAGTCGATTTCAGCGCGTCCAACGAACCGATCAGATCCTGCATGGTTCCTCCGAGCGTGGCATCCGTCCTGGCCTGTCGCGCATGATCGCACAAGGCTCTATGCCGTCACGGTTTCCGACTCTTCTTGTTTTTTCACCACATGGACTGCAATGGTTGCGGTCACTTCGCGCGGCAGCTTGATGGCGATGGCGAACGTCCCGAGCTCCTTGATGGGCTGGGCAAGCTGGATTTTGCGGCGATCCACCGTGATTCCCTGTTCTGCCAGCCCTTCCGCGATATCTTTCGCCGTGACAGACCCGAACATCTTGTCGTCTTTGCCGACCTGCGCCGCGATCGTCAGCGAGACCGACGAGATTTTCTTGCCATGCGTTTCAATTTCGAGCTTCTCTTTCTTGGCCTTTTCGGCGGCTGCCCGCTTGGCATGCTCAAATTCTTTGATGTTGCGGCTGTTGGCTTCCACTGCCTTGTGACGCGGCAAAAGATAGTTTCGGGCAAAGCCGTCTGCGACGTCCAAAAGATCGCCGAGATCGCCCACGCCTTCAAGTGTTTCTTGGAGAATCACCTTCATACTGCAACTCCTTCTGTTGGAAAGGGAAAAAGCATACTGGCGGGCTGTGCAAAAGTCAATTGATGCGGCGCGGTCGGAAGAGTTTTCTCCATCCCTGCGGATGAGATCATGCGCTTTGAGCGCGGCTCCGTCGGTCTGAAGGATTGCCAATGCTGAATCGACGTAGTTTTCGAAGGGCCGCTGCTGGACAGCCTCTTTCTCAAGTCATTAAGATACGCTTCCTCGTCCGAATACAATACATGGTCGAATCGGCCTGACAGGCCACCTCGGCAGGTTGTGTCGGGAAGAAATCGCAGGAGAAGAAGTTGTCATGGCCACAATGCCAAGCACAGTGCCCGACTTGCTCGACCAACTGGCGAGGAAGCTGGAGGATGAAGCCGAGCGCCACAGGGAGCAGGGACTCGATCAACCGGTCCCTCTCGCAGGAGGCCGGCGGCTCCAGACGGTGGGGACATTGCATCTGTATGAGTTCGCTCTTCCTTCCGACGTGATGATCGCGGCGGATCTCTCAATCACATTGTTGCTGGGCGAGGAAGCCGAACCGACGGAAGGCATTGTTCTGGTTCAAGAGGGGGAACGCATTGTCGTTCAAACCTTCGATGCCATCGGTGATAGCGTGCCAAGCGCCACCCTGGTACCGGACGCCAGCGGATTTGCCATGACGACCAGCCGTCGCTTGGCGGAGATGAGCAAGGCCGGTACGTCCTATACGCTAGGTCCTGCTGAACGGCTCCTTCCCGTTCTCGAAGCGGGACAGTCCGGAAATCGCGCCGCACTGGAGGCCCTCACGCCGATCTCCGTCTTGACTCTTTTGTGGCAAGGCGATCTGGCGGCCCGTCGTCAGAAAGTCGCGACGCTCGCCATTGAGTTGATCCGGGGAAACAAACGCATTCTCCTGATCACCCCGGACCACCAGAGCGCCGACGTGCTGACCCTCATCATCGCACGGGCCATGAAAGCGGCTGGACTCACGTTCAAAAGCTGGTTGAGTCGCTATGAGGTGGCGTTGGGGAAGGAAAGCGGCGGCATTCCTCTCTCCGACCTTGGCTTCGAATCCCAAATGCACCAGTTCTATGCCAAGTCCCGATCCGAGAAGGCGGTGCTTCGCAAGAAGTATGAACGGTTTCGTGAACTCACACCGATTCTCGCGTACAAGGCCCAAAAACAAAAGGATTTGGACGAAGTGCGATTGCTGGAATGGCGGCTGCTGACCCAGTGGAGCGAATACCAGGCTAAGATCAAAGAGATCGAGGTGACCCTGGCCGAATATGAGCAGTTGCCCATTTGGAAGCGCCTGTCCATGCAGGCCATGGGGAAAAATATGGAGTCGCTGCGCGAGTACCAGCTTATCTATGAGCGGCAGAGCGGTGGATTGCGCAAGGAAATCAACATTGCCAAGCAACGGATCGACGAACTGGTTCCTGAAGCGGCGGTACCAAGGGAACTCAGACCTGAATTCGCTGAACTCAAGGAGGATGTCGTTCGGTTGGGGGGAACCAAAAAGATCCGAGAGCTTCTGGCGGCGCAAGAGGATACGAATCGACAGGCCTTCGTTCAAAACCGACGGGTGATTGTCACGACTGCGGAACGCGTGGCGGCCGACCCGTTGTTCCGGAGGGTACGGTTCGATGTGCTAATTGCGGATGAAGCGCTGCATATTCGAAGTCCCTTCCTGCTCGCTGCGGCGGGACTCGTGCGAGAGCGCATCGTCCTTAGCGGTGATCTGCGCGACGTAACCGCGGACGGACCCTGGAATCTTGCCGGAGACATTGTGGCCGCAGGCTGAGAACGATCGGATGGCACCGATTTCGACTTGGCTCACCTTGACGAGCATGGACTGATCAGCGATAATCCCACCGATTCTTCAGGCCGAAGTGGCGGAACTGGCAGACGCACTGGTTTCAGGTACCAGCGCCCGTAAGGGTATCCGGGTTCAACTCCCGGCTTCGGCACCATACCCCCTAAATTGTAGCGATTTCGAGAGCTTGCGAAGAGGCTGTGGAGCGGCGTGTTATTAGCGTGTTCAAACGGCTCATGGCATCGTCCAGTTTCTCGGCCTTGATCGTGCGGTAGCGCAAGAACATTTCGACCGACGAATGCCCCACGATCTTCATGATCGTTTCGGTATCAACTCCCGCATCCGCCAGATTGGTCACGGCACAATGCCGGAGGTCGTGGAAGATGAAATCCTGGATCTTCTGAGCCTGGCAGAGGCGCTTCACGGTCCGGTAGGTATGGGTAAACTTTCTCCCATTCTTCTGAAACACGAGCCCTTGAATGCGAATCACGCCATCCTGCTCTCGTAGCCGCTGGAACTCCCGGCGAAGCGTAGGCGTTAAGGGCACCGTCCGATCCTGTTTCGTTTTGGTTAGGGCGCCAGGGAGAAAGATCCTGGCCTTATCCAGGTCGACTCGATCCCATGTCAACGTGAGGATCTCTTCCAGTCGCATGCCCGTATGGTAGCCGATTAACAGCACAGGCTTGAACCAGGCCGGCGCCGCATCATACAACCGCGTCCATTCGTCAGGTTCTAACACCCGATCTCGGGCATTCTTCGGCTTCGGCGC
>JAJFBJ010000018.1 GCA_020697375.1 Nitrospira sp. | reverse complement strand
GTACGTGGAAGCTCACGAGTTTCATGGTCGGCTCCAGCTCATCGCATAGTCCTTCAGCTCTACGGTTTCAAATTCCGGCATGACTTTGAACGCATGTCGGGATTCGATCATCACGGCGACCTCGTCCGTTTGCTCCTTCTTCTTGGCGGATGCAACGGCTTGCGGGTGCGGTCCGTGATGGATGCCCTGGGGATGGAGCGTCAACATTCCGGCTTGAATGCCTGCCCGGCTGAAGAATTCTCCCTGGTGGTAAAAGAGCGCCTCGTCATAGTCCATGTTGCGATGATAAAACGGTACGCGCAACGCGCTGGGATCAGTCTCGAGCGGCCGCGGGGCGAAAGTCGACATCAGCAGTCCCCCGGCTTGAAACGTCACGTGGACGCTGGGCGGAAGGTGATAGCGCGGGCTGGTGACCGGACGAAAATCTCGCACGTTCAACTTGGCCACCCAAAGGTCACCCTTCCAGCCCGCGACATCCATAGGGTAGAAGGGATAGTAGACATGGGTGTAGTCACCGTCCCGCTTGATGCGTACTTCCCATTCGCGCCGGCTGCCTGCATCTTCGGGAACGCCGGCCAGTTCTGGTGAGGTCAGGACGCCAGGATCGAACAACGCATGCCGGCCAAGGGGTCCACGATCCGGCAATTCGACTGGCGCAGGGGTTTCGACAATGACAAACAGCGCCGATTCTCCCTGCGCCTCGACATGGATGCGATAGGTGGCGCCTTTCGGAATCACCAGGTAATCGCCCGGTTCATACCTCAGGACTCCGTAATCGGTTTCCCATCTGCCTCGCCCGCTGTGCACGAAGACGATTTCATCACCGTCGGCATTCCTCACGAAATGGGTCATCGTCTCCCGGCGTCTTGAAATCGAGACGCGGGCATCGGGACTATGCAGGACAGTGACCGGGTGTCCATCTGTGGAATGGTGGTCAGGGGTCGGCAATTCCGAGCAGGTAAAGGCCCGGGGTTTGAGGGGGCCTTCGATTCTGCTCCAGGCAGTCGGGGGATGGCTGTGGTACAAGTGCGAGGCGGGACCGCTGAACCCCTGGCGACCATGCTCTTCTTCGTGCAGGCCGTCGGGAATGCCTACGTGGGCTTGATCGGGCGCGGCGCCCTTTTTGAGCAAGTACATCAGGAATCTCCTGACGTGTCAGCCTATTGTCGATGTCCTATGACATCGGCTGGTACGTTTCAGTGACGGCCTCTTCGAATGGAAGCGGAAGCGTCTCGTAGTCGACGATGGTCCGTTCCACCCCTTTACGTTGATCCCGCTCGATGTCTCTGTACAGCGCTTCGACGGTCGCGCGCACGAAAGTTTTCGACTCTTCCAGCCCATGCTGCCGCTGCGTCAATTCCAGGAATACTCCGCAGCCTTGGAAGAGAGGATAGGTGAACCGTTGTTTGAGCGGTCCGAAGCCGTCCCGCCCATCCTTGATGTTTCCGCTGAACCTGACGCCGTGGGTTTCCCATTCGCGGCAGACGGCATCGATATCATCAACCTCGATGGCGATGTGCTGCACGCCTTCGCCGAATTTCTCGATGAACTCGCTGATCTGGGATTTGCGGGCCTTGTTTCGGCCCTGCATCAAGGCAATCTTCGCGTCGCCCCGTTGAACGACCACCGTATCCATGCTGGATTGATCGCTGCCCACATCCCGGGCCGACCAGATGACGTGAAAACCAAGTATGTGTGTAAAGAGGAACTCCGCGGCCGCCAGATTCTTCACGCATAAGGTGATGTGATCAATGCCGATGGCTTCTTTCATGACGGGTCCTCCTGCGCAGTATCGTTGAAGCGTCGGACTGGGTCATGTCAGTAATCGGAATGCGCGGCTCATGCATGGGCACACTATAACATACTAGTTGCATCGGTCAATATAGATTTTGTATCATTCGGCATGATGGTTCCGATCGAACGAAAAGGCACATGTTCCTCCCGTCAGCAGGAGACTTCCGATACAAGCGAGCAGGACCTGCCAGCGACCGATGGAAGTTCTCTATTGTCAAACCTGTCCGGGGCCGGCATTCCGGTGAACGATCTTGTACCCGAGTTGGAGGTGCAACATGTCGTTTTACGACCAGGCGCGCGCGGAGGTGCTCCGGCATGGAGCGATCAACAATTCCTATCTACGGCGGTTTCGGGCCGGCGGCTTGACCGGCGGAGAGTTTCATGAGTTCGCCGTCGAGTTTTATTGCTTCGCGAGATTTTTCCCGCGCATCCTTGCCGCCCAATTGGTCAATACCGAGGATGAAGCCGTCGCGGACGAACTGACCAAGGTTCTCTACTCCGAACTCGGCGATGGCCAGGTTAAGAATCGGCATGAACTGCTGTATCGAAATTTTCTCCGCTCGGTCGGCATCGACATTCATGAGGCGATGACCACGCCGATGCGTCCCTCCACTCGCGCGTATATCGAGGGCATGGAAAGACTCTACAGCAGCAACAATCACCCCATGGCGCTCGGGGCCTCGTTCGGATTGGAAAATATGGCCATCACCATGTGGGACCAGCTGATTCCCGGTCTCGTGTCTTTGCGCGCATCCCGATATCACTCCATGGACATGACCTATTTCACATTTCACCGGGAGCTTGAAGAGGGTCATGAAGAAGCGATGAAGAAAGCCGTTCAGGCCGGCGGTGACGGAGCAGGATTCACCCGGCTCTCTTCTTCGCAGCAACAGGATTTTCGGCAGGGTATGGTGGCAGTGCTGAACTATCTGGAAGGATTCTGGATGGGGCTTGCTCGACAATCAATGGACATCGTGCAGCCGGTTCCGAGGGCGTATGCGGAAGCCAGGCCGGCGCATAGAGGATCGTACGGAGGATGAACAGATCGAAGGGGGAGGGGATGTTCGAGATCGCTCGTTACCTGACCGAGATCAAAGACCGTTTCAACCTCACCAGTGACTATGCCCTGGCCGATAAATTGGGGATTGCCCAGCCGGAAGCCAATTTGATCAGGCGCGGTCTCAAGGTTCCGAAACCGGAACTCTGCATCAAGATCGCCAACCTTCTTGAAAAGAACCCCGTCGAATTACTGCTCATCGCCCAAAAGGACAAGGCTCCCGCTCGGGCCAAGGAATATTGGAAACTCGCCCTGACCGCCGTGGATGTGATGTTGCACGTGCCGAAGCGTCCTCGCTATCTGCCGAAGAAGGTTGAAGCGATCGGTCGCGAACTGAAACAGCTGGAGGCGCAAACCCTTATCTATGAAGGAGCCGCTGCCAATGCGGAAGCCGTCCGCCTCATGGAGACGGCGGAGCGTTCCGTCGATGCGATGATGGAGCGGTGGAATATCTGGAAAAAGGGAGAAGCCCTCTATCCCAACTACCTGCTGGCCAATCAGGCGGCGGCCAGGAGGCACGTCCGGATCCGGCGCTTGCTGATTGTGACGCGGGAGCAAATGCAACATGAGGGGACGGTGGCCGATGCGATCCATGTCATGGACGATCAGCAGCGCGCCGGCATCAAAATTTTCTATGCCTTCCGGGAGGCGCTGGTCCACTCACCGACGTTCCAGCGGCTCGAGGAAGATTTCAGGAAACATGGAGCCGCGGAAGATATGAACACAGCCATGTTCGATCGGGAAATTTTGATCTTTTCTCAAACCTATGGAACCGTTCCGCTCGGGATGGTTGGTACCCCCACGCCGATCACGATGATCAACCGGCTGCGGATTTCTTGGAAACCAGACATGATCCGCGAGCTCGATCCGGCGCCGCTGTTCGATATGACCCGCTATGTGTTCGAGTACGAAGGGGCCGGCATGTTCCGAGAACAGCTGGCCCGCTTTATGAGGTCGGCCCGTGAAGTTCCCATCCGAGCCGTTTAAGATCAAGGTTGTGGAGCCCATTCGGCGGACCACTCGCGAAGAGCGGGACCGGTTGCTCCGCCAGGCCGGGTACAATCTTTTCCACGTGCCCGCCGAAAGCTGCTACGTCGATCTCCTGACGGATAGCGGCACATCCGCCATGAGCGACAATCAATGGGCCGGCCTGATGCTGGGGGATGAGTCTTACGCCGGCAGCAAGAATTATTACCACTTCGAAGCGGTCGTGCGCTCGATTTTCGGGTATCGTTACGTCATTCCTACCCACCAGGGAAGAATGGCGGAAAATCTCCTATTCTCGACGGTCGTCAAGCCCGGCATGTGCGTGCCCAACAACATCCATTTCGATACGACCAGAGCCAACGTGGAGCATCAAAAGGCGGAGGCGCTCGATCTGGTGATCAAAGAGGCCTACGACCCGCACTGCGACCTTCCCTTCAAGGGCAATGTGGATGTCATACGGTTGGAAGAAGCCATCAATCGACTTGGGCCCGAGCGTATCCCGCTCGCCATGATCACCATCACCAATAACAGCGGCGGGGGCCAGCCGGTATCGATGGAGAATATCCGCCGGACCCGCGAGGTATTGAAGCGTTACGGCATTCCGCTCTTTTTCGACGCCTGCCGATTTGCGGAGAATTGCTTCTTCATCAAGGAACGGGAACCGGGCTATGGGGACCATGCGGTGCTGGAGATCGCCCGGGAACTCTTCAGCCATGGCGACGGCTGTACCATGTCGGCAAAAAAGGACGGTCTGGCCAACATCGGTGGGTTTCTCGGTCTCAACGATGAGCGTTGGACGCAAGACATCACCAACATGTTGATCCTGGTTGAAGGCTTTCCGACTTATGGCGGGCTCGCGGGTCGCGATCTTGAAGCGATGGCAAGAGGGCTTGAGGAAGTCCTCGACGAGGAATACCTGCGATTCCGGATCGGTCAGGTCCGATATCTGGGAGACCTGCTGGACGGTGCAAGCGTACCGATCCTCAAGCCGATCGGGGGTCACGCGGTCTACCTCAACGCCAAGGAATTTCTTCCCCATCTGGAGCAAGCGAAATTTCCGGCGCAAGCTCTCGCGGCCGCACTCTATCGGGAATATGGAATCCGGGGGGTCGAGATTGGAACCGTCATGTTCGGGTCACGAGATCCGGCGACGGGACGGACCATTCATCCCGAGCTGGAATTGGTGCGATTGGCCATCCCTCGTCGTGTCTACACGAACATGCAGATTGCGTACGTCGCTGAATCCATCGTCGAGCTGTACCGCCGCCGGGACTCCATCCCGGGATTGGTGATGACGTACGAAGCCCCCCTCCTGCGGCATTTTACAGCGCGGTTCCAAGAGATCGCGCGAACACCGTAGGCTTTCGCTAAGACGCTGTGCATCGCGCGTTTCGCATCGAGGTCTCTTCTGATCCGTCCCTCCTTCTCAAGCATGCAATCTGCACGCACCTGGTTCAGTATGGGCTGTGCTGTTCGAGGCGCGAAAAAACTTTGCCGGCGACGAGTATTTTATTGCGAGACGTGTTATAAGCTGCCCTTCAGATGTCCTGCTCCGGAAGACTTACGTATTTATTTCTCCCGTCAGCTCCCAGCGTCGTATGGCCGCTCCACGCGCGCCATGTGACCGTATGCAGAGACTGCCTGCGGTATCCAAGGCATAAGGCTCCGATGTACATATCGACGGGCGCGGTCTAGGTCCCCGGTCAACAAGAAGGAGGGAAGCCTCGATGGCTTGTGCGGAGAAGTGCGAGGGAAAGGCAGCAGAGAGCAAGGCGGGAAGAGGTGACAATGCTTTCCGTCCCGTCAGGAAGCCGGCCGGACCGGTCTCGTGGCGCAGGCAGAACCGGTGGCATCGATGGTGTATCGGCGCAGCCATTCTGTTGCTGCTCTGCGCATCGGTACCGCCGGTTCGTTCACAAGTCCTTCCCGCACAGCCCAATCCGCTCGGTCCGTTGCCCCCTAAACCGCCGCAATTGCCTCCCGCTCCGCCTCCGGTCCAGCCGCCTGCGCTTGAGGTGCCATCGCCGTCCCAAACTGTTCCCGATCAGGCAGTCACGGGGCCCAAGATCATGGTGAAGGAAGTACAGCTGGTCGGCAATACCGCCTTCACATCGCAGCAGCTGGCCGAAATCACGTCACCCTATACCAATCGCGAGCTGACGGCGGAGGATCTCGAAAGCTTGAGACTGGCTCTCACGCATCACTACATCAACCATGGATACCACACCTCCGGGGCCGTCATTCCGGAACAGGATGTCGTGGACGGCCTGCTTACCATGCAGATCGTGGAGGGCAGGTTGACCCAAGTCAACATCGACGACGCCAAATGGTTTCGCCCTTCGTATTTTCGAAGCAGGATCAACCTGGCGGCAGGCCCTCCGTTGAATATCAGCGAACTGCAGGAGCGGCTCCAACTGCTCCAAGCCGATCCCCGGATCGAACGACTCAATGGGGAACTTCTGCCGGGACTGGCAAGTGGGGAGAGTACCCTCAACGTCAAAGTCAAGGAGGCGAGTCCTTTCAAAGCATGGCTCGAGTTCAATAACTACCAGTCGCCCAATGTCGGAGCCGAGCAGGGGTTCGTCACGCTGGCCCACCGGAACCTTCTTGGATTCGGCGATACGCTGAGTGTGCAGTATGGACGGTCGGCCGGGATCAATCCGATCCTGAACTTCCGTTATGACATACCGGTGAACGCCCATGACACGACCCTCGCTTTTCAGTACCGGCGTTTCGATTTCAAGGTGACGGAAGATCCTTTCGAGACATTCGACATCGAGAACAAGGCTGAGATTTTCGGCGTCTCCGTCCGGCATCCGGTCTACCGCAGGCTCGACCGGGAATTCGCCCTTTCCTTCACGGGCGAACACGAACGGAATGAGAGCTTTCTCTCCGGGATGCCGACTGAACTGATCGCAGGTTCGCCCGGCGGAAAATTCAGGATTACCGCGCTCCGGTTCGGGCAGGAATATGCGCAACGTTCCGCCGAACAAGTTGTTTCGTTCCTCTCTCGATTCTCGGTGGGAGTGGGCGCGTTGGGCGCCACGGCCAATGGTGATCAGAATCTGCCCGATGCCCGCTTCTTTTCTTGGTTGGGGCAGGCCCAGGTGATCCGCCAGCTGCCCTGGAGGCGAACGCAACTCGTGGGCCGCGGCGTCGTGCAGCTGTCGAACGATCATCTGTTTCCGCTAGAACAGATGGCGGTCGGCGGCCGGTACAGCGTTCGAGGCTATCGTGAATTCACGTTGATTCGCGACAATGCCGCCATGGGTTCGATCGAGGCCCGTGTGCCGGTCTATACGACGCAAGCCGGCGCGGATACAGTCTTCCTGGTGCCGTTTGTCGATATCGGGCATGGATGGCAAAGTACGGTGCCCACGCCGGATTCTCCTCCTCAAACCTTGGCGAGCGTCGGCATCGGCGCCATTTGGAACTTCTGGCGCGGCAGTCGTTTCGAGATTTATTGGGGAAAGCAACTGAAGAAGTTCGATACGGAGCGCGGCAATCTCCAGGACCATGGTGTCCATTTGCAGCTGGTGGTGGAGGCGTTCTAGCAGGATGTCCAAAATGTCCGCCAGCTTCGGTCTCGCATCGCGCAGAGGCTCAACGTGCCGCAAGGGTACGCCTCCCCCCATCACCTCGCTGCGGCCTCGCTGGACGGACTTTTTGACCATCCTGCTGGCGCTCTACCTTTTAACCCCGGCTCATCCAGCTCTCTGTATGAACGGGGCGTCGAAATGGCTTGCAACGTCCAATGATAAACCGAATGAGGACCGCATGCCGGCTGCCGGGATGTCCATATGGATCTGATGCAAGTCCCTACAGAATCAGCGTGCCTTGAACTTACCCGTTGAATTGGAGTAAGAAGCAGGCCGTTTGTGGTCAAGGAGGATCACGATGATGTGTCAATCTGTGAGGCTTTTGTACGGAGCTGCTGTTCAGTTCGCGTTGCTTGTGTTCCTTGCGACAGTCACTGAGCCACTCCACGCGCAATCTACGAACATCGTGGCCACTCCGGGAGCGCTCGGAACGGGAGGTTTGGGTACCTCCGTCGATACATCGGGGTCAACGACCAACATTACGGGAGGGACGAGGCCGGGAAACGGCCCCAATGTCTTTCATAGTTTCAATCAGTTTTCGGTCGGCTCCGGCGATGTGGCCGCATTCATCAATCCCGGGGGAGCCACCAATGTGATCAGCCGGGTGATCGGTGGATCGCCTTCGAACATCAACGGTACCGTTCAGGCCCTGAACTGGAATTTGTTTTTTATCAATCCATCCGGTGTGATCTTCGGCCCGTCCGCGAAGCTGAACGTGACCGGGTCTTCCTACTTCGGTACGGCGAATGCCATCCTTTTCAGCGACCAGCGCGTGTTTTCCGCGAATCAATTTGCCTTCGACAATACCCTTTCCGTTGCCCCGCCGATCTCTTTCGGCTTTCTAGGGCCGGGGCCTTACGGTCCCGTCGTCCTTTCGTCCGGTACCGTCCTCCAAGGCAATGCCGTAATCGGGCTCGTAGGGGGGACGGTTCAGATCAACGGATCACACATTTCGGCGCAGCGGATCGTAGTCGCCAGCAATGCCGCGTCTGGTGGCAATGTCGGCGTGGAACCAACGGTTTCAGATCCCTTTGTGCGTGTCACGCAAGCGGGATCGGTGCAAGCCTCGCCCGGGACAACGCTCCGGGCAGGAGGAGGAGGCGTCATCCCGGCCTCGATCGATATTCTGCCCTCCAACATCACGGTTCCTTCGGGCGCCCAGGTGATCACCTCCACCAATGCAGTGACGCAGAAGGTGACCCAAATTGAGGTTGTCGGCCAAAATATCGGTGGCCTGCCGCCGATTCCTCTGGCCAATACCGCGGCGTCGACTCCCGCAGTCGTCGCCAATCCCGTCGATCCGGTTGCCGTGATGAACCGCGCCGTTACCGTGATACCGCAGCAATCGCCCGCGGCGCTCCCTGCATTACTTACCAGTCGATGCGCCTCACGAAAAGACGGTTCGTTCAGCAGCCTGGTACAGGCTACCAGGGATGCCACTCCGGCGCAGCCCGGCTCGTCGTTGGCCAGCCCGGTCGTGCTGGAGGATGTGGAAGTCGCTTCAGAGACCGCCGCAGCGGTGATTCATGCGGCCCAGCGATCACGTCCATCCGGCAGCCTGTCCAACGAACTATGGCAGGGATGCTAAGTCAGGAGGCAACATGCCGAAATCGAATGAATTGCTGAAGGCTACGGCTCGAAACCATACCTCGCGCATGGCTTCGATGCCACCGTCGGCCTGCGCCTCTTCAAGAACGATATTGATCAATGTCATCCTGCTTTGTGTGTTGGCTTCCTCAAATGGTTCTCTCTTCGCTCAAGCAGCGGCTTCCGGAAAAGAAAAGCTTCCCCCCACGTCGTCCGACCGAGACATGCATCAGGGCAGGGTGCAATTTCAGCAAGGGGCTTTTCCCCAGGCTGCCGCGCATTGGATGGATGCCGCTCGTGGTTACGAGGAAAGCGGGCAGGTCAAAGAACAATGCCAGGCCCTGATCAACGTGGCGCATGCGCTCAGGCTGGAGGGACAAATTCGCCGGGCACAGGGAACGTTGCAGGCGGCGCTTCGACTGTCGGAGCAGATCGGCAACCGTCTGCTCACGGCTACGATTCTCGGCCAGCTTGGAACCACGTCACATATCTTGGGACAGGAAGAACCGGCAACCGAACATCTGACCAAAGCGTTGTCGCTTGCGCGCGAGGAGAGGAAGCCCACGCTTGTGGCCGGTCTGCTGAACGACTTAGGCAACGCCCTTACGGCCCGCCGGCAGTTTCTTGAAGCGATCGACGTCTACGCGGAAAGTCGAGCCCTCGCCCTTGAGACGCGTCAGCCCGACCTTGCAGCCACGGCACAGATCAACGGCGCCATGGCCCACTTGAACAATCGGCAGTTCGAGGAAGCCCAGCGGCAATTCGATCAGGCCGGGCTGGATATGCAGCCGCTAGCGGATAGCCATGCGAAGACGGCCGGGTGGCTCAATATCGGGTTGGGTTATCAAGATCTCCACGCGGCTGTGGCGACGTCCGCCGGGGGGACGATTAAAAAGCAGGACGCCGGCCTGTTACGGTCTGGGGAAAGCCGCGCATCCGCCGGCGCGGAAGGCCCGCTCCTGAGACGGGCTTCTGAGGCCTTCGTGACAGCCGGGGAAGTCGCCGGCCGGATCGGGGACGCGCGAGGACAGTCCTATGCCTGGGGGTACCTCGGTGGATTGCATGAAAAACAGCACCGTCCGACAGAAGCGCTGGAGTATTCGCGAAAGGCTCTGTTTGCGGCGCAGAAGATCAACGCGCCTGAATCACTTTATCGGTGGGAATGGCAGACCGCACGCTTGCTCGCGGCGACCGGGCGCGAAGAGGAGGCCTTGGCTGCCTACCAGCGTGCGTTGTCGTCGTTGAAACCAATCGGCTATGAATATTCGGTGGGGGAGCAGGGGCGGCATCATTCCTTCGAGGAATCGGTCGCTCCTCTGTTCGTGCAGTATGAAGATGCGCTGCTGCGCCGGGCGTCCGCCGACAGGTCGCCGGAGCGGACTCAACAATTGCTCGTGCGCGTACGCGATACGGTGGAAGCGTCACACGCGGCTGAACTGCAAGATTATTTCCGGGATGATTGCGTCGCAACGGCGAGGGGTCAGCGTGGACCCGGCGCCGTTCCTGCCGAGACCGCTCTCGTATATCCCTTATCCTTACCGGACCGGCTGGAGTTGCTCGTCGAGACAGCCGGTGGATTGAAGCGGTATCGCGTCCCTGTCAAAGCCGAGACCCTCACCAACGAAGTGCGGACGTTTCGGCGGCTGGTGCAGGATCGTCGCTCACAAGATTACCTTTCCTCCGCCCAAACCCTTTACGGCTGGTTGATCGCCCCGTTGCAACAGGATTTTCTCGCCGCGGGTATTACCACGTTGGTGATGGTGCCGGAGGGGCCGCTCCGTACAATTCCCATCGCCGCCTTGCACGACGGCCGGCAGTTTGTCGTGAGCCGATATGCGGTGGCGACCATCCCGTCGATGGAGCTTACGGATCCGCGACCGGTGCCGCGTGGGAAGGGAACAGGACTCGCGATGGGACTAACCGAATCGGTTGCCGGGACTGCTGCGAAGCCCGACAGGCGGGAAGAACTCCATGCGGTCAACGCGCTGTACGGCGGAACTTCGTTAGTGAACAGCGAGTTCTCCGTCACCTCGCTTGAACAGCAAATCAAAAATCATGGCCTGGGCATTGTGCACGTAGCCTCCCATAGCCAGCTTGGACCGGACGTCAGCCAATCGTTTCTTCAAGCCTACGACGGCAAGATTTCGATGGATCGCCTGGCGCAGATGGTCGGCTTGTCGCAGCATCGGCGGCACCCGCTGGAATTACTGACGTTGAGCGCCTCTGAAACGGCCGTTGATGATGACCGGGCCGCGCTGGGGCTGGCCGGTGTCGCGGTCAAGACCGGCGCCAGGAGCGCGTTGGCAAGTTTATGGGTGGCGGAGGATCAGGCTGCGCCGGAATTGGTGGCGGAGTTTTATCGGCAGCTTCAAGATTCCACTGTTTCAAAGGCGGTCGCTTTGCAACGGGCTCAACAGAAAATACTTGCTCAACCGGGTCATAGCCATCCCAGTTTGTGGGCTTCGTTTCTCTTGATCAGCAACTGGATGTGAAACTATCCCTTGCCGACTACAGTTTCTTTCCGGTCATGATTTCGTAGGCTTCCTCTATCGTATCGACTTCACGCACAAG
The DNA here is from genome assembly GCA_020697375.1 of Nitrospira sp. The sequence continues at coordinate 39,086 of JAJFBJ010000018.1, read as the reverse complement.
TACTGTCGATTCGGGAGCCAGCGTAATCAAGTTGACCCGAGGAGCATAGAACTGGCCTCGTGGTACGAGGAGGACCCGATATCCCGCACGGGCGGCGACAGATGTTTTTTCAGCCACGTGAGCGACCTGGCCGATCCGGCCGTCGGATTCCAGCGTACCGGTGATGGTGATGTGCTGAATCAGGGAATCTCCCTTGATGAGGGCGAGAAAGCCGATGGCCAATGCGGCTTCGGCGGTCGACCCTTCTTCCTTCAGAGGTCCCGTAAAGGTGGCATAGAGAGACAAGGTCCCGGTCGGATGGATCGAGGGTGCAAGGCGCTTGAGAGCATATCGAAAGGCGCGTTGAATGGATCCCCTCGCGGTTCCTCTGACCGGAACCTGGCTGCGGCCCCATCGCAAGGCCAGGGGGTCCGGTTGGCCGCCTTCGTCCCACTTCATCAGGAAGGTCGAGAAGCCGGTCTCGGTTTCGGCATACGTCGTCTCGGAAACTGGAACTGCGAGAGTCCGGCCGGCGACCGCGGGAGAGGGCGCCAGAAACAACAGACTTGCCAGCGATCCAACGGTAACCGCAACCACATACGAGAACCAGCATCGCTCGCTTTTTGTGTTCTCTATGCGCATGAGTTAAGTCTAGTTGAGGGTTGTTGTTTGTCAAATCCGCCCGTTCTGAGATTGGAACCATTCGAAGGTCGGTCCCGCCTGTCGACTGGCGACCACTCAACGTTGCTCACATTGACGCCTCATTTGATCTCCAGCCGATTCCCTACTGAACTTTCCGAGGCGGCGAACGGCTGCACTCCATGATGTCTCTTCCACTATGCGCGTGGTACTCTTGGGCCGTTTCGATATCGGGCCATGACCTCACGGCCGACATGTCTTCACTGAGAGAAGAGTAATGCCAGAGCCTCGGACCGTCCTCATTACGGGAGCCTCCACGGGCATCGGACAGGCCTGCGCTCGCCATCTCGATGGACTGGGCTTCACGGTGTGGGCCGCCGTCCGGCGCGCAGAAGATGGCGAGGAGCTTGCTCGTCTGACCTCCGCGCGTCTCCGTGTGCTTATGCTGGATGTCACCGATCCGGATTCGATAGCAGAAGCCGGACGAAGAGTGAGTGAAGTCGAGGGCGAAACAGGCTTGTGGGGTCTCATCAATAATGCCGGGATTTCGGTCGCCGGTCCGCTGGAGTTGTTGCCCCTGTCCGAGGTGCGAACGCAATTCGAGGTGAATGTGATCGGAGCGCTCGCGGTGACTCAGACCTTTCTGCCGCTGCTGCGGCTGAGACGCGGACGTCTCGTGAATATCAGTTCCATCGCCGGCCTGACGGCGACTCCCTTTCTCGGCCCTTATTCCAGTTCGAAATTTGCACTTGAGGCGATGAGTGATGCCTTGCGATTGGAGTTGGCCCCTTGGGGCATCTCGGTTTCGCTGGTGGAGCCGGGGGCGGTCCAGTCGCAGATCTGGAGCCGGGCCACGATGGCGGCCACTCGCACGCTCGGCGAGGTTGCGCCACAGGACTTCCAGCTGTATGAACAGGCGTTGTCCCGCATGAAGGAAGTAGTCGACCGGGCAGTCAAGCGCGCGATCCCCGCGGAGGTGGTTGCTCGCGCCGTGGCTCACGCGCTGACCGCCTCGCGACCGCAGGTACGCTATCTGGTGGGCAAGGACGCACGGCTGAGAGCGTTCATGAAATGGGTTTTGCCGACGCGCGCGCATGACCGCCTGCTGGCGTGGTTTTTAGGATTGCCGCGCGTTGTCTAGCGGGATGCTGAAAAAGTCTGCCAGCTGCGTTCTCGCATCGTTCAGACCCTCAACGTACCTCAAAGGGTACGCTTCGGCTCTTCATTCGCTGCGGCCTTGCCGGGCAGCCCCTTCGAGCATCCCGCTGGGTCGTGTCTTCCGGATCAAGACCTGCGAGCCGTCGAGTCTCCAGGGCGCCTCAGTAGTGTGGTCCAGCCTCCTGGACATTCGTATTTTGGATCTGCAGGGTTGAGAATCGTTGAGAGAAAAAGGATGTGTCATGTCTGAACCAGGGCTGGTCCGGTCCGCGGGCGGGATCGTATTACGGCAGCAGGACGTACTGTTGATCATGGTGTCCGATCTCAAAGGCCGACCGATCTGGTCGTTTCCCAAGGGACGCCTGGACGCCGGTGAAACGCCTGCCCAGGCCGCGGTGCGGGAGGTTTTGGAAGAAACGGGTTGGCGCTGCCATATCGAGGCGGACCTCTCGACGACGGAATACTGGTTTCAGCGAGAAGGGCGGCGATTTCGGAAAACGGTCGTCTGGTTCAGGATGTCACCCATCGAGCAGGCCGGCGTACCTGATGGAGAAGTCGAAGACGTGCAGTGGGTGGACCGCCAGGAAGCGCTTGGGCGGCTTAACTATGCGTCAGACGTGGGGCTGCTGTCTCAAGCGATCGCGCAAGGCATTCGATTACGATGATCGGGCCGCATCCCATGCTTATCTCTCCACTCAACGGCTGCCGAGAGAGGGTCCATTCCCATGGGCGTAGAGTGAGTTTCTGAATGCTTCGAACAAGGCCCGGCGAACGTTTCATTCCCGCCGGCTGCCTTGACAAGCCTGGACCCCTTCACTAGACTCGCCACGATATAATTCCGTACCTCGCCGCGCAAGGTCCATGACCTTCGGGGCGCGCGCCTCACCCTTCACGATTCGGCATCACGAGACGAACGTCAACCAGCGGTGGGTTTGACAGGCATTCCCCATCGTTCACCAGAGGTCGTCTTGTATAGTTTGGCTCGTTTCTCCCTGCTGGAAATGACCGAATGTTCGGCCGTGTTGCGGCAGCTGGGTGAACAGTCGAGTTCACTGCGGGACGCCGCTTCTCGTGCGGTGGACTATCTCTTCGCCACTCTCGGCAATCCCGACACGGGAGAGCGCGATTGCGTCCTTGTCCGTTGTTTCAAGACGACCTCCTATAGCCGGCTGGATCCCGTCACTCAGCACTGGGCTCGTGAAAAAATGGGAGGCATCGTTCCGCTTCCAGACTTGAAATGTTTAACTCTCATCGCCACGGCCGGCGAACAGCCGGGCTGGAACCTGGTCGACCAATCCTATCGTTACCGAGTAATTCCAATGGGAAGTCCGGATTTCGTAAAACAGTTTCCGATGTTTTCTCAACTCCTCCATCAGTTCGGGATCTCAGCCGAGTTCAACGTGCCCGCGCAAGAGGAGTGGCTGGTCGATGTGGAAGAGAAGACCTACAACGTGTTCTACGTGCCGGAGGCGGCGGGCAGCCCCTATGTGCCGGTCCAGGAAGAGTTCGTCCTCAAATATGGTGTGAAATCGGTGTTGTGTTTCGGAGGGATGTTGCCGTCGAGGGACCTGTTTGCGGTGATCTTGTTTTCGAGAACGGCTGTGCCGCGAGAAACTGCGACCCTGTGCCGGTCGCTCGCATTGAGTATGAAGACTTCACTGCTGGCTTTTGATGAAACGGATCCTCCGGAGACAACGGGCGATCGTCGACTTCAGACCGAGCCGGCGGAAGCCATGCCGAAACAGGGCGTGATCATCAGGCGTCAGTCGCGGGAAGCCGTGGCTGAACAGCTTTTGCGGGTCTATGAGAATGCGGTGCGGACCCAGTCGGCCGGGATGAAACAGGCTCAGCAGGCCCTTCGTGAGCGGGCGGACGCGCTGGAGCGAGCCGAACAGGCCTTGCTGGAACAAAATCGAATCGCCAATTCGATATTGCGGAGTATGGGCGATGGTGTCGTGGTCACCGATGGAGAGGGACAGTTGGTAGTCGCCAATCCGGCCGTTGAAGCTATTCTGGGGTTTTCGCCCGGCGATGTCTCGCCGGCGGAATGGCCTCAGCGCTATGAGTTTCTTCATGCCGACACAGAGACGCCGTTTCAGCTTCAAGAATGGCCGTTGGCGCGTGCCTTGCGCGGTGAAAAAATCGATGGACTTGAAGTCTATGTGCGTTCCTCCCATAACGGTCCCGGCCGGTGGATCAGCATCAATGCCAGGTCGATCGAAGATGCGGACGACGCGCTACGCGGAACCGTCGCGGTGTTTCATGACATTACCTGGCTCAAGCGTGCTCAAGATGCCTTGCTTGAATCGGAGTACCGGTTCAGAAGTTTGGTCGAAGGGGCCCGGGATATTATCTTCACCCTTTCGGCCGACAGCATCCTGACCTCTCTCAATCCGGCTTTTGAAACTGTCACCAACTGGTCGCGCTCGCAATGGATCGGAGAGCCGCTCGCGGCTCTCTTGCATCCCGATGACGCCGGGTTTTGCCAGGATGTCGTGCAGGCCATTCTCGAGCGCGGGGCGCCGCTCACCTGCTCCATGCAGATCACCATGAGACATGGCGGATATGTCATCGGGGAATTCGTGGGAACTCCGCAGTTGCAACAGGGCCTTGTGGTCGGTGTGTTGGGAATCATTCGTGATGTGACCGAACGCCGCCGAATCGAGGATGCGCTCCGGGTCAGCGAGGAACGGTTGCGTTCCATCGTGCAGTCCACCAAGGACGCCATTGTCTTAGTCAATGCATTGATGAAGGTGGTCTTTTGGAACAAGGGCGCGGAATCCACTTTCGGATACTCGGCGGATGAAATCATCGGGCAGCCCTTAACGATCATCATCCCGGAGCGCTACCACGAGAAGCTGGAGGGCAATGTGCAGCGTGTTCGATTGGTTGAACGCTTGCACATGACGAGTCACACAATGGAACTCGTCGGCCGGCGGAAGGAAGGAACGGAGTTCCCATTGGAATTGAGCCTGAGTTCCTGGAAGGGAAAGGCCGACCTTTTTTTTACGGTCATCATGCGCGACATCAGCGAGCGCCGGGCGGCGGAAGAGGAATTGGATCGTCTGCATCGCCACAATCAAGTGGTTCTGAACTCCGCCGGCGAAGGAATCTATGGTGTCGATCGGGATGGCCGGCTGACGTTCGTCAACCCGGCGGCCGCCAAGATGTTCGGCTGGGAGCCCGAGGCACTGATAGGACAGACACTCCATAGGCTCGTGTACCAAACTGATCCGAACGGAATCCCGTTCGTCGAGCAGCCCTGTCGGATTATGGAAACGATCAGCGTTGGAGAACTGCGGGAACATGTGGATAGTACGTTCTGGAGAAAAGACGGGACGAGTTTTCCAGTCGAATATGTCAGTACACCGATCCGGGAGCGGGGACACATCGTCGGAGCGGTGGTCGTATTCAAGGATACGACCGACCGAAAACGAGCCGAAGAGCAGCTGCAGGATTCTCTGCGGCGCCTCCGAGAACTCTCCCGGCGTATGGAAGGAATTCGCGAAGAGGAACGGGGACGAATCGCGCGCGAGTTACACGACGAGCTGGGAGTGGGGTTGACCTGTTTGAAGATCGATCTTTCCCGCCTGGGTGGCCTGCTGGGCGAGCGGTTGGCGCAGCAGGATCGTGCCAAAGCCGATGAGAGAATCCGTGGAATGAAAGAACAGGTGGACAGTACCATCACGTCGGTGCAACGTCTCGTGGCGGAGTTGCGTCCCGGTGTGCTGGACGATCTGGGACTGGTGGCGGCGATCGAATGGCAGTGCCGTGATTTTCAGCGCCGTACCGGCATCATCTGCGACTGCGCGGTCAGCCATGAGGATTTACGGGTTGATCCCGAGCATGCTACGGCGGTCTTTCGGATCTGTCAGGAAGCGTTGACCAACGTGACCCGGCATGCTCAGGCGACGGAGGTGCATGTGCATTTGGAAGATCGGGACCTGGGTTTAGTGCTGCGCGTGAGCGACAATGGAAGAGGCATCCCTCGGGACCGGCTCGCCGATTCAAAGTCGTTCGGCCTGTTGGGAATGCGGGAACGCGCCGAACTGCTCGGTGGAGAAGTGCAGATCACCACGCGAGCAGGCGAAGGGACCACGATCGTCCTGTGTCTTCCCCGCTGACAGGACACACAGGCTTCGGACATGGGGGTAACCATGGGAGCAACGGGAGCAACCACCAGGGTGCGGATTCTGATCGTCGATGACCATCCCTCCTTTCGCCGGGGGGTGAAGGATATCCTGGAAGAAGGATTTCAAGGGGTCCGCATGGCCGAATGCGGCAACGCGCAGGAAATGTTGGACCATGTCCGCGAGCATCCGTATGACCTCGTGGTCATGGATATCAGCATGCCGGGCAGAACCGGACCGGAGGTGCTCAAGGAGTTGAAACAGCTGGCGCCGGAGCTGCCGGTCCTGATCCTGAGCATGCATCCCGAGGACCAGTATGCGATACGCATGTTCAAAGCCGGAGCAGCCGGATATTTGACGAAGGCCAGTGCGCCTGAAGAACTGGTCCATGCGGCGAAGAAAGTGTTGGCGGGCGGACAGTATGTCAGCGCTTCGGTCGGAGAAGCCTTGGCCCTGACGGTCAGGACCGGGGTCGAGAAATTGCCGCATGAACGGTTGTCGGACCGAGAGTACGAGGTCTTGTGCCTGATCGCTTCCGGACAGACCGTCAGTGATATTGCTGAAAGCATCCATCTCAGCGTGACGACGATCAGTACCTATCGCGCCAGAATTTTGGAAAAGATGAGCCTGAAGAATAATGCCGAACTGACTCGCTACGCTTTGCAGCACGGGCTGGTCGTCTAATGACGACTACCTTGGCGGCAACGAGTCGAACCAACCACGACAACTTACTGTGTCTAATTGCGACAGGCAAATCCCACCTTGCCTGATGGGCATATCCGGTTGCTTCCTATACTGTCCTCCGCATGCAAGATGGTTGGATATCCCGCGCCTCGTCATTGTTGGCAATCATCCAAGCCGTACAGGGAAAGGTGTCATCGGACCAGTCGTTGTTGGATCGTCGCACGGTATCGTTCTCAGAGCGCTGGCCCGGTGTCCTCGCCGGATTAAACGCATTGGAGACGGCGATGCTTCAAGACCTCAATTAGTGGGGACCGCGTATGGAGATTCGGCTGAAGCAAATGGCGACTACGATGATGGACAATGGGTCCGATCGATAGGTGGCTCATTCCGATGGTGCGATTGTCGTGCGTCAAAGGGTTGCGATCGGGCGTACGGACCAAGGTGGCGGTGCTGTATGGGGGACGTGACCGCCGGCTATCGATTCGCCGACTGGTTTGCGTTGCATGGATTTCAAGCCACGTTGACTTCTATGGCTCAGGAATTTGAGCGCGACTTGGTGGAACTGCATCCGGATGTCATTGTCATCGGGTTTCAGTCCCTGTCTCCTATTCAACAGGCAGTTCCTCGTGTCCGGAGTTCCTGCCCGCAGGTTCCGATCATCGCAATCATCGACAACTCCCTCGATAGACGAGGTGAAGGGTCCGGGTCCGCCTTCATGAAGACTTTCTGTTCGGACCTGTTCATGTGTCGTACGTTCGATCCCCCGTCGAAATCCTCATAGCAGATTCGGCCTGCATGAGCTCCCGCCCGGGTAACGCTCACCAATTTCCGTGAAACGATGGCGGGATAGGCGTTTCCGTTCGTGTTATGAATTGACGATCAGAAAGGAGGACGCATCGTGGCAAAAACGAAGCTATTGATCATTGAAGAAGACCAACAGATCGCCATGAAGCTACAGTCGGCGCTGGAAGATGAATTCGAGGTCTTCGTGGCCGAACGAAATGATACGGCATTGGATCTGATTCAGGAGAAAGAACCGCCGGTCATCCTCGTGGATCTGGAATCGCCGCGTGACCTGGAGCCCAAGGCCGGCATAGGTTTTCTGCATGCATTGCGACAGGCCGGTTACCCTACAAAAACCATCGTCTTCACAGGCGATAGCGAGAGAAGTATCGCCGTAGAGGCTGTCCGTTGCGGAGCAGATGACGTGTTGTCCAAGCCTCTCGACGTGAATCTGTTGAAGGGCATTCTGCGGCGCCTGGCGAGAATCGCCGATCTTGAGCGGGAGACCCATGAAGGGATGCCCGGAGGAGGACAGGAGGAATTCAGGGGAATGCTGGGCGTCAGTCCTTCTATCCGCCGCATTTTCGACGCGATTCGAAAGGTCTCTACAACGGATGTGCCGATATTGATCACCGGTGAAAGCGGAACAGGGAAGGAATCCACGGCGAAGGCGATTCACGAACGGAGTCTACGCCGGGAAGCGCCGTTCATTCCCGTCAATTGCGCGGCGATTCCGGAAAATTTGTTGGAGGCTGAGCTTTTCGGTTCTGAGTCCGGCGCGATCATAGGAACCGTCGCTCCTAAAAGGGGCAGGATCGAAATGGCCCAAGGTGGGACGCTGTTTCTCGATGAGGTCGGAGAACTTCCTTCTGCCCTGCAGGTGAAGTTGCTACGGTTCCTGCAGAATCACACCTTTGAACGGGTGGGCGGGAATCAGCCGATTGAAGGGAATGTCCGCCTCATTGCGGCCACGAACGAGAATCTCAAGGAGGCGATCGAGAAAGGTAGGTTCCGCGAGGATTTGTATTGCCGGCTTGGGGCGGTGAACATCAACCTGCCACCGTTGCGGGAACGGGTCGACGATGTGCCGCTGATGGCCGCCGCCTTTCTACGTCAAGCGGCGGCTCATTATAAGAAACCGATTCCTGCCTTCACGCGCGAGGCTCTGGAAGCAATGCGTGTCTACGCCTGGCCCGGGAATGTGCGCGAACTGGTCGATCGCGTCGGTCGTGCGGCGGCGATGGCGGATGGCACGCAGATTGCGCCGACGGATTTGGATCTTCCTCAGCAGAATCTCAAGCAGGACGAAGGTTCGATTTCATTCAAGGTCAATCAGCAGCGGATCGAGACCGACTTGATCATGAAGGCGTTCACACTCTCGCAAGGCAATTTGAGTCGAGCCGCACAGGAGTTGGGTATCAGCCGATCGACCCTCTATCGGCGGCTTCGTCAATATGGTATGGACCGATCCCTCGATGCGCGCCGGGCCATGGGTGTTTCTCAACAGGCTTGGATTGCCGATCATTGAAGAGAGAACAGATCGAGCGGAGTCTAGGAAAAACTGCGGACTGACCGCTGCCGACGCAGAATGCATGGGTCGAGACGAGGCGGAGCCATGTGAGCAATGGGTTGACCGTTCCTGATGTTTTTGTTAAGTACAACAATATCCAACCACGAAGGTTCGCGTCCTCCTGCTTCCAACGCGCGATAAAGATTTTGCCTGTGCATGCTTTGTGGGGCTTCTCCCGTTTCAACCAGGCGTATGGCTGCGCATCCCTGCCGGTTGCAGAGACGTAATGGGCAGGACGTACCGGCCGAATGTTCGACAGGAGCGAATCAATGACATCGGACACATCGTCCCTCTGGACGAGACGAATTTTTTTGCGCACCACTGCGATCGGCATGGCCCTAACCGTCGTCCGTCTCGTTGTTCCATCAGATACATGGGCGGCACGGCTTCCGGAGGGGCGATTGACCTTCTACAATTTGCATACGGATGAGCGATTATCAGTTACGTACCGGACTGAATCCGGCACATATGATCAAGGCGCCCTCAAGGACCTGAACCATCTCCTGCGTTGCCATCACACGAATGAGTCGACCATGATGGACGTGCAGCTCATTGAGTTCATCAATCTGGTCCAGAAACGGATCGGCGGCCGTCGTAACATCCATATCGTGTCCGGGTATCGTTCTCCGGAATACAACGAGCATCTCATCCGGATAGGCACCCGTGCGGCGCGCAACAGTTACCACGTGTTGGGCCAGGCCGTGGACTTGCAGATTCCCGGCGTGCCGCTGCGGATCGTGCGGGAAGCCGCGTTACGAATCAGGCGCGGAGGAGTTGGATATTATCCGCGGGGCAAGTTCCTCCATCTGGATTCGGGACCATTCCGTTATTGGTCATGACCCGCGTTCGGCTGTATTCCGTTGATATCCCGCGGCCGCTTCCCGTTCCTTCCACATGGATAACCGTTCAGAATTTCGTCTGACCCTTCCGATTCTGCCGCGGTCGGGCAACGGCGAAAAACGCAGGTGAACCTGGAATTGTTGATCAAGGAGCATTGAAGATGATGGTGTCAAAAGGAGATGTCGTCTCGGTGGAATATACCCTTCGCCTAGATGACGAATCCGTCATTGAGACGACCGTGGGAGAATCTCCCTTGACGTACGTCCATGGGCAGGAAGAGATTCTGAACGGGTTGGAGGCGGGGCTTGATGGCATGGAGATCGGCGCATCTAAGACGGTCACAGTGGGGCCCCTCGATGCCTATGGAGAGATTTGCCCTGAGGGATTTTTCGAGGTACAGCGAGACCGGGTTCCATTGGAGGCTCAGCAGATCGGAGTGAAACTCGAGGCGAAGGCTCCGGACGGAAGAACGGTGTTTCCGTACGTCTCTGAAATCAAGCCGGACGTCGTCGTCCTTGATCTCAATCACCCTCTTGCGGGCAAGACTCTTTCGTTCGACGTCACAATCGTAGACATCAAGCGCGGAGAGAAACGGTCAGAAACGGCCATGTCGGCAGAGAGCGGGAAGGAGGGTTAACCGACGAGATCAGGATTCATTCTGGTCATGGACTGCACGGAAGTGGCTTTGATTTCGTTATAGACGATAGCGCGACCGGCCTGGCGAAGGCGGCTGAATATGCCCTCCACCAACACGTAATCACCTTCCCGCACATCCGCCTTTCCAAGTCCGATGACTTTCACCGTTCCCGCGCTATCTTGCAGGAGAAAGCCGAAAGCCGGGTGGCCATCACGGTTGGTGGCGAGTTGAAAATTCGTCACCCTGCCGTTGACCGTCACCACTTGGTGATCATAGTGGTCGGGATGGGCCAGAAGTTCCGTCACCTCGACGATCGCTGAAGCGGAGTGAGACAGGCCGGGCATGAAGCAGGCGACGAGAGAACATATGATCGCGAGGCCCAGCATGCTGGACCAGACAGAGCGCTTGTCATCGAACCGCAGCATAATGAATAAAATTATACAGAATTTACGCTGAGCTGAGAAGGTGGTCGCGAAAAAAAATGGAGACGTCGAAATCCGGCATTGCCCTGTTCAGAGAGATCCCCTGCGCATTCCAGTCGGAGGCCTTCGAACCGGCATTGATCCCGCGAAGGAACCCCATTAGACGCCGGAAAACCCACAGCGATCCACCTTTTCCTGAATGTACGGCGTTCGGGCGTTCACCATGGACGAACGATAGTCAGGATTGTGATTCCAGATCGTTTCTCTTGTTCTCCTAGCACCGCGCATGCAGCGGAAGATCCTTCATCGTTGGAGATCGTTGTGCAGTTCGCCCATGAAACTATTAAGCACATGCTGCTGCATTTGGCCGATTTGTTCAGCTTCCGTTTGCGTTGTTTCTTCGGGAAGAGCCAATGTTTCTTTGGCAGTGGGTGCCGTGCGCGTCAGCAGTTCTTGTTCGAGAGCTTCGGGACTGGCATCGATCTCGGCCAGAATCGCCATCAGACGCTGCAGGCCGAACAGCGAACGGGTGTTTTCCGAATGTACGGCGTTCGAGCTTGCGCCATGGACGAGCGATAACCAAAACTTTGCTTCTATGTCTTCCCCAAGGGTTCCCCACACGAAGGCCTGCAGCCGAATCACCAACGCATCTTCGGTGCGCTCCAAGCCGTCGTAAACGGCGATCGAGCGTTCTACCGGTCGTTCAGCCAGAACCGCCATTGTCTCTTTCCACAAGTCGAGCGGCACCGTGGTTGGCACGTTGTGTGCCGACGAGCGCTGCAGCACGGTCTGGATGGCCTGAAGATATTGGTGCAGATGTTTGACCTTGCGGCCGGCGAGACTGCCGGCCGGAATGCCCCAGATGTGACCGATTTCGTGTTCCTGCATGGGCGCGGCATTAATCGACTTCCATTCCCGTTCGGACAGTTCGAAGCGCTTTCGGTACTTGTCCAACAAACGCAGTTGCGTCTGTATTTCGAGTCCAAGCCTTGCCTCTTGATAGGCTTCGGCGGTGATGTCGTTTTCGTCCCAGCGCCGGTCCAAGAGGCGGATCGCCGGCTTAGGAACCGCGGCGCGGGCCTGTGTTTTGATGGCGCTTATCGCATCGGCGCCCACATTGAATTTTGACTGCAGGAGTGCTTCCGCGGCGCGGACCATGCCTTCAGCCAGGGCAGTCATGCCTCTCATCGCTTCCATTTGCAGCCAGAGCCGTTCCCGCCGCAACCGGACCCGTCTGCGATACTCGTCCCGCCGGCTGGTCACATCGCGGAGGGCATCCTGTGTCACGACTTGGTGGATCGGCTTGGTGCCGGCCACGCAGCGGGGATCCGGCCGATCTGCCGCAATGTGGTTGATCTCTTCCTCGGTAATGTCGAAATGCTGCAGTAACAGCAACTTCAACATGATCCGGGCTTGGATCGGCGATTGTTCGATAGTCGAGGCGATGAGTTCTTGAGTGAGGAGAGCGGACATCGTGTGTGACCTCGTGCGATGTAAAAGGTTCGCTTAGGCCGTGCCCTGATGACTGGTTTCGAGATAGACCGCCACGTACTCGCGGATTTGTTGGACGGTACCGTTGATGAACATCTCGCGCGGAATCTCGACGCGAACCAATTTGGCAGGGTCTATGCCTCGATCGATGGCATATTCTTCGTCGATGTACAGGCTCACGGAACCGTCAGGAAAGCGCATGGCGTAGACGGCATTGTTATCGGCCATAATAGCTGCTCCGTCCGATGTTGGGGAAAATCGACAATGCTTACAGGTACCATAGGCTCAACCCGACTGTCAAAGCGCAGCCGAGGGCTGCCGGCATCCTGGCTGTCAGGCGCGAAAGACGTGCCGGCGCCGGAGAATATAGCCCGTAAAGACGATTAGGGCGACCAGGAGGGTATTGCGGATACGGCCCGGGCCGAAACAGGTCAGATTGACCAGAGCGTTGGTCGTTCCGTAGGCAGCATAGACAAGGTACAGTAGCAGCGCCCATTTTTTGATGCGAAGAAATCCAAATCCGACCAGGCTGTGAAGAAGGGGCGACAATGCCTTGGTTAGGAATCCGGCGGCGCCGTCGAGTTTGGTGCAGAAAAAGGGAAGGAGGTAGCCGGGATTTTGAGCGATGAGGATGGCGTCGTTGCCCGCACTCAACAGGAACAGCAGCCCTAGAAAGCGGATGTCATGCGCCTCCGCCCAGGCCGTCCGGCTCGTTCGAATAAAATCGGAGCCGGTGATGGCCTGCCCGAGTGCGGCATCATAGGTTTGCAGTGCCCACCAGGGAAGGGCGAGCAGCATGAAGAAAAAAACTTCGGCCGCTCGTCCGGCGATCCGCCCGAGAGCCAGGCTCAGCCCGATCAGTAGAATTGTGATCAGGCAGTAGAGCAATCCCGCTTGATGGCGTCCTCGAATCAGCTGGCCGAGTCCGGGTAGCAAGGCTGAGTAGCAGGCCGCCGGACGGTCGGGAGTGGCGGAGGGTGCCTGGGCTGACATGGAGACGAAGGTTCCCTCTGTATCGGAATGCCGGTGGAGAAACGGCACGGCCTTCGGTCCCGGGACCGAAGGCCGTGAAGGCAGACAGATGAAGACTTGTGACCCGCTCTCAACCTCCCAAGGTATCGAGCGTTTCCTTCAGACTTTTGCGGATACAGGTGAAAATCGGGGTATCGCGCAAGGTGTAGCGGCTGCCTTCGGTTTCCCGTAGCGCCATGACCAGATCGAGAAAATCCTCGGGCTTGTCGCTTTCGAACGCGACAACCCATTCCTGGTCGTCGAGACCGAACGAGTAGGTCGTATTGAGCTTGACCGATGGGAAGCGATGGCCGACCTCGATATGTTCGTCCATCATGCCTTGTCTGGCCGCCTTCGTGAGCAGGAACCACTCGCGGGTTTTCACGAAAGGATAGACGAAGATGTATTTGGCCTTTCCTGGCACGACGGTCAGCCGCTTGCTCTCCTGATTTTCGTGGGTGTGATGATCGACATAGATCGAGCGTTTGGTGATGGCCAGGTAGGAATAGGGATTGTTCAGATACTTGCCCAATCCGGAGGCCATGATTTTGGTGCTCATCTCCTGGAACAACTCGAGTTCGTAGCTGATGCGCCACAGCATCACATCGCAATCACCTCGGATGCCGACGGTCGTGTAGGCAATCACCAATACCTTGCCCTGATACTCCTCCACGGCCCGGAGAAATTCCTGCTTTCCTCGTGTGCGCTCATCTTCGGGAAGCCGACGCCAGGCTGGATCGATTTTATAGAAGGTAAAATTGACATATTGGCGGCGCGGCGATTGTTCGGGGCTGGACATGAAGAATCCTCCAGGCAACTTCTTGATAATGTAAAAGAATAAGAGTCAGTGTCTTTAGCATTTCACCTCGCGGGCTGTCAACAGAGCCGGCGCGCATACAGAGGGTGATTTGACAGGCGGAAAACGATCTGGTACTGCCAGGGCAGTATGAACGGCCGCCGAAATATTTTCATTGGTAGATGGCCGGCCGGCCTCATGCTCGCCGTCGCCGGTTGGAGCGCTGCCGTGCCATCGGATGCCATCGAGGTGCAGCCGACAGCCGAACAGATCGAGGCGACGATCGAGCGAGGGAAGGAGGCCGCCAGACAACGCGCCTCTCCGGATCAGCTCCACACCTGGTTCGGCGCCACCGAGGACCTCGCCCCCCGAGGCTTCATCATGACGAAGCTGGGAAGCCTGCTGGTCATGGCCAATCACCTGTCTCTGCGCGATCAGTCGCCGACCGAGCAGGATATCAGCCAGGTGCTCGCGAACGAGCAGCTTCTGATCAACGTCGTCTTGTATGGCGACCGCGTGAATTTTGCCGCGGATAGCTACATGTTGTTGGAGCAAGCCGGTCGGACAGTGAAACCGGCCACGGTTCGATTCGATGCGCGGGGCGAGCGCACGGCGCGGTGGCCGCAGCAGCCGGCCTATCGCGCCAAAGTAATCGCGCAGTTTCCCTATGCCGACCTTGATCCCCGGGCCAAGACCACGCTCACTGTCTTTCCTTCGAGCGGGGGACAGGTGAGCTTCGATCTCGACTTTGCCCGCATCGAGTAACTGCCGCTTGCCGCGCCGTCGAATCCTCTCGCAAAGGTCGATCCAGATGAACAAGACGGCACCATGGACCGCTGAAACCATCGCCATCGGCTCGGAACTGCTGCTCGGGGGCCGTCTCGACACCAATTCACTGTTCATCGCCGAACGGCTGGCGGCCTGTGGGATTGAACTTCGGTACAAGACCTTGGTCGGCGACAATCTGTCCGACCTCGTGACGGTGCTGAAGACGGCGGCGCGGCGAGTTCGCGTGGTGATTCTCACCGGTGGATTGGGGCCGACGGTCGATGATGTGACTCGCGAGGCGGTCGCGCGCGCAACCGGTCGTCGGTTGGCGCGCCGCAAGGCGGCATTGGACGGAATGACGGCCCGTCTGGCCGAATGGGGTCGCACTCCAATCAAATCCCAGCTCCGGCAAGCCATGATTCCAGCCGGCGCGGATATCCTCATGAATCCGGTCGGGACGGCGCCGGGATTTGCCTTCACTTGGAAGGGAACGTTTCTCGCGGTCCTGCCCGGCGTGCCGCGCGAAATGGAACCGATGGTGACGGAAGGCCTGCTGCCGAAGCTACAGGCATGGTTGAAGGAGCAGAAGGCCGTAGGTGTGACTCCCATGGTTCGACGGGTGCTCCACACCTCCGGCGTTCCGGAATCCGTGGTTGATCAGAAACTGGCCGGGCTCATTCCTGTAGGCAGTTCGATCCAGCTTGGGATTTATGCCTCCCCCATGGAAGTAATGGTGTCCTTGACAGGCCCGGCCGCGACGAATCTCCAGGGGCCGGCCACTATCGAGACCTTGCTTCAGGAGGCCAGAGAGCGGCTCGGTGACATTCTTTATGGAGAAGAAGAAGAAACCATGGAATCGGTCGTCGGGCGGTTGCTGAGTGAAGGGCCGTTCACCCTGGCGGTGGCAGAATCCTGTACCGGCGGATTGATCGGCCATCGCCTCACGCAGATCGCCGGATCATCGGCTTACCTGGATCGGGTTGCGGTCTGTTACAGCAATCGCGCCAAGGTCGAGATGTTGGGTGTGCCTTCCGATGTGATCGACCGGCATGGCGCAGTGAGCGCAGAAGTGGGGGCGGCGATGGCGCATGGCGCTCGCGAAAAGAGCGGCGCCTCCGTCGGGTTGAGCGTGACAGGCATCGCCGGGCCAGGCGGAGCGACCGCGGCGAAACCGGTGGGATTGGTCTATGTGGGATTGGACGGGGGGCCGAACGACAGGCTCACGCAGGAGTTCCGTTTTCACGGCGGCGACCGCAATGTGATCAAACAGCGATCCTCGCAGGCCGCACTCGACCTGTTGCGCCGATGGCTGATTAAGAAGGGCCGGTGATGATTCGGGGGTTTCTCGCCATCGAGTTGCCGCAAGATCTGCGCACGGCACTGTCAACGATTCAACAGGATCTGAAGTGCCGGCTCGAACGAGCGGAGGATCGGCAGGCTCGCATCAGCTGGGCGCAGCCTGCCTCCATACACCTCACGCTCAAGTTTCTCGGCGACACACCTGAGGAATGGATCGGGTCTCTCCATGCGGCTATCGAGCAGATTGCGTCAGTGCACAAGGCCATCCACGTTCCCCTCCAACGGCTCGGAGTGTTTCCTCGTCCGCAACAACCGAGAGTACTGTGGGCTGGACCGTCCGAAAGTTGGGAACAAGGTGAGGACGCCTTGCGGTTGGCTGCGCTGCATCGCACGGTCGAGGAATGTTGTCAAGCGGTGGGTTTTGTGCTGGAAGGCCGACCGTTCCGTCCACACTTAACCCTCGCGCGGATCAAAGAAGGGGGACGGCAGGTCGGGCAGGCCATGGCCCAGAGCGGCATGATGAACCACCCTGTGACGATCGGCACGTTTTCCGTTGAGGCCATTGTTCTGATGAAGAGCGAGCTGCGACCGACCGGGTCAGTCTATACCAAGCTATGGGAAGCGAGATTGTCGATGTAGCTCAAACGGTTGGTCTTCATTGTATGGGCAACGTTGATGGGGGTCGGCAAGGACCGCAACTGCCATGCGCAGTAAAACACGAGACCGGGCAAACCAATCAGTCAGATTTCACTGTCACGTGACCATCCGGAAAGGGCGACGTTAAGCGAAGCATGAGGCGAATCATGACGCATGGATGACCTTTAGCGACTCGCCAAACATTCCGCATCGATTTCCGAACCAGCAGGCTCAGCGGCCTGCCGGTCGCTCATCGCCGAGAGGATCCCGGCGTACACTTTTGCCGCGGCCGCAGACCAGGCCGGGTTGAATGGCTCGCCTCGAAATGCCGCTTCGGCGGCTTTCTTTTCATCATAGGTCAGGGCGCGTGGTTGGTCCGCCTCTAGGTCCTTCGAGTCTACGAGATCTCGGCTGCATTCATCTTCCATCATATTCTGTGGCATGGGGTCCTCCATTCTTTAGCTTAGTCCACATTCAAAGATGAGCTTACTTTGGAGCAAACTTAATGCCAGGGGAGGCTCTATCATATGTGCTGCACCGAATCATATCGTACGGATCGTCCGCTGGGATAGAAGGTTTTGCAGGATCGTTCTTTCATTAGAATAGTTTCATATACTTATCGCGGCGATGCCTCTCACTATGCCCCTAGGCGTGGCATGTTTCTCCCCTTGGGGATTTCTCTGCAAACCCTTGTTGGAGATGTACATGGACGCAATATCGTGACGGAAATGCCATGAATGTGACAGTGGGATTTCCATCCCATCAAAACCAGTGAACTGGGAGGTGCTATGGGTGCCTTAGAATTCAGGTGAGAGCCAAAGTAACATGGTCCGTGAGAGCCTTCTCCCTCTCTCCACCAGGAGTATCTTCTTCGATACAGTCCGGTATCGATTCCGATTCTGCCCATCAGCGCCACAACGATACTGGACTACTAATCATCTTCTATCTACCATGTAGCCAATGGATTGGTACCTAATCCTGATCTTGGAAAGGGATTTCAGACAACTACTTCCATGACCTCGTGTGATCGACCGGTCGTTCACCCCTTCTGTCGAGCCCATCAGGCAAAGCTCGTGTCCCGGCTTGCTGATCGCCACCCTGATGGGCCAAGATGCCGGATGGCTCCAAAAAACTTTCATCGAGACCTGACTACGCCATGTGTGCGGACATTCTCAATGTGTAATCCGTAGACTAGGTTTCTCTCTTCTCACTCCGGTATAATCCGCCGTTCATTCAATTTTAGTCAGTCTGAGCCCGGTCCTCTTCACATTCGTCAACTCATGGCCGGCTGGTGCGTTGTCTCCGACGGTGCTCGATACGAGGCACGCTTCACGAGTCACGTTTCCATAAGGAGTTTGGAATGACTGAAAAAGACGAGAAAAAACGCGCATTGGACTTGGCCCTGGCTCAGATCGAGAAACAATACGGCAAAGGCGCCGTGATGAAGCTGGGCTCCGATGAGCGTCCGGCGGACGTCCCGGCGATCTCCAGCGGTTCGTTAGGACTGGATATCGCGCTGGGCGTGGGCGGGTTTCCCAGAGGTCGAGTGATCGAGATCTTCGGCCCGGAATCGTCCGGCAAGACGACCCTGACTCTGCATGCTATCGCCGAGGCGCAAAAGGCCGGTGGGACCGCGGCGTTCATCGATGCCGAGCATGCGCTGGATTTGACCTATGCGAAAAAACTGGGCGTACAGACGGACGACTTGCTCGTCTCGCAGCCGGATACCGGAGAGCAGGCCCTCGAAATCGCCGAAACGCTGGTCCGTAGCGGGGCGATCGATGTGATCGTGGTGGATTCCGTGGCGGCCCTGGTGCCGCGCGCGGAAATCGAGGGCGAGATGGGTGATGCCCATATGGGTCTCCAGGCGCGGTTGATGTCCCAGGCGCTCCGCAAACTGACGGCCGCGATTTCCAAGTCGCAGACGACCTTGATCTTCATCAATCAGATCCGGATGAAAATCGGTGTCATGTTCGGCAATCCTGAGACCACGACTGGCGGCAACGCGTTGAAGTTTTACTCGTCCGTGCGTCTCGACATCCGCCGGATTGAATCGATCAAAGACGGACAGGATGTGACGGGCAGCCGCGTTCGGGTCAAGGTGGTCAAGAACAAGATGGCGCCGCCGTTCAAACAGGCGGAATTCGACATCATGTTCGCCGAAGGGATTTCCAAAGCCGGCGAGTTGGTCGATATGGGGGTGGAAAAGCGCGTGGTGGAGAAGGCCGGCGCCTGGTACTCCTATAAAGGTGAACGGCTGGGACAGGGGCGTGAGGCTGTCCGCGATTTCCTGAAGAGCAACCCGGCCATCGCGAAAGAGATCGAAGGAAAGGTTCGAGACTTGGCCGGTCTGCCGCCCCGAGGTGGGGAGAAAAAGGGCGAGATGAAAGAGACCAAGGATGAGAAAGCCGAACGGAAAGCCGACGGCCGCCAGGAGGAAAAACGTGGTCACGGCGCCAGAGTCACGACATAGGTGAGTTCAGTGCCGGCAGAAACCAGCAACAGGCGGCGCGCGGGAATGGCTCCGAATTATCTCGCTCTGGCAGTCCGCTATCTCGCGCGAGCCGACAGGACGGCGGGACAGGTGGAGCGGTATGTGCGCCAGAAGGGGGCGAGCCGGACGGAGGGTCATGCCATCGTTCGCGAGTTGGAGCGGCGCGGATATCTTGACGATCTCGCCTATGCGACGCGATGGGCGGAAGCCAGGCTGCTGCGACAGCCGATGGGCCGCGAGCGGCTCAAGATCGAACTTTTCACGAAGGGATTTGAGGAGTCCGTGACGGAACGGGCCTTACGGAAGGCGTACCAGTCGACCTCCGAGCAAGAACTGGCCTGTCAGGCGCTTGAAGGACGGGCAGGCCGCACGCGTCCCATGCAATGGGTCCGGTTCCTACGGCAGCGCGGGTTTGATGAGGACACGATCCAGCAAGTCACCCAAATAGATCTGGAGACGGGATTGGACGAGTTATGAGCCAGACGGTGAACGATTTGCGGAAAGCTTTCATTCAGTACTTCGAGCAACAGGGGCACCGGGCGGTACCGAGCGCTCCCTTGATACCCCAGGCCGACCCGACGCTGCTCTTTACGAATGCCGGCATGAATCAATTCAAGAGGGTGTTCCTGGGCGAAGAGACCCGTGCCTATCACCGCGCGGTGTCGGTGCAAAAGTGCCTGCGGGCGGGCGGCAAGCATAACGATCTGGAAAATGTGGGCTACACGCGACGTCACCACACCTTTTTCGAAATGCTCGGCAACTTTTCCTTCGGCGACTATTTCAAGGAAGAGGCCATCCGGTTCGGCTGGGAATTTCTGACGTCGGTCGTCGGCTTGGCGAAGGAACGGATGTGGGTGACGATTTTCCGCGAGGACGATGAAGCCGACCGGCTCTGGAGAAAGATCGGCGTGCCACCGAGCCGGATCATGCGCTGCGGCGAAAAAGACAATTTCTGGCAAATGGCGGATACGGGCCCCTGCGGTCCCTGTTCAGAGCTCCATTTCGATCAAGGCCCTTCGGTGCCGGGCGATGCCATACCGAACGGCGAGGGGGACAGGGTCATCGAAATCTGGAATCTGGTTTTCATGCAGTTCAATCGTGACAGCGCAGGCTCCCTGAATCCGCTTCCCAGACCCAGCATCGATACCGGCATGGGATTGGAACGGTTGACGGCGGTGGCGCAGGGAAAACTCAGCAACTACGAAAGCGACTTGTTCGTTCCCCTGCTGGCGGCGATCGGGACGCGGGCCGGTGCGCAATACGGCGCCAAGGAGCAAGCGGACCGATCCATGCGGGTCATCGCGGATCACTTGCGGGCGATCACCTTTCTGATGGCCGATGGAGTGTTGCCGTCGAACGAAGGTCGCGGGTATGTGCTCCGCCGTATTCTTCGTCGAGCTGCGCGCCATGGCCGCCTATTGGGGATCATGGAGCCATTTCTGCACGAGCTGACCGCAGCGGTAGTTGAACAAATGGGAGAGGCCTATGGCGAACTGCGCTCTGCCGCCGGCACGGTGGCCGAAGCGACTCGTGGCGAGGAGGAGCGGTTCATTGCGACGCTCGATCAAGGGCTGCCAATTCTTACCGATATGCTGGCCAGATTACGGGCTACGGGACAGGATATGCTCGCGGGTGCTGACATCTTTAAGTTGTACGACACGTACGGCTTTCCGATGGATCTCATCGCGGAGGCCTCCCGAGAGCAGGACATTCGGCTGGATGAGACAGGATTCGAAGCGGCGATCGAAGAACAACGGACGCGCGCCAGAAAGACGGGAGGGTTCGAAACCGAAACCGCCCGTCCTGCTTTGAGCGAGCTGGCAACCCGCGTGGGGACCAGCACATTCGTTGGTTACGACCACCTGAATTCGGAAGGTGTCGTGCAGGCGCTGCTCAAGGGCGATCGCATGGTCAAGGAAGCGCATGAGGGTGATGAAATCGAGGTTGTGCTGGATGTCACGCCATTTTATGCGGAGGGCGGCGGGCAGGCCGGCGATCAAGGCCTGCTGACCGGGACCGACGGGTGCGTGGAGATTCGTGAAACCACCAGGCCGGTGCCGACGTTGATCGTCCATAAAGGAGTCGTTCGGTCCGGCTCGATTCGCGAAGGAGAACGGCTGCAACTCTCAGTGAACCGCCGCACCAGGCAGGATGCAGCCCGTAACCATACGGCAACCCATTTGGTCCATGCCGCCCTGCGGGATCTACTCGGGCCGCATGTCAAACAATATGGATCGCTGGTGGCGCCGAATCGCCTGCGCTTTGATTTTGCCCACTTCCGTCCCCTGGCTTCGCGCGACATCGATGAGATCGAGTCACTCGTGAACGAGCAGGTTCGTCACGATCAGGCGGTGCAAACAGATGTCATGGGTGTGCAGGAAGCCGTGGCCGCCGGGGCGTTGGCCTTTTTCGGGGACAAATACGGAGACCAGGTGCGGGTCGTGCGCATCGAGGATTTCAGCAAGGAATTGTGCGGGGGCACGCATTGCCGGGCCACCGGTGAGATCGGTCTGTTCCGGATCGTCTCGGAATCAGGAGTGGCCGCCGGCGTTCGCCGGATCGAATGTTTGACCGGCAGCGGCGCATTGGATCAACTCAAACGATTGGAAGCGGATGTCCGTGAGCTGTCCGATGTCCTGAAAGTCGCACCGACCGAAGTCGTCGCGCGCACGCGCAAGCTGACCGAACAATTGAAGGAAAAAGAGCGGGAATTGGCGGACGTGAAGTTGAAGATGGCGACTACATCCTCAGGCACTGCCCATGCGCGGGAGATCCAAGGCGTGCAAGTCCATGCGCAACGTACGGATGGACTTGATGTCAACGGCATGCGGGCTCTGGCGGACCGATTGCGGGACAAGCTCCGCAGCGGGGTGGTGGCTCTCGGTGCGGCGAATGACGGCAAGGTGTCCTTGCTCGTGGTGGTGACGAAGGACCTCACGGGCCGCCTCAAGGCAGGCGAGCTCATTAAGGAAATGGCGACCGAAGTCGGCGGGACAGGAGGCGGGCGCCCGGAGATGGCCCAAGCCGGCGGAAAAAATCCCGAAGGCCTCGGGAGCGCGTTGGAAAAAGTATTTGGGTTGGTCCAGAAGGCCTTGGAGCAGTAAACTGATGAAAGGCCGACGGATTCTTGCCATCGATCATGGCTCCAAGCGGATCGGGTTCGCCTTGAGCGATGAGCTCGGGTGGACGGCCCAGCCGTTGGAAACATTTCACCGGCGGAATCCGGAGGCGGATATCCGACATATTCAGGACTTGGTCCGCGAGCATGAGGTCGGCCAGGTCGTTATCGGAATGCCGTTGCGATTGGACGGGGAAATCGGGCCGGCGGCCAAGGTCGTCGAGGCGTTCGTTCAGCTTTTGGCGCCGGCATTATCCGTCCCGATCGTGACCTGGGACGAGCGCATGACGACCTGCGCGGCAGAGGATCTGCTGATTGCCGCAGATGTCAGCCGCCGAAAGCGGAAGGGCATTGTCGACCGCATCGCGGCGTCGATTCTATTACAAAGTTATCTGGCGAGCTTAGAGGAGACGGCTGCTTCTCCTCCAGATGAGGATCTGAATCAGTTCGAGGGTTCCGAACCGGTATCTTTAGATAAAAAACGAGCCGATGATGCAAATGAGATCGATCAAGGGACTGATTCTGGCCGTCGTGATTCTCGTAGGTCTCGCGGGGTATCAGATTCTACGCTGGGCTCAAAGTCCGGTCGCTAGCGGGCAACCAAAACCACCCTCCCACATTGTTCTCATCCCCGACGGCAGCACGTTTCAACAGGTGGCAACCCTATTGAAGCGTGAGCAGCTGATCCGCAGCAGCTTTGCCTTTCTCTTGCTCGGCAAGACGCGCGACCTCGATCGAAAAATTCAGCCAGGGGAATATGAATTGGACGGCGGCATGTCTTCCCGGGAGATTCTCGCCAAGTTGCTGGGGGGCCGGGTGGTGCTGCATTCTGTGACGATCCCTGAAGGTTATACGTTGGCACAAATTGCCGACGCATTGACGGCGCAGAATGTCACGGATCCGAAGGAGTTCACGAAACTGGTTCGTGACCGTACCTTTATCGAGACTCTCGCCATCGAGGCCGATTCGCTGGAAGGATATCTTTTCCCTGAAACCTATTCCTTCGCCCGGGGAACCAAGGCCAAGGATGTCATCAAGACCATGGTGGATGGCCTCTACCGCGTGTGGGGAACGGATCTGCAGGAGCAGGCGGCTCGTATGAAACTGACTCTGCATCAGGCGTTGACGCTGGCTTCAGTAATCGAAAAGGAGACCGGAGTCAAGGAGGAGCGCGAACTCATCGCCGCGGTGTTTCATAACCGCCTGCGGAAAAAGATTCCGCTGCAGAGTGATCCGACGGTGATTTATGGGCTGACCGCCTATGATGGGAACATACACAAACGTGACCTGTTCAGCGTGAGTCCCTACAATACGTACCGTGTGCGGGGATTGCCGCCCGGACCCATCGCCAGCCCCGGCCTCCAATCGCTTCGCGCGGCGCTGTTTCCCGCCAAGGCATCTTACCTGTATTTCGTCTCCCGCAACGACGGGACCCATTATTTTTCCACCACGCTCGCCGAGCATAATGAAGCGGTGGAGAAGTATCAGAAGCAACCGTTTCGTAAGCGTGTCAGCGGGCGTCATATTGCTCGCGGCGCATAGCAACTTTTTGTCGCCCTCTACTGAACGCCCCTGACATCTTCCCATCCATTCACAGCCAGAAAGGATCTTCGTATGGGTGCTATCTCATGGAATGACGCGTTGCCTCATTATCTCGACCACACCCTGCTCCGTCCCGAGGCCACCAAGGCGAATGTGTTGCGGCTCTGCGCAGAAGCGAAGGAGCAGGGATTTGTCGTCATCTTTGTTCCTCCCTCTTATGTGGACGAAGCGGTGGAGGCCGTCGCCGGGACGGAGGTTCAGGTCGGGATTCCGGTCGGATTCCCGCTCGGCGGGCACAGGACGCATGTGAAAGTGACGGAAGCCACCGAGGCCGTGGCGCATGGCGCAAGGGTGCTGGACATGGTCATCAACATCAGCCGTCTGAAGAGCGGGGACTATGACTTAGTGCGGCGTGATATGGCCGCCGTCATCGAGGCGACGCCGGACGTGAACCATAAAGTGATTCTGGAAACCTGCTTGCTGACTCGAGAGGAAAAAATTACGGCTTGCCGCCTGGCTGTGGAAGCGGGCATGGACTATGTCAAAACTTCTACCGGATTTTCTCAGGCCGGCGCCACGGCGGACGATGTCCGATTGATGAAGGAGGCGGTCGCCGGTCGAGCGAAGGTCAAGGCCTCTGGTGGGATTAGAGACTGGAAGGCGACGCGCGCGTTGCTGGAAGCGGGCGCCGACCGCATCGGCACCAGCGCGAGCTTGAAGATTCTGGAAGAGTGGCGCGCACAGCGGCTCGGAGACCGCTGAACAACCATGAAAAATGCAGATCCTACAACGGATGTCCGCGTTTGCTCTCGGAGCAAGACCGTGCTGCGTGAAAGCCTTGCTGGTTCCGGCGAATTTGATATAGTGCGCCCATGATCACTCGCGTTGTCCTGCTTGTCTTGGATGGTTTAGGCGTCGGGGCCTTACCTGATGCGGATGCCTATGGTGATGGGGGCTGCAATACCCTCCAGCGTTTGGCGGCCATCTCAAAAGGACTCGCGCTGCCGAATCTTGAACATCTCGGGCTCGGGCATCTGGGACAATTTCAAGGCATCAGACCGGCGGCGCAGCCTGAAGGTTGCTTCGGCAATCTGGGATTTACCACGAAGGGGAGAAGCTCTCTCTCCGGGCATTGGGAATTGGCCGGTTATCCGATCGAAGAAGGCGAGCCCATCTGCGAGGCCTTTACCCCGGAGCTGGCGACCGTGTTGGAAGCGGCCTTGGGGCAGAAGACTTTGGGCAATTGCAGGGCGGTGAGTCTGGAGCCCATCGCCGAGTTCGGCGGGCCCCATCAATCATCTGGAACGCCGATTGCCTGGATCGACAGGGCCGGGACCATTTTCCTCGCTGCGCACGAGCACATACTTGCGGCGGAGGAACTCCATCGCCTGGCGCGTGAAGCCAGGCGAATGCTCAAGCAGCTCATGCCGATTGTGCGGGTAGTGGCTTGCCCATTTGTCGGGCAGCCGGGCAAATTTACGGTGACGGAACGGAGACGGAACTTCGCGGTGGAACCGCCTGGTCTCACGTTGCTCGATCATTTGATTCGTGCCAGCCAGCTCGTGATCGGGATTGGAAATGTCGGCGACCTGTTCAGCGGACGGGGAGTGACGAGATCTGTGCCGCTCTTTGATGCCGAAGCAGTCATGGATGAAGTCGTGGGGATGTTCAACAAGGTGCCGCGCGGGCTCATTTACGCCGATCTGCCCGTCATGACCCCGGACCTCCATGCCACGCTATCTGTGCTGCAACAATTCGATCGCCGGCTCCGCGACCTGCAGGAATGTCTCAAGATCGGCGACGTGTTGATTATCACCGGCGACCATGGCTTCGATTGCGCCAGGCCGACGCCGGGACATTCACGGGAGTATGTGCCCTGCCTCGTGACCGGACCTCGGCTGGCGCGCGGGGTAAATCTCGGCACCAGGAGCACTGCGGCAGATCTGGGCCAAACGATTGGGGAAGCGTTGGGAGCAGCCAGGCTTCCTTGGGGCGACAGTTTTCTTGATGCCCTGCGTTCCCGATAGGCCGAGTTACAGATGGACGCCGGGCTGCGAGACGCTCGAAACTGAAGTTCGCCAGGGTGCTTCCAAATGAAGCAGAAGTTGGTCACTGGCTCAAGAAAGGGATTGATCGTGTCGATCGAGGCCACTATGAAAGCGCTCGGGATCGAGTTGCCGGCTGTACCCTCACCGGTTGCCAGTTACGTACCGGCAGTCCTGGCCGGCGATTTGTTGTATCTGAGTGGAATGTTGCCGTTTCGCGACGGGAAGGTCGCCATCACGGGCAAGCTGGGACAAGAGGTCACCGTGGAACGTGGAGCCGAGGCAGCCCGGCTTGCGCTGCTGAATGCATTAGCAGTGGTGCAACAGGCTCTCGGTTCATTGGATCGCGTCCAACGGGTCGTGCGTGTCGTGGGGCATGTCGCCTCCGCCCCGGGATTTGTGCAGCAGCCGACGGTCATCAACGGCGCGTCCGACCTGCTGGTGCAACTGTTCGGTGAAGCCGGTCGCCATGCCAGAGTCGCGCTGGGCGCCGCGGAATTGCCGTTGCATGCGTCCATTGAACTGGAGTTACTGATTCAAGTCAGAACCGCATAGGGATTCGTCGTCCCGTTCTCTCTCCGTTCATATCCCCTCGCCTTGACATCAAAAAAATCCGCTTGTTATAGTCCGTGAATTCCTTCGGTTGACGCCGCACCACCATTCCGGCCCTTTTGCCTCCGTTGGTGGGGTATGTGCCACCTGTGGGGCGCTTGTCTGAAGTGTAATGATCCGGCCGACACAGGCCACGGCCTGGCTCACTCGCAAGTTGTCGTCGTAGGGAGTACCATCCCATGAAATCCATTCATCGTGTGATCATCAGCACCATCGTTCTGTTTGGACCGTTTCTTTCCGAGGCCTGGGCGGAGGCGCCGGCGCTTCATCCCAACGCCGCAGTGCCGGGGGCGACGCTGTCGATCACCGGAAAGGGATTCGGCCCATTTAAATCCACTCGTTTCAATCGAGTCAATTTTCAAGGAGCGCCTGCCCTTATCCAGCGCTGGGAACCGGATATCATCGAGGTCAGAGTGCCGTCCCAGGCGGCCGATGGACCGGTCGAGGTGGCCATCGGCAAGAAGCGAATGAAGGCTGGATCGTTCACCAGATTGCAGCCCACGATTCACGGATTGACGCCGGCTGAAGCAGAGCCGGGGACGATTCTGGAAATCTCCGGCGAACATTTCGGCAATACGGCCGGCCCTCGTGATCCGAACACGATTTTCGGCGTGAATAGCGTGGTCGTCGGTGACGTCAGCGTGCGTGTACGCAAGTGGCGGGATGATAAAATCGAGGTCGAATTACCGGCCAATGTTCAAACGGGCGAAGTCATGGTCCGCATGGCTTCCTCCGATCCGCTGGCCGACGGCTCCTGCTGTGCGCCGGTTAAGCACGTCGTGAGCAATACGATGCCGGTGAAGGTGCTGGCTTCCGTGCGCGTGGATCCGATCAGCGGCCCGGTCGGCACCAAGGTTGTGCTCTTCGGAAAGGGATTCGGTGCGACGAGAAGTCCCGATGACGGAGTCTCGTTCGGCGGCCACTTGGCCACGGTGTCGCAATGGACCGATACGGCTATCGTGGTCCATGTGCCGCTGGATGCGCAAAGCGGTCCCGTCGTGATGAAGCGAGATGGCCAGGAACGCACCGTCGGAACCTACAGCGTGCAGACGCCTCGTGGGACAGGCCTCACCCCGCAGAAGGCTCCTATCGGGACGTTGATGAAAATTACCGGGGAAAATTTCGGATTCTATTCCGAGGCGGGCGCCACACCTTATAACTACCTCGATTTTGCGACGACCGAAAATACGGTCGAGATCGGGGGCGTGCCGGCTATCGTGTACCGCTGGGGTAACGACCGGATCGATGTCTGGGTTCCGTACAGCGCGAAAAGCGGTCCAGTGGTGGTAAAGCGAGCCGCCAATAGTCCGAAACCGGATGGGACCTGCTGCTCTGACAAAAAATTGCTGGAGACGGAAGTCGGTCAATTTACGCTGGTGACTCCCAAGATTGATTCCTATAGTCCGACCTCGGGAGGCTTGGATGATGTGGTGACCATCAAGGGAAGCGGGTTCGGGACGTTTCTCAAAACTGCGGAACCGAGTAAGGCCGGCATGACGGACTATGTCTATGCCGGGGCAAGCCCGGAGCTGGGAGAGAACGTGTCGCGAACCGAAGTGCTGTTCAATGGATTGGGGGCGGTTGTATTGTCCTGGACGGACAAGGAAATTAAAGTCAGCATCCCTCGACGCAACGTATATGGAGCAGGCAAATTAGGCGAATTCAACCCCGATCTCTCATCTGGGCCCTTGGTGGTCCGTCGGGGTTCCTGGGATGTCACTCCGGAAGGATCATGCTGTACGGCCAAAAGATGGATTACGCTGGAAGCCGGAAACTTTACGATAGAATCCACCGGATTGCCGGATGCGAGTTACTGGCGTAATCCGAACCCTGACAATACTCACCATCAACAATGAGGACTCCGACGTTGCATATGATGTCGGTAGCATTCTGTGTGCTGCTCGCTCTAAGTTCCGGTACGGCAAGCGCAGCTTCTCCGGACACCAAAGTGACCGTGGCCATGCAGAAGAGCGGATCCGAAGCCACGTTCCTCGGAATGTTTTTTCAAGACTCCCAACTTGGTTGGGCGGTGGGATCCGGGGGAACCATTCTCAAAACGACCGACGGCGGCCGTAAATGGCGAAAAGTGACCAGCGGAACCACTGCGCTGTTGACCGCCGTCCATTTCCTCGATGCCCGTCACGGCTGGGTGGTGGGAGCCAATGGAACGGTTCGCATGAGCCAAGACGGTGGAGAAACCTGGACGGCCAAGGTGATATCCACTCAAGTTCCGTTGTATGGAATCGCCTTCGTATCGCCCACGAGCGGTTGGCTGGTGGGGGGCAATGGGACCATCTTTCACACGGCCGACGGGGGAGAAATCTGGACGGATCAAGCCAGCGGCACCAATGCGGCCCTTCACGCCATTGCCTGGACGAATAAGCAGCAGGGGACGGTTGTGGGTGCGCTGGGGACGATTCTGGCAACCTCCGACGGGGGCCGCACATGGATTGCCCAAGACAGCCAAAGCAGCGCGACATTCTTCGACATTGCCTTCGCGGATGAGGCCAATGGATGGGCGGTCGGCAACGCCGGGGCATTGTTTCAAACGACCGATGGGGGTCTGCACTGGATCGATCGCACGCTGCCTTGCGGCCGGACCTGCCACAGGCTCACGGATTTGATCCGCGTGCGGTTCACGGATGCCCAGCAAGGTTGGATCGTGGGAGAGCATGGCCAGATTCTGAGAACCGGCGATGCCGGTTTCACTTGGGTTGAAGAAATCAGCCCGGTGAAACGCTCCCTTATGGCACTGAGTTTTCCTCGCACCACAAACGGTTGGGCAGCCGGCGAGGGGGGAACTATTGTGTCGATCATCCCGGGTCGCCGATAGAGTTCTCGGCTCCGGTGGCTCGCTCTTATCCCAATCGTCCCAACCGACTTTGTACAATACCGACGGCAGTGACTGCGGCGGTTTCCGCCCGAAGAATGTGCGGGCCAAGACTGACCGGATGGCATCCCTGCGAGAGGGCCAGGGTGACTTCCTCCTCGGTCCAGCCTCCTTCGGGGCCAATGATCAGTGCCAGGTTCTCTCCCGGCTGGGTGGAGAGAGATACCGTCGATAGAGCGGCCGCCTCCCGGCGTTCTGCCAGCATCAGCGAACGGGAACCGGTTGCAGTGGAAAAATAACGGCGTGAATCCACTGGTTCAAGAACGACCGGAGGCTGCCATTGTTCGGATTGTTGTGCCGCTTCCGTGGCGATGCGCTGCCACCGGGCTAGCTGGGCCGCAATCCGGCCTGGTTGCGGACGTACGATGCAATGCTGTGAAACGACCGGAAGAATCGTCCGAACGCCCAGCTCGCTTGCTTTCTGTACCACCCAATCCATGTGATCACCCTTGATCAGGGCCTGCGCGAGCAGCAAGGCGGGACCGGTTTCAATCGGTCCCTGGCGCTGTCCGAGGATTTCCACCCTCATCGTCTGCTGCCGGGCCTGCTTCACCTGCGTGCGATAACGGACTCGACGTTCATCGGTGAGCCAGAGAAACTCTCCCGGTTTCACTCTCAGGCTGGCCGTCAAATGGTGGCAGAGATCGCCGGTGATCGCGATTTCACTTCCCTGAATGTCGGATGAGCGGACGAAAAAGACCGGCATGGTGCATGATGGCAAGGCGGGAAGAAGCAGTCGGCTACTCGAAAAACGTTTTCATCTTGTCGAAGAAGCCTTCGCCGTCGCTATCTTTCGTATAGCCGCTTTCCTTGGCGAACTCTTCGAGCAACTCTTTCTGCTTACTGTTGAGTTTCGTCGGAATTTCGATCTTCACGTTGAAAATCTGGTCTCCGGTATGGCCGCCTTTAAGACTAGGGAATCCAAGCCCCTTCAGGCGGAGGATTTTGTCGGGTTGGGTGCCGGCAGGAATCTTCATGAACGTGTTGCCCTTGAGAGTCGGCACCTCCACCCGGCCGCCCAGGATGGCGGTCACCAGGTTCACGGGAAGGTCGCAGGCGATATCCTGCCCCTCGCGACGAAAGTGGGGATGGGGTTTAACGGTAATGGCGACGTACAGGTCTCCCTGCGGGCCGCCTTGCACTCCATGTTCGCCTTCATCCGCGAGCCGTAAACGCATGCCCGACTCGATGCCCGCCGGAATTTGCAAAGACAACATACGTTCCTTTCTGACACGTTGTCGCCCGCCGCAAGCTTGGCATGGTTCGGTAATGATTTGTCCTGCCCCTTCGCATTGCCCACAGGGGCGGCTGACGCTGAAAAATCCCTGCTGAAACCGCAGTTGGCCTTGGCCTTTGCAGGCGGGGCATACCTTGATGGCGGTCGCTGACCGCGCGCCGGTGCCTTTGCAATCCGAACAGGTTTCCCATCGAGGGATTTTGAGTTTGGCTTCCTTTCCGAATACGGATTCTTCGAACGTCAGATCAAGATTGTATTGGAGATCATTGCCTCGCTCAGCCCGTGCGCGCCCGCGCGGCTGACCGAAGAAATCCTCGAATATGTCGTTGAAGATATCGCCGAAGCCTCCCTGCTGGCCGAAGCCCTCCGATCCCTGCGGTCCACCCGCATGCCCGAAGGTATCGTATCGGCGCCGTTTATCCTGGTCGCTGATGACCTCGTAGGCTTCGTTGATCTCCTTGAATTTTTCTTCTGCGGATTTTTTCTGCTCGGGAGCAGTATGGAGATCGGGATGGTGCTGGCGGGCGAGCTTGCGGAATGCCTTCTTGATCTCATCGTCGGAGGCGGTCCGTTCGATACCGAGAGTTTCGTAGTAATCGCGCTTGGCCACGGGGAATCGTTATCCACTCTATCGAGCACGACCGAGCTCCCTGTAGAAACCCAACTCGGTCGTGCCGTCAGTCGATGATGTTACTTTTTGTCCTTATCCACTTCTTCGAATTCCGCGTCTACGACCTTCTCGTCGGTCTTGGCCTGTGCGCCTTCGTCTCCGGCTGAAGCGCCGGCATCGGCACCAGGACTTGCCGCAGCGGAGGCTTTCTTGTACATCTCCTCGGCCAGCTTGTGGGATGCCGCCGTCAACGTTTGCGTGGCGGATTCGATGGCTCCGGGATCGTCACCTTCCATCGCTTTGCGCAGTCCGGCAATCGCCTCGGTGATCTTGGTCTTATCATCTTCGCCGATCTTATCTCCATGTTCGCTCAGGTTCTTCTCAGTGCTATAAAGTAAGGAATCGGCCTGGTTACGCGCCTCAGCAGCGCGGCGACGTTTCTTGTCCTCTTCCGTATGGGCCTGAGCATCTTTGACGAGCTTATCGACTTCATCCTTGCTGAGACCGCTGGAGGCCGTGATCTTGATGGATTGTTCCTTCTGTGTGGCCAGGTCTTTGGCCGAAACGTGAACGATGCCGTTGGCGTCGATGTCGAACGCGACCTCGACCTGCGGCATTCCTCGCGGAGCGGGTGGAATCCCGACGAGATCGAATTGTCCCAACAGTTTATTGTCGTTGGCCATTTCACGTTCACCCTGGAAGACCCGGATCGTCACCGCCGTTTGATTGTCTGCGGCGGTCGAAAACACCTGACTTTTCTTCGTCGGAACCGTCGTGTTGCGCTCGATCAGTTTCGTAAAGACTCCGCCGAGCGTTTCGATGCCGAGTGACAGGGGTGTGACATCCAGAAGCAGCACATCCTTGACTTCGCCCTTCAATACTCCGCCCTGCACGCCGGCTCCGATGGCGACCACTTCGTCGGGGTTCACGCCGCGATGCGGCTCTTTCCCGAAGAAATCTTTCACGACCTGGATGACTTTCGGCATCCGAGTCATGCCGCCGACCAGCACCACTTCTTGAATATCCTTCGCGCTCACACCGGCATCGGCCAAGGCCTTTCGGCAGGGCTCGATCGTCCGTTGAACGAGGTCATCCACGAGCTGCTCCAATTTGGCGCGGGTAAGCTTCAGCACCATGTGCTTGGGGCCGCTGGCGTCTGCCGTAATGAAAGGCAGGTTGATTTCGGTTTCTTGAGAAGAGGACAGCTCGATTTTGGCCCGTTCGGCCGCTTCCTTGAGGCGTTGCAAGGCCATGCGATCCTTGCGCAGATCGATACCTTGATCCTTCTTGAATTCTTCGACAAGCCAATCCATCACACGCTGGTCGAAGTCGTCGCCACCGAGATAGGTGTCGCCGTTCGTGGATTTCACCTCGAACACGCCTTCGCCGATCTCCAAAACGGACACGTCGAAGGTGCCGCCACCGAGATCATAAACGGCGATGCGCTCATCCTTTTTCTTGTCGAGGCCATAGGCGAGCGAGGCCGCCGTCGGTTCGTTGATGATGCGAAGGACATTCAATCCGGCGATCTGTCCGGCATCCTTGGTGGCCTGTCGCTGGCTGTCGTCGAAGTACGCGGGGACAGTGACGACGGCTTCGGTCACTTTTTCGCCCAGGTAGTCTTCGGCAGTCTGCCGCATTTTCTGCAAAATCATCGCTGAGATTTCAGGCGGGCTGTACCGCTTCCCGCGCAATTCGACATGCGCGTCGCCGTTGTCCGCCTCTACCACTTTATAAGGAAGCCGCTTCAGAGCTTCCTGCACTTCCCGAGCGCGGAACTTGCGCCCCATGAGCCGCTTTACGGAAAAAATGGTGTTTTCCGGGTTGGTGATGGCTTGCCGCTTGGCAATCTGTCCGACCAAACGCTCATTCTTATCGGTGATACCTACCACCGACGGCGTCGTACGGCTTCCTTCCGCATTGGCGATGACGACCGGGTCTCCACCGCTCATGATGGCGACGCAGGAGTTCGTCGTGCCGAGGTCGATTCCTATGACTTTGCCCATGGTTGGCTCCTTCGCAAAAAAATATCAGTATGTGAACGGATCATGTCCGCTGTTCTATCTGAAGGCTCTCGCATGTGCCCGACGGCTCAATCTAATTCGATGCTCCGGTTGAGACAGTGACCATCGCCGCCCGAAGAATGCGGTCTTGTAGCAGATATCCCTTCTGGTACTCATCTACCACGTGGTTTTCGGGAACTATGTCAGACGGAACCTGGGCGACCGCCTGCTGGGTTGCAGGGTCAAATGCCAGTCCCACGCTGTCCACGGCGGTGACGCCAAACTTTGTCAATGCACCAAGGAGCTGCTTGAGAGTCAATTCCACGCCCTGTGTCAGCGCATCGACTGAACTCGTCTCTTTCGCCGAATTGATCGCACGCTCCAGGTTATCCACTACTGGTAACAGCTCTCTCAAAATTTGTTCATTGCCGAATTTGATTTGCTCTCGCTGATCACGCTGAGACAGCCGTTTGTAGTTGTCGAATTCAGCCGCGAGCCGCAAATACTTCTCATTGAGGCCTTTGCATTCCTCGGTCTTGGCTTCCAGGGCCTGCTGAAATTCATTCGCTCCATCGGTGGATCCTTCCAACATGTCGGAGGATGCGTCGACGGAACGGTCTAAGTCGTCGATACCTTGTATGTTCTTGTCGTCGTCAGCCATAGTTTTCGCCTACAGTGACACGAGATAGCCACCAGAGAACGGAAGTCAACGGGGAATGAGAAGAAATCGTCGTTTTTTAGAATCGGCAGATATTTCAGAAACGGGAAGAAGTGACAGCGAAGTAACACACTACGTCAGGCGGTTCCGGCGGTACAACAACTCCAATCCTTCGAGGGTCAGGAAAGGGTGGACTTCCCGGATGGATTCGGTTTCCTTTGCAATGATGGATGCCAGGCCGCCGGTGGCGATGACGGTAGAGGAATAGCCCAGTTCCCGCTCCATGCGCCGGACAATGCCATCGACCAGCCCGACGTACCCGAAGAGAAGGCCGCTCTGAATGCCGCCGACCGTATCGGCGCCGATCACCGTCTTGGGTCTGATGATTTCCACCTTGGGCAGCTTGGCGGTACGAGAAAACAGCGCGTCCGCCGAAATGCCAAGACCTGGCGCGATCACTCCTCCTACGTACTCGGCTGACTTCGTCACGGCGCAGAAGGTTGTGGCGGTTCCGAAGTCGACGATAATCAGATCGGAACGGTAGCGCGCATAAGCCGCCGCGGCATTGACGATACGGTCGCTGCCGATCTCCCTCGGGTTGGCGTAGCGCAAGGTGAGCCCTGAATCGATCTCCGGACCTACGATCATCGTGCTGTGACGAAAATAGGTCTGTACGACCGACTCGAAGGTGGCGGTCAGCGCCGGCACCACGCTGGAAAGGATCGAGCCGTTGATTTGGTCGGCCGCGAACCCTGCGTGGTGAAGCAGATTCAACAGCAGAATGCCGTACTCGTGGTCGGTTCGCCTCGAATCAGTGGCAAGGCGCCAATGGCCTTGCAACGTGGAACCTTCGAAGAGTCCCCACACGACATTCGTGTTGCCGATATCGATGGCCAGCAGCATCGTTTGTCTACTGTAGCGCAGTCAGGTGCGCGATTTCATCCTCGCACGTGCACGACGTCTGCGCTTCTGATCTCAAGAATGGAGTGACAAGGAGAAGAGCCGGCGTCCGACTCCACACGAAGACAGAGGCATCCATCCGGGCCGATCGATTCGGCGACTCCCTGCACGAGGCCTTGTGTTTCCAACGTCACGCGCACGGTTTTGCCGAGCGTGCAACAGCGTTGCATGTATTCCCCGATCATGCAGGCAGGTCCGTGCAGGAACAGACGATCCATACGCTGTTCGAGCCGGAGCAATAGATCGGCAAGGATTGCTACGCGGTCGATGACCAGGCCACATTCTGCCGCGAGAGAGGTGGCGCAGGCCTTGAGTTCCTCAGGAAAGCTGTCGAGACCGGCATTGACGTTCAATCCGATTCCAATGACGACGGCCATGGTCCTATTAGGCGCGGTCGTTTGCTCGCAGAGGATGCCCCCGACTTTCTTCTCTCCGACCAGTAGATCGTTCGGCCACTTCACGGTCAGGTCGAGATCAGTAAGCTTCGAAAGGCAATCGGCGACCGCGAGGGCGGAGAACAGAGGTATCCAAGAAAGCCAGGAACCACTCTGCTTGGATGTCTGTTCCGGCAACAGGATCACGGATAGGTAGATATTCCCTTCGGCCGGTGAATGCCAGGTTCGCCCACGCCGTCCGTGTCCGGCCGTTTGGCATTCGGCGAGTATCGCCATTCCATGTGGAACGGGGTGACCGGCGAGCTGCTGCAGGTATGCCAGCGCATCGGCATTGGTCGATGCCGTTGATGGCCTGTAACGGAGCGTCCTTCCGAAACTGTCGGTTTTTAAGGAGGTTTGAAGGCGGCCGATGTCCAGTCGATCGGTGGAGGCCTGGGATCGGTTTTCAGCTGGTCCGCCCACGGCGTCCTCGTCGCGCAGAGAGGTCCATGCTGAGGTCGGCGGCGAGAGCGGAGTGTGTGAGGGCACCCACTGAGATGAAGTCTGCGCCGACGCGAGCCATGTCTTGGACGGTCTGCAGCGTCATTCCGCCCGAGACCTCGACTAGGGTGCGCTTTTTAATGAGATCGACCGCCTGCCGCACCTGGGTCGGCGTCATATTGTCGAGCAGAATGATGTCGGCTTCACCGGCCAGCGCTTCCTTCACTTCCTGCAAGGTCTTGGCTTCCACCTCAATGCGCAGCCCGTGGGGTGCGCCGCCGCGAGCCAATCGGCAGGCTTCGGTTACATTCACGCCGGCCGAGCGCAAAACAGCAAGGTGGTTATCCTTGATGAGCACGCCGTCGCCGAGTGAGAAGCGATGATTCCTGCCGCCTCCCAGGTGAACGGCCCATTTTTCGAGCGCTCTGAGGCCCGGTGTGGTTTTGCGCGTATCGAGGATCCTGGTCGGGTAGCCGCGGACGGCGGCGCAAAACTGCGCGGTGAGCGTGGCGATGCCGGAAAGCCGCTGCAGAAAATTCACGGCGACACGTTCAGCCTTCAGCAGTGACCGTGCATCGCCCTGCACGATCATGACATCCGTGTCCGGCTTGACGGTGGCTCCGTCCTTGATGGTCTTGGCGATACGCAATGCAGGATCCACGGCGAGAAAGACTTCCCGCGCGACGGCGAGACCGGCAACGGTCATGCTGCGATGGGCGACGATGCTGCCTCGTGCCGCAACGGCCTGTGGAAACAGCGCGTTCGTGGTGACGTCGCCGTGGGCAAGATCCTCATCGAGTGCCCGATGGACCGCTTTACGGATGGTATGAATGTTAGGTGGACTGATGTTTTGTTTGCTCAAAGCTGATTTGTTGTTCCGCTTGTTGGAATAGGGTGAGCATTCGCGTTTCTCGTTTTAACCGATCCTCATGATCGATGATAACTTCAGGTGGGGCTTTTGAGACAAATTCAGGATTGCCGAGTTTTTGCTTTGTCCGCGCAATTTCCTTTTCAAGTATACCGATCTGTTTCTGTACGTTTTCTTTGGCCTTATGTAGGTCTGCAGGTTCCATGTCCTCCATGGTTCTTAGCATGTCCACTGAACCACGGTTTAGAACAAGAAAGTGAGGCATAGTGGTTTCAGGAGGTGTGCCGATCATGAGGCCATCGATATTTGCCAGATGTTGGATTAGGTCCTTGCGCTCACCAAGAACTGAGCGAATTTTGTCGTCCTTTGTATGGCTCTTAAAGTGGAGACGTTTTCCCGCAGGGTAGTTGAGGATTACGCGAGCCAGATTCGTCAACTCCACGCATTCCGTGATTATTTCGAATTCATCTTCCGAGGTTTTGTCATCCCAGTCGTCCCTGGCGGTCGGGAAGGGCTTGCGCACGATACTGGCTCCTTCGTGGGGCAGGGTTTGCCAGATCTCCTCTGTGATGAACGGCATGAATGGATGGAGGAGCCGCATCATGGTCTCAAAGGTCTCGGCCAACGTATGTCTGGCTGTTTTTGCCGAATCCTCGGAAGCATGGTCCTTGAGATCAGGTTTGATCATTTCGATGTACTTGTCGCAGTACTCGTGCCAGATGAATTGATAGAGCGCGCTTGAGGCACGGTCAAAGCGATATTGTTCCAATTCATGCGTGACTGTGCTGATGGTGCCGTTCAGGCGGCTGAGAATCCAGCGATCCGGAAACGACCGCTGGGCAGGGGGAACCTCGACTCGCTCGCCGTCCAAATGCATGAGAATGAAGCGGGCGGCATTCCAGATCTTATTCGTGAAATTGCGATAGCCCTCGATACGTTCCTCGGCGAGCTTGACGTCGCGGCCTGGCGACGCCATCGCGGCCAGGGTAAACCGCAAGGCATCGGTGCCGTATTGCTCCATCACATGCAACGGATCGATGACGTTGCCCTTCGACTTGCTCATCTTCTGGCCTTCGGCGTCGCGGACCAGGGCATGGATGTATACGTCGCGGAAGGGCACCTCGCCCATGAACTTCAGGCCCATCATGATCATGCGCGCGACCCAGAAAAAGAGAATGTCGAGCCCGGTGACCAGGGTTGAGGTGGGATAGAAGGTCTTCAGTTCCGGCGTCTGCTGAGGCCATCCCAAGGTTGAGAAGGGCCAGAGGGCAGAGGAAAACCAGGTGTCCAGCACGTCGGGGTCCTGTACCAATGCATCGGAGTGGCCCTTTTCGCAGGTTGCCGGTTTGGTTTTCGCCACAATCACTGAGGCGTCGGAAGGAATCAGCGGTGCTCCGTCTGAAGCCCGCCGTAAAAAGGCGGTTCCGTAGCAAGTCTCGCAATACCAGACGGGAATTTGGTGGCCCCACCAAATTTGCCTTGAGATGCACCAGTCCTTGATGTCCCGCATCCAGCCGAGATAGTTGTTCGTCCACGCTTCGGGAATGATCCTGACTCGACCATCCTCGACCGCTTGAATCGCCGGTTCAGCCAACGGTTTGATCTTCACAAACCACTGATCCGACAGGAGCGGCTCCACCACCGTTTTGCAGCGGTAGCACTTGCCGAGCGCCATCTTGTGGGGCTCAACTTTCTCAAGCATGCCTCGATCGGTCAGCAGCTGTTCGATCTTAGGTCTGGCTTTGGACACGGGAAGCCCCTCGACCGCTTGGACCACCTCCGGCTCTGCCAGGGCGCCAGTCAACCGAAGGTTGGCGTGGATATCCATGATCTTGATGCGAGGTAGTTTGTTTCGTTCTCCTGCTACAAAGTCGTTGAAGTCGTGCGCCGGCGTGATCTTGACGACACCCGTGCCGAACTCACGGTCCACAAGGATCGAATCGCCGGCAATGAGGATCGTGCGTGTCGTCAGCGGAAGACAGACTCGTTTATCGATAAGATGGCGATACCGTTCGTCCTCAGGGTGCACGGCAACCGCTGCATCTCCGAACATGGTTTCGGGACGTGTAGTGGCAACCAGGAGAAATTGCGATGGATCCTCGGCGAGGGGATAGCGAATCGTATAGAGTTTCCCGGTGATCTCTTCGTGCTCGACTTCGATGTCGGACAGGGCGGTCAGGCAACGTGGGCACCAGTTGATCAGCCGCTCGCCGCGATACAATAGTCCGTCTTCATAAAGTCGGACGAAGACTTCCAGCACGGCTTCCGAAAGACCAGGGTCCATCGTGAATCGCTGTCGCTCCCAATCGCATGAGGCGCCGAGCCGTTTCA
>JAJFBJ010000217.1 GCA_020697375.1 Nitrospira sp. | reverse complement strand
CAGACAGAATGCTTGGCGCGATCGTTTCGCCACGGTGCCCTTTGAAGACAAGAGCGGATACTTTCAAGGACGCTACTATCAGGACATTGCCGTGGAGCGGGTGCTGGAGGCCATCGCCGCAGGCAAAGCCCGCGTCCTGCTCACGCTGGCAACCGGCACGGGCAAGACCTTCATCGCGTTTCAGATCGCCTGGAAACTGTTCCATAGCCGCTGGAACCTCAGCTCGGCCTTCCCTGAGGATGCGCTGGTGCGAATCGAGCCGGATGACATCCGTAAGAAAGGCAAGGTGCCGAAGAACGGCAGCCTGTTCTTTACCATCTTCCAGACCTTCATGAGTGGCCAGCCGAAAGACGGCAAGCCTTCGCCCTATTTCGGGGAGTACCCGCCGGACTTCTTCGACTTCATCGTCATCGACGAGTGCCACCGGGGCGGGGCGAATGACGAAAGCAACTGGCGGGACATCCTCAACTACTTCGCGCCGGCGGTACAGCTCGGGCTGACTGCCACGCCCAAGCGCAAAGATAACGTGGACACCTACGCCTATTTCGGCGAGCCGGTCTATATTTACTCGCTGAAAGACGGTATCAACGACGGCTTCCTCACGCCCTTTAAGGTGAAGCAGATTTCCACCACGCTCGACGATTATGTCTACACAGCCGACGACAAGCTGATCGAGGGGGAGATCGAATCCGGGAAGCGTTACACGGAACCAGACTTCAACAAGATCATCGAGATCAAGGAACGGGAAGCGCACCGGGTGAAGCTCTTCATGGACCTGATCAATCAGCACGAAAAGACCCTGGTCTTCTGCGCCACGCAGGACCATGCGCTGGCGGTACGCGATCTGATCAACCAGATGAAGACCGGCACAGACCCGAACTACTGCCAACGGGTGACAGCCAACGACGGTGCGCTCGGCGAGCAACACTTGCGCAACTTTCAGGACAACGAGAAGAGCATCCCGACAATCCTCACCACTTCACAAAAACTCTCCACCGGCGTGGATGCCCGCAACATTCGGAACATTGTGCTGATGCGCCCGATCCACTCGATGATCGAGTTCAAACAGATCATCGGACGCGGGACCAGGCTCTACGACGGCAAGGACTACTTCACGATCTATGACTTCGTGAAGGCGCACCATCATTTCAATGATCCGGAGTGGGATGGCGAGCCGATGGAGCCGGAACCGAAGCCCACGCCCTTCCCACCGCGGCCGGACCCACTGCCTGACAGGGTGCGCGAGAAACCAGGCGAATACGTCACGCGGCAGAAGATCAAAGTGAAGCTGGCCGACGGCAAGGCCCGCACCATTCAGCACATGATGGTCACCTCGTTCTGGCACCCCGACGGCTCGCCGATGTCGGCACAGCAATTCATGGAACTTCTGTTCGGCAAATTGCCGGAGTTCTTCAAAGACGAAGCGGAACTCCGCGCCCTGTGGAGTCTACCCGACACGCGAGCCAAACTCTTGGAGCGTTTGTCCGAGAAAGGTTTTGGCAAGGAGCAGATGGCTGAGATGCAGAAGATTATCGACGCCGAAAAAAGCGACCTCTTCGATGTGTTGGCTCACATAGCCTATGCCCTGCCGCCGCTCAGCCGGGAGGATCGAGCCGCGAAGGCCAAGGTCGAAATCAGCCACCACTTCAACAGTAAGCAGCAGATGTTCCTCGACTTCGTGCTTTCACATTACGTCACGGTGGGCGTGGAAGAGCTAGATCAGGACAAGCTGACGCCGCTGCTCAGGCTCAAATATCACAACTCCATCGCCGACGCCGTGGCGGACTTGGGCAAACCGGAAGAAATTGGACAGGTCTTCGCTGGATTCCAGAAGTATCTGTATCAGGATATGCGCTCCTTCCAACCTCAGATTAATCGATCGTAGAGTAGGCCTTTCCGCAGAACGACAGTGGAAATGTCCCCAAGAGCTATGCGTTCAACTGACTTTGAGTTCTTGAACTACCGGGAAATCCGTGATCGCATTGCCACAACTTACTGCGAGGATTGCGATGCGTTGACCATGTCGGTCATGATCGGAAAAGAAACCAAGTTCGACGCGGCTAATGCTGTCGCGAAGAGACAATAGGCTGCGTTGACCAAAGCGGCAGCGTAATGAGACTTACTTGCGGGCGGCCCAGGAGCGACCGAACATGGACGAGATGAACATGGCACAGACTGCTAAATAGACGCGTATCCCTAGAGACTGTTGCATGGCTGACCCTCCGACTGTTCTATTGGACGATCACGGTTCGGCTGAGCTTCACATCACAATATGACTACGCAACAGTCGTGCCTTCGTCTCTAGCAGTCGGGATGAGGAGAATTCATGCAGCGGTCGATACTAAGCGACTCAACTCTCTGAGTACTTCCGGACAGTTGGCCGTCGCCTTCTCCCCTGTCTCAAGATGCATCAGGTTCGAATCGCACAACGACCTCTGTCAGCCGCATGACTGACCGTCAATCTCAGCCCTCTAACATCAGCTCGTTGCCTTCCCGCCATTGGGAGCATGATTGGAGAGGCCGTTCCTGTTTCCATTGGCCAGCCTGTCAGCCTGCACCTGATCCATGAAGGCCGCAAAATGAGCCGGCAATCCATCGGCGCCGTACAACACCTCGAGATCCTTGAGCAACCTGCCCACCGTAGCCACGAGCTGTTCCTCTTCACGCTTGACCTGGCCTCGCAGTCGGTAAGTTTCGAGGGCGCGATACATGGCGAGCAGCAATGTGCCTTCGCCGACCGGTTTGACCAGGACGTCATAGGTCCCCGCCTCCATCGCCTGCCCGATGAAGTCCTGATCGTCCTTTTCGATCATCAGCAGGACCGGGGTCTGCGGGTGAAGTTTCCGCAGGGCTCGCACGAACGCCACTCCTTCGATTCCCGGTTGCTGTCCGTCACACACAATGGCGTCAAACTCATTGGCCCTGATACGCTCAAGAGAGGCCAAGGCGGATTTTGCCGTCTCGACATGCGTGTCAGGCAATCTGAGACGCAACGTCGACGCCAGCGTGGAGAGGTGAATGGCATCGTCGTCGATAATGAGCACATGAGAAATGGGCATGGTCATGCTCCAAGAACACCGTATTTAAAGGATCGCCCCGCAGGCCTTATACCATGTTGTGGCGGATGGTCAACGGTTTGCGCCGGTCACTTGAGTCCGCCTGTTTCCCTCATTGTATGATACCTTGACCGCCTCACACATGTATGGAGACAGGCTACGTATGAGAACCTGGCCCGGACGTCCCTATCCCCTGGGCGCCACATGGGATGGCGAAGGGGTGAACTTCGTGCTGTTTTCCGAAAATGCCACGGCGGTGGACCTCTGCCTGTTCGACCATCCCGACGCCGCTGAAGAATCGCACCGGATCAGGATAGAGGAATGCACCGATTACGTCTGGCATGTGTACCTGCCGGAGATCCGGCCAGGACAGCATTATGGCTACCGCATGCATGGGCCCTACGACCCCGAAGCCGGCCACCGTTTCAATCCCGCCAAACTCCTCTTGGATCCCTATGCCAAAGCGATCGCAGGCGGGATGGATTGGTCCGAGACGCTGTTTGGATACGAGATGGGCAATCCCCTGGAGGATCTTTCACGCAACGACGATGATAGTGCCAGGCATATGCCCAAATGCCTGGTGATCGACCAGGCCTTTACTTGGGGAGGCGACCGATTGTTGCGGACTCCGTGGGACCGGACTGTGATCTACGAACTGCATGTGAAGGGCTTCACTGCCAG